>NZ_VIKA01000009.1 GCF_006704265.1 Elioraea sp. Yellowstone | reverse complement strand
GGCGGGGCTCGCCCCGGCGGCCGTGGCCGCCTGGCAGACCGCCGCCGAGGCGCGCCACGGGGCTCTCGCGCCCTGGCTCGACGAGCGGGCGCGCGCGGGCTTCGTCCGCCGCGCCCATGGCGACCTGCATCTCGGCAATCTCTGTCTCTGGCAGGGCCGTCCAGTGCCCTTCGATGCGCTGGAGTTCGACGAGGAGCTCGCGACCATCGATCTCGGCTACGACCTCGCCTTCCTGCTGATGGACCTCGAGGCGCGGGCGGACCGGTCGGCGGCGAACCGGGTGCTGAACCGCTATGTCGCGCGCAGCGGCGACGTCGCGCTCGCGCGCGGCCTGCCGCTCTGGCTCTCCTGCCGGGCGATGGTGCGCGCGCATGTGCTGGCGCGGCTCGGCCAGGCGGAGACGCAGCACTACCTCGCCGCCGCGCGGGCGGCGCTCGATCCGCCGCCGCCGCGCCTGGTCGCGATCGGGGGGCTGCAGGGCACGGGCAAGACCACGCTCGCGCGCGCCCTCGCGCCGACGCTCGGCGCCGCGCCGGGCGCCCTGGTGCTGCGCTCGGACGAGATCCGCAAGCGCCTTGCCGGATGCGCGCCCGAGGACCGGCTGCCGCCCGAGGCCTACACGCGCGATGCGACCGCGGCGGTCTATGCCGCGCTCGAGGAGGGGGCGGCGACCGCGCTCGCCGGCGGCCATGCCGCGATCGCCGACGCGGTGTTCCTCGATCCCGGCGAGCGCGCGCGGATCGAGGCGGTCGCCTCGGCGGCCGGCATTCCCTTCACGGGTATCTGGCTCGAGGCGGCGCTGCCCGTGCTGGAGCAGCGGCTGGCCGCCCGGCGCGGCGATGCATCCGATGCCGATGCTGCCGTGCTGCGCCAGGCGGCTGTGCGCGATCCGGGACCGATCGGCTGGACCAGGCTGGACGCGGCCGACCCCCGTCTGCACGATCGTGCGCGGAGCCTGCTCGCGAGCCCGTGATGCGACCGCCTCCGGCGTGCTAGGATTCGCGCGGGAGACACGAATCTCGAGGGATGGCGCATGGCCTACCGCAAACTGCTGCTGCCGGTGATCGGCACCGAGGCCGGCGAGGCCGCGCTGGCGACCGCCTTCCTGGCCGCGCGCATCTGGAAGGCGCATGTGCACGGGCTGCATGTGCGGATCGATCCGCGCGACGTCGCTCCCCTCGCCGGCGAGGGTCTCTCGGGGGCGATGATCGAGGAGATGATGAGCGCCACCGAACGCGAGAGCGCGGAGCGCGCCAAGGGCGTGCAGGCGCTGTTCTCGCGCTACGTCGAGGAGCACGGCATCCCGATCGTCACCGACCCGGCGGCCGCCTTTACAGCCGGATCCGTGACCGCGAGCTTCGGCTCGGTGGTCGGGCGCGAGGAGGATGTGGTCGCGCAGCAGGCGCGGCTGTCGGACGTCGTCGTGCTCGCCCATCCGGAGGCCGGCGACGACGTCTCGACCTCGGATGCGCTGCATGCGGTGCTGTTCGACTCAGGCCGGCCGGTGATGGTGGCGCCCCGGTCGGCGCCGGGGCAGCTCGGCCGGAGGGTCTGCATCGGCTGGAACGGCACCGCCGAATCCGCGGCGGCGGTCGCCGGCGGCCTGCCCTGGATCGAGCGCGCCGAGTCGGTCACGGTCCTGCACGCCGAGGAGTATCAGCGTCGCGGTCCCGATGTGACCGGCCTCGTCGACTATCTCGCCTGGCATGGGGTCAAGGCGCAGACGCGGCAGTTCAAGCCCGTCAGCAACTCGGTGGGAGCCGGCCTGCTGGCCGCGGCCAAGGAGGCCGAGGCCGATCTGCTGATCATGGGCGCCTACAGCCACAGCCGGCTGCGCCAGCTCATCCTCGGCGGTGTCACGCGCCACGTGCTCGAACACGCCGACCTGACGCTGCTGATGAGCCGCTGATACCCGGCCGACAAAGGTTCGACCTTTGCCGGCCGGGCATCAGGCCTTGGTTGTGCGCGCGGCCGCCCCTTGAGCCCCGCGCGCCATACCCTCCGCACAAAGGTCAACCCCTTGTGCTCCGGGTATGAGGCCGATCAGCCGCGCAGCAGCCGCAGCGTCTCGATCGCGATCATGCGCTCCTCGTCGGTGGCGAGGCGCAGCACCCGGACACGGCTTTCCGGCGCGGAGATGGCCATGGCGCCACGGGCGTTCGCCGCTGCGTCGAGCGCGATGCCGAGCCAGTCCATGCCGTCGCAGACGGCGGCGCGGATGCGGGGACTGTTCTCGCCGATGCCGGCGGTGAAGACCAGCGCATCGAGCCCCCCGAGCACGGCCGCGAGCGCGCCCAACTCCCTGCGGATGCGATAGACGAAGTAGGCGATCGCCTCCGCCGCCTCGGCCGTGCCTGCCGCCTCCAGCGCGCGCATGTCGCTCGACAGGCCGGAGAGGCCCTTGAGCCCGCTCTCGTGGTAGAGGAGCCGCGTCAGGGCCGCCGCGTCGTAGCCCTCCGCGGCGATCAGGTGCAGCAGCACGCCCGGATCGATCTGGCCCGACCGCGTGCCCATCGGCAGGCCGTCCAGCGCCGTGAACCCCATCGTCGAGTCGATCGAACGCCCGCCGCGGAGCGCGCACATCGAGGCGCCGTTGCCGAGATGGGCGACGACCACGCGCCCGTCGGCGATCTCGGGCGCGACGTCACGCAACCGCATCGCGACATAGGCGTAGGACAGGCCGTGGAAGCCGTAGCGGCGGATACCGCGCGCATGGAACGCGCGCGGCAGGGCGAAGGTGTCGGCGACCCAGGGATGGCCGCGATGGAAGGCGGTGTCGAAGCAGGCCACCTGCATCACGCCGGGATGGAGCTCGGCCATGGCGTCGATGCCGGCGAGGTTGTGCGGCTGGTGCAGCGGCGCGAGCGGCGTCAGCGCCGCGAGCTCGGCCCGGACCGCCGGATCGATCACCACCGGGGCGGCGCGCGCCGCCCCGCCATGCACGACGCGATGCCCGATCGCAACGATTCGCCGATCCGCGGCCGCACGCGCGACCGCCGCGCCGATCGCCGCCAGCGCCGCGCGATGATCGCGCGGGCCCTCGCCCTGCGGCCAGGCCTGGTCGGCGACCGTCGTTCCGGCGGCGTCGCGCAGGAACAGCCGCGGCGCGAGCCCGATCGCCTCGACCTGGCCGGCGAGCAGCGAAGCGAGCGCGTCGTCGGCCGCGAAGAGCTCGATCTTGATCGAGGACGAGCCCGCGTTGACGACCAGGATCGCGTCGGTCACGCCGTGCCGTCCGTTCCCGGCACCGCCGACACGCCCGTCGTCTGCCAGTGCCGGTACAGCACCGCGAGCGCGGCCGAGGCGAGGCGCGCGCGCACGTCATCGGCCCGGCTGGTCAGCATCACCGGCACGGCCGCGCCGAGCACCAGCCCGGCCGCGTCCGCCTGGGCGACGAAGGTCAGGTTCTTGGCCAGCATGTTGCCCGCTTCGAGGTTCGGCACGACCAGGATCTCCGCCCGCCCGGCCACCAGCGAGGTGATGCCCTTGGTGCGCGCGGCGTCGAGGTCGATCGCATTGTCCATCGCCAGCGGACCGTCGACCAGCCCGCCGGTGATCTGGCCGCGATCCGCCATCTTCGACAGCACCGCTGCATCGACCGAGGAGGGGATCGAGGGATTCACCGTCTCGATCGCGCTCATCACCGCGACCTTCGGCTTGGCGATGCCGATCGCACGGGCGAGGTCGATCGCGTTCTGCGTGATGTCGGCCTTGGTCATCAGGTCGGGCAGGATGTTGATCGCCGCGTCGGTGACGATCAGCAGGTGATCGAGCACCGGCGCATCGAGCACGAAGGCATGGCTGATGCGGCGCTTGGTGCGCAGGCCCCCTTCGCGCTTCACGATCTCGGCGAGCAGCTCGTCCGAGTGCAGCGCTCCCTTCATCACCGCGCGCGCCCGATCCTCGTGGACGAGCTCGACCGCGCGCGCGGCCGAGGCATGGCTGTGCGGGGTGGCGACGATCTCGATGCCGGAGAGATCGAGACCGGTGGAAGCGGCGGCGGCCTCGATGCGCGCGGGCGGGCCGACCAGGATCGGCACGATCAGCTTGGCCTTCGCCGCCTCCAGCGCGCCGGCGAGGCTCGGCCCGTCGCAGGGATGGGCAACCGCGGTCGGCACCGGCGCAAGCGGCGCGCAGGCGGCGATCAGGGCGTCGAACTTGGCTTGGCGGTGCAGGGCGAGCCGGGGCAGGGCGGCGTCCTCGAGCGTGACGCGCCGCGCCGGCGCAACAACCTCGGCCTCCGCCTCCGCCACCACCTCGCCGCGCTGGTTCACCGCGCGGCCATCGAACACGATCACCGAGTCGGCGAGCTTCAGCTTCGCCGTCACGGTCGTCGTCAGGGTATCCCCGACGCGGGCGGGGGTAAGGAAGCGCACGCTTTGGCTGCGGTAGCGCGTGCCGGGGCCAGGCAGGCGGTTGCCGAGCACCGAGGAGAACAGCGCCGCGATCCACATGCCAGGCGCCACCGCCGGCTCATCGTCCCCCTCGCCCTGCCGGCCCGGCAGGTGGATCGGGTTGAGGTTGCCCGAGGCGTGCGCGAACAGCACGAGATCATCAGCCGTCAGCGTCCGCGTCTCGGACGCGCTGTCGCCGATCGCGATCTCGTCGTAGGTGCGGTTGACCGCCCGGCGCGGGGTCACGCGGCGCGCTCCGTCAGTCGGGCAGGGCGTTCAGCAGCGTCATCGCCAGGAACGCCTCGCCGGGCCGGCGGCCGGGGAAGTGGCGCTCGGCGATCTGCATGAGCCGCCCCGAGCGGGAAAGCTCGGCGATCACGCGGTCGGCCAGCACGCGCAGCGCGCGCGCACCGGGATGGATGCCGATCGCGTAGCTCTCCAGCGTCAGCGTCCGATCGGCGATCGCGAGCGACCCGGGGTCGGCGGCCTGGGCGCGCAGCGCGACCAGGATCTCGAGATCGGCGGCGTAGGCTTCGGTCAGCCCGGCGGTCAGCGCCGCCAGCCCGTCCTGGTGCGTCGCCGCCTCGACCATCTGGGCGTTCAGCGCGCCGTTCGCGATGAAGGCGCGCAGCGCGCGCTCGGTGGAGGTGCCGGCCAGCACGCCGATCCGCCGCGGCGGCTCTGCGGGCAGGCCGAGACCGCCGCCGCCGAGCGGCGGCAGCGCGATCGGGCTCGGGCCGATGCGGATCATCAGTCCCGCACCGGTGACGAAGGTCGGCAGCGAGAAGTCCACCCTGTCGGCGCGGCCGAGGGTGCGCGAGGTCGCCTCGCAGAGCAGGTCGATCCTGCCCTCGGCGAGCAGCGTCAGGCGATTGCCGGCATCGACCGCGACGTAGTCCGGGCGGATCGGGCGGCCGGCCCTGGCCGCGGCCGCCTCGACCACGGCAAGGCAGAGATCGACGCTGTAGCCCTCGTAGCGGCCCGGTGCGGCCGAGGCCGAGAAGGGGGGCGCATCCGCGCGCACGCCGAGCCTGAGCGTGCCGCGCGCGGCCGCCTCGTCGAGCGCATCCGCCAGCGTCGGGCCCGCGGGGAGGGCAAGGGCGAGGGCGGCGATGACAAGGCTGCGGGAGCGGCGCATGCGGACGATCCTGGCTGTTGGGCCGAGGCGAGAGTGCGCGGCAGGACGGCGGTCGTGCAAGCGCGCGGCGGTTACGCGGCGGCGCGGGCGGCGAGCCAGTCGAAGGCGGCGAGCGCATGCGCCTTGGCGACGTGCAGGAATTCCTCGACGGTCACGTGCTCGTCCGCCTGGCCCATCGTGACGGGGCTCGGGCCGTAGAGGAAGGCCGGCACGCCGGCCCAGCGCCAGTAGCGGCTGTCGGAGCCGCCGAGCGAGCAGCAGGGCACCGGGCGGGGCCTGCCGAGATCGCGCTCCACCACGTCGGCGAGGATGGCGACCATCGGGTCGGCCGGGTCGGCGAAGGAGGGCGGGTAGGAGTGGTCCTCGTCGATCGCGAGGCTGGCTTCGGGGAAGCGGGCGAGGATGCGGCGGACGTTCGCTTCCATCGCCGCGCGGTCGAGGCCGAAGGGGTAGCGGAACTCGCAGTGCAGCGTGCAGCGGTCGGGCAGCACGTTCACCTTCGATCCGCCCGCGATCACGCCGGCGTTGAACACCACCTGGCGTACGACCGCCGACGCGCCCTGGCCGAGCCCGGCATCGTGCGCGGCGATCACCGCGGGGTCGGCGAGTGCCCGCGCGACCGCCTCGGGCAGCGCGGGCTGGAAGCCGTGCAGGCCTTCGAAGGCGGTGACGATCGCACAGGCGAGCTTGATCGCGCTCGGCGAGAGATGGGGATAGCCGCCATGCGCGCCCTTGGTGCGCACGGCAACCGTCATGCGCAGCGTACCCTTCTCCATGAAGCGGATGTTGTTGATCCCCGACGGCTCGCCGTTCAGGCAGACATCGCCCTTCACCGCCTCGCCCAGCGTCTCGAACAGGTAGCGCGTGCCCCATCGCCCGCCCGTCTCCTCGTCGCTGACGGCGGTGAGCGTGACCCGTCCGGCGAGCGCGGGCGCGATCCGGGCGAGGGCCGCGAAGGCGATGGTGCTCGCGGCCGTGCCGGCCTTCATGTCGGCGGCACCCCGTCCGTAGAGCCGGCCGTCGCGCAGATCGCCCGACCAGCCGTTCGCGTCGTTGGGCGGGAAGACGTCCATGTGGCCGTTGAACACCAGATGCCCCCCCGGACGGGTGCCGGCGCAGGTCGCGACGATGTTCGGGAGCTCCGGCCGTGCCGCGTGGCTCTGGGGTGCCAGGCCGCGTTCGGCGAGGAAGCGCTCCAGCACGGCGGCGGCAGGGCGCGTATCCCCGGGCGGATTGGCCGAGGGTGCGCGCAGGAACGCCTGGAGCAGCGCGACCTGCTCCGCCTCGGTATCGCGCAGATGCGCAAGCAGCGCGCGGCGCTCCGCCGCCAGATCGGTCATGGCTCTTGGCCTCATCGACAGCCCTTGATGATCGTGCAGGTTAGGTCGACACTGCGCCGTCGTCACCCCGCAGGCACGATAACCCACCGCAACGGATCACCGCATGAACGCGATGCCGCCGCAACCGCCCGACGCCCAGGCGACCGAACGGGCGCTGCGCGAGGATCTCGCCGCCGCCTATCGCCTGATCGCCCGGTTCGGCATGGACGATCTGATCTTCACCCATCTCTCCGCCCGTCTGCCGGGTCCTGGCGAACCGCGCTTCCTGATCAACCCCTACGGCATGCTGTTCAGCGAGATCACCGCCTCGTCGCTGGTGGTGATCGACGTCGCGGGCAACCCGATCGGCGACAGTCCCTGGCCGGTGAACCCCGCGGGCTTCGTCATCCACTCCGCGATCCACATGGGCCGGCCGGATGCGCATTGCGTGATGCACACCCACACCCTGGCTGGCATGGCGGTGGCGGCGACCGCGGACGGCATCCTGCCGCTCAACCAGATGTCGATGGAGTTCGCGGGCCGCGTCCCGGTGCACGAGTACGAGGGCATCGCCGCGGACGACAACCTCTCCGAGCGCGACCGCCTGGTGCGCGACCTCGGCGACGCGCCGGGGATGCTCTTGCGCAACCACGGCCTGCTGACGGTCGGGCGGACGGTCGCCGAGGCGTTCTATTACATGTACTACCTGGAGATGGCGTGCCGGATCCAGGTGGCCGCAACGTCGATGAACCGTCCGCTGTCGATGCCGCCGCCGGAGGTGGTGGCGCGCACCCGGGCGCAGTTCACCGCCCCGGACAACAAGGGCTGGCGGCCCTGGGCGGCGCTGCGCCGCCTGCTCGACCGCGAAGACCCGGGCTACCGCGACTGATGGCGGCCCTGCAGCACAGCCTGACGGTCCGGCGCCTCGCCAAGCATTACGGCCAGACGCGCGCGGTCGACGACGTCACGTTGACGATCGGACGCGGCGAGTTCGTCACGCTGCTCGGGCCGTCGGGGTCGGGCAAGACGACGATCCTGATGGCGATCGCGGGCTTCGTGCAGCCGACCGCGGGCGACATCCTGCTCGACGAGACGCCGATCACGCCGCTGCCGCCGGAGCGGCGCAATTTCGGCATGGTGTTCCAGGGCTACGCCCTCTTTCCGCACATGACGGTGGCGGAGAACGTGCACTTCCCGCTCCGGGTACGCAACGTCGCCCGCGCCGAGGCCGAGCGCCGCGTCGCCGAGGCGCTCGATCTGGTGCAGCTCGGTCCCCTGAAGGATCGCCGTCCGAGCCAGCTCTCGGGCGGGCAGCAGCAGCGTGTGGCGCTCGCCCGCGCGCTGGTGTTCCAGCCCGCGCTGCTGCTGCTCGACGAGCCGCTCTCCGCGCTCGACAAGAAGCTGCGCGCCGAGCTGCAGGTGGAGCTGAAGGCGCTGCACCGCCGCGTCGGACTGACCTTCATCTACGTCACGCACGACCAGGAGGAGGCGCTGTCGATGTCCGACAGCATCGCCATCCTGCGCGACGGCCGGCTGGTGCAGGAGGGACCGCCCGGCCAGCTCTACGAGCGTCCGGCCACCCGCTTCGTCGCCGACTTCCTCGGCAAGTCGAACTTCCTCGAGGGCCGGATCATCGAACGCCGCGCCGACGGCTTCGCCTACGCGGTCGATGGCGCGCGCTTCCTGCAGGACGGGCCGGCACCGCCAGGCGAGACGGTCCTGATCGCACTTCGCCCGGAGAAGATCGCCATCGCCGCGGACGGCGAGGCGGCGGCGAACACGGTCGAGGGCACGATCGCGGCGTGGTCGTATTTCGGCACCTCCTTCGCGCTCGTCGTCGCGACCGGTGCCGGGACGTTCCAGGTGACGGTGCCGGCCTGGCGCTGCCCGGTCGAGCCGGCGGAAGGGCGGCGCGTCCGCCTCGCCTGGCCGGCCGACGCCTCCGTGCCGGTGGTGCCGGACTGATGACGACCCTCGCCGCCACGCTGCCGCGGACGGCGCCGCAGACGCGCCTGCTCGGCGCATCCCTCTCGTGGTGGCTGCTGATCGCGCCGGCCGTCATCCTGATGCTGGCGTTCTACGCCTTCCCGCTGGCCGAGGTGCTGTGGATCTCCTTCACCGAGCCCGAGCCGGGCTTCGGCAACTACGAGCGCCTGCTCACCAGTCCGGCCTTGCAGCGCGTCTGGATGACGACGCTCAGGATCTGCGTGATCACCACCGCGATCACGCTGGTGGCGGGCTATGTCGTCGCCTATGCGCTCGTCTCGGCGCCGCCGCGGATCCAGCGCTGGATGTTCGTCTGCGTGCTGCTGCCGCTCTGGATCAGCGTGCTGGTGCGCGCCTTCGCCTGGGTGACGCTGCTGCGCAGCCAGGGCGTGGTGAACGAGGCGCTGGTCGCGGTCGGCCTGATCGACCGGCCCCTGAGGCTGATCTGGAACGAGTTCGGCATCGCCGTCGGCATGGTGCATTACATGATCCCCTATGCCGTGCTGCCGCTCTATGCCTCGATGCGCGACATCGACCCGCGGCTGGTGCCGGCCGCGCGCGGGCTCGGCGCGACGCGGTTCGAGGCGTTCCGGCGCGTGTTCCTGCCGCTGACCAAGCCCGGCATCGTCGCCGCGACCGTGCTGGTGTTCATCTTCTCGCTCGGCTTCTACGTCACGCCGGCGATCCTGGGCGGCGGGCGGACGCTGATGGTGGCGGAGTACATCAAGCTCCAGATCCTCGACCTGATCCGCTGGGGGGTCGGCACGATGATGGCGTCCACGCTCCTGGCCGCGGTGGTGCTGGTGCTCGCGATCTTCGCGCGCATCGTCGACTTCCGCCGCCTGTTCGGCAGCCGGCACTGAGATGGACCGCTCCGCCCAGGCCGGCCCCGCCGCCAACGTGCTCGCCTGGTCGGTGCTGCTGTTCCTGCTGCTGCCGATCACGGTCGTCTTCCCGCTCAGCGTGACCGACCAGCGCTTCCTGTCGCTGCCCTACGAGGCGCCGAGCCTGCAGCACTACGTCACCTTCTTCACCTCCGAGCGCTGGCTCACCAGCACCTGGCAGAGCCTGGTGATCGCGGTGTTCTCGACCGTGCTCGCGGTCGCGACCGGCACGCTCTGCGCGATCGGCTGCTGGAAGCTCTCGACCCGGCTGACCGATCTCGTGCGCGTGCTGATGCTGCTGCCGATCATCGTGCCCTCGATCGTCTATGCGCTCGGCATCTACCGGCTCTGGATCCGGCTCGATCTGCTCGACACCTATCTCGGCATCATCCTGGTGCACGGCGTCACCGGCATCCCCTATGTGATGATCACGGTCTCGGCGACGCTCGCGAACTTCGATCCGAGGCTCGAGCAGGCGGCGCGCAGCATGGGCGCCAACCTGTCGCAGACGCTGCGCTGGGTGATCATGCCGCGGGTGATGCCGGGCATCGCCTCGGGCGCGATCTTCGCCTTCATCCATTCCTGGGACGAGGCGGTGCTGATCCTCTTCATCGCCAGCCGCGCGCTGTTCACCCTGCCGCGGCGGATGTGGGACGGCATCAACGAGAACCTCGATCCGGTGATGGCGGTGGCGGCCTGCGTGATGATGCTGCTGTCGATGCTGCTGCTCGCGGGTGATCTGTGGCTGCGGAGGAAGCGGGACGAATGACCGAACTGAGCGCGGCGCAACGCGCGGCGGCATCCTGGGTGGCGGCGAACGCGGCCTCGCTCTCGGCCGATCACCTGCATCTCTGGCGCCTCGCCGAGCCGTCCTGGCGGGAATACCGCTCCGCCGCCTGGTTCGTGGATCGGCTCAGGCGCGAGGGCTTCGCGGTGGAGGCGGGCACCGCGGGGATGCCGACGGCGTTCCGCGCCACCTGGACCGCGCCCGGCACGAAGGCGGGCGCGCCGGTGCTCGCCACCATCGCCGAGTACGACGCCGTGCCCGGCACCAGCCAGGAGCCGGTGGCGCGGCGCGAGCCGCGGGCGGGGACGCACCTGCACACGGCGGGCCACACCGATCCGCACTCGGCGCTGGGCATCGGCGCGCTCGCCGGCACGCTTGCGGCCAAGCACGCGATGGAGAGGCATGGCCTGCACGGCACGCTGGTGCTGATGGGGGAACCTGCCGAGAAGATGTGCGGCTCCAAGCCGGTGCACGCGGCGCACGGCTACTACGACCAGTTCACCGCGGCGATCTCCTGGCACCCGACCTCCTTCCTCGCGCTCGCCAACTCCTGCCTGTGGGACACGCACTGCGCCACCTACTGGTCGCGCATCTACACCTTCGAGTGCCTGGAACCGGAGACCTGGTCGTCCGCGATCGCGCGCACGGGCGTGCACTCCTCGCACTCGGTCAGCCGCGCGCCCGGCGCGATCGACGCGGTCTGCCTGATGTACACGGCGGCCAAGTACCTGAAGGAGAACATGCTGCCGCACCAGGGCGCATGGTCGCTGAACGAGGCGATCCTGCAGGCCGGACAGGCGACGGCCGACAACCTGCCGCCCGGGCTCGCGGTGATCCAGTACGCGCTGCGCGCGCCGACCATCGAGATGCAGGAGCGGGTCTGGGCGGTTCTGGACCGGAACGCCGACCATGTCGCGGCGATGACCCACTGCACCGTGCGCAAGGACTGGGTGACGAAGACGCGGCCGGGCCTGCCCAACCACGCGATCGCACGGGCGACCTTCGACGTCTTCGCCGCCCTCGGCCCGCCACGCTATTCGGGGGAGGCGGTCGCCTTCGCGAACGAGCTGCGCACAGCCTGCGGCGCCGAACCGGTGCCCGATCCGTTCCCGCCCGAGATCCAGCGCCTCTGCCCGCCCGAGGACGCCGAGGCCGCGCTGCGCGCGCATCTGCCGCCCTGGCAGAAGAACTATACCTCCGACGACTACACCGACTGGACCTGGCACTGCCCGACCGCGCGGCTCTATGTCGGGCGGGCGCAGCTCCGGGTCGATGCGCCGGGGCGGAACTGGCCCGACTGGACGCGCCACGCCATGGGCGGGCATCCGGCCTGCATCGACCCGATGTGGCTGAAGGCGGCCGAGGTGACCGGTGCGACCTTCGTCGGGCTGCTCGAACAGCCCGCGCTCCTGGAGCAGGCGCGGGCCGAGTTCGTCGAACGCACGGGCGGCGGCATCGGCGGCACCAGGTGGCTGGCGCCGTTGCTGCCGAAGGATTTCGCCGCCCCCATCCACTACCGCTGGCCGGAATACGTCGAGACCGCACGCGGTCCCGAATACACCGTCCCCGCGCCACGCTGATCCGGCAACGAAACCGAGGAGGAACGGTCGTGTCGATCATGACCGAGGGCGAGTTCCGCTACAACATGCTGATCAAGGCCTTCCCGTCGCGGCCCAGCCCGGGCTTCGAGGACGCGGGCGAGCAGCAGGCGGTGTGGGGCCGGCGCTGGGGCTGCACGAACGACGTGGGCCGGCTGCGCATGGTGCTGATGCACCGCCCGGGCGACGAGCTGAAGATGGTCGATCCGGCGAAGCGGATCGAGCATCTCGGCGCCTATGGCGACCCCGAGACGGGCTGGTACTGGCGCGGCCGCGAGATCCCCGACATCGCCACCCAGCAGGCCCAGCACGACGGGCTGGTGGCCGCGCTGCGCGAGGAGGGGGTCGAGGTGGTGTTCCTCGACCGCTGCGCGCCCGGCAAGATGAAGTCGGTCTATACGCGCGACCAGGTGATCGCGGTCGATGGCGGGGCGATCGTCTGCCGCATGGGCGCGCCGATCCGCCGCGGCGAGGAGGCGCCGGCGACCGAGACGCTGGCGCGGATCGGCATGCCGATCCTGCGCACCATCCACGGTACCGGCATCATGGAGGGGGGATCCTTCGCCTTCATCACGCCGAAGGTCGCGGTGGTGGGGCTCTCGTCGCGCGTCAACGAGGCAGGCGCGGATCAGGTGGAAGAGGTGCTGCGCGTGCAGGGGGTGGAACTCCTGCGCGTGCATCTGACCGGCTATCGCCTGCACATCGACGGTGCCTTCGTGATGATCGACGTGGACACCGCGATCATCAACCCGGTGCAGCTCCCCTACTGGTTCCTCGAGAAGCTCAAGGAGCTGGGGATCCGCACCATCGAGGTGCATCCCGACGATCCGGTCTGGACGATCAACTGCCTCGCCGTCGCGCCCGGCCGCGTGCTGATGGCGGACGCGGTGAGCCCCTACACGGCGGAGGCGCTGGACAAGGCCGGGATCAGCGTGCGCATCGTGCCCTACAGCGCGGTCTATCAGGGCGGCGGCGGCATCCACTGCTCGACCGCGCCGCTGGTGCGCGACCCGATCTAGCCGGACGGCTGCGGGCGGTTCCACGGCATGGCCGCGAGCAGGCGCGCCATGCCGCAGAACCCGGTGATGCCGGCGAACACCAGGCCTGCGCCGGCGAAGGCGGGCAGGGCGAGGAACCAGGGCGAGGCGGCCCAGGCGAGCGCGAGCCCTGCGAGGATCATCGTGCCGACCGCGATCTGGACCTGGCGCTGGAGTTCCAGCGGCGCCCTCGGGTCGCGATGCACCGGCAGCCCCGCCGCCTTCCAGGCCTCGATGCCACCCCTCAGCAGGTAGGCCTCGGGGAAGGCGCGCGCGAACAGCCGCGCGGCATGGGCGGCCGTGCGGTTGCCGCTGCGGCAGGTGAACACCACCGCCTTGCCGGCCTCCCCCTCCAGATCGTGGCGGTCCCAGGCGGCGAGCGGCACGAGCCGTGCACCCCGGATGTGCTCCCGCGCGTATTCGTCGGGGTCGCGGATGTCGATCAGCACCGCGCTGCCCTCATCGAGACGACGTTTCAGCTCGGCAGGTTCGATGAACTGCGCCATGGTGGCCTCCTCGGAGCGGCCGCCGGCCGTGGTACGATCATGGTCGGCGCCGGACACCGCCGTTGACGCCAGCCTAGCCCGATCCTTACCTTCGATACAACGAAGATATCGGGAGCCAGCCATGACCGCTCGTCCCAACCGTCCCGAGGTCCGCACCTTCTTCCATGAGCCGACCAACACGGCGGCCCACCTGGTCTGGGATCCGACCACGAAGGCGGCGGCCATCATCGACTCGGTGCTCGACTACGATGCGGCCGCCGGCCGCACGGACACCGCCTTCGCTGATCGGATCCTGGCCGGCGTCGCGGAGGAGGGGGTGCAGGTCGCCTGGATCCTGGAGACCCACGCGCATGCCGACCACCTCTCCGCCGCGCCGTATCTGAAGGACCGCACCGGCGCGCCGATTGGCATGGGCAGCCGCATCGTCGAGGTGCAGAGGGTGTTCCGGCCGATCTTCCACGCGACCGACCTCAACCCCGATGGCGGCCAGTTCGACCGGCTGTTCGACGACGAGGAGACCTTCCCGCTCGGCAACCTGACCGTGCGCGTGCTGCACACGCCGGGCCACACGCCGGCCTGCGCCACCTATGTGATCGGCGATGCGGCCTTCGTCGGCGACACGCTGTTCATGCCCGACTACGGCACCGCGCGGGCCGACTTCCCGGGCGGTGATGCGCGCACGCTCTACCGCTCGATCCGGCGGGTGCTGTCGCTGCCGCCCGCCACGCGGCTGTTCCTCTGCCACGACTACAAGGCGAAGGGGCGCGACCACTATGCGTGGGAGACCACCGTGGCCGAGGAACGTGCCGCCAACGTGCATGTCCACGACGGCATCACCGAGGACGAGTTCGTGGCGATGCGCGAGGCGCGCGACCGGACGCTGAAGATGCCGGCGCTCATCATCCCCTCGATCCAGGTGAACATGCGCGCGGGCCGGATGCCGCCGCCCGAGGCGGACGGCAACGTCTACCTGAAGATCCCGGTGAACCGGCTGTGAACGACAGCCGGATCCTCGTCTGTCCCGCCTGTGGGACGCTCAATCGCGTCCCGCTGTCGCGGCTCGGCGATCGGCCGATCTGCGGGTCATGCCGCGCGTCCCTGCTGCCGGCTGCGCCGATCGAGCTGGATGGCCCTCGGCTCGAGC
Organism: Elioraea sp. Yellowstone; assembly: GCF_006704265.1. Classification (GTDB taxonomy): domain Bacteria; phylum Pseudomonadota; class Alphaproteobacteria; order Acetobacterales; family Acetobacteraceae; genus Elioraea. The sequence continues at coordinate 34,129 of NZ_VIKA01000009.1, read as the reverse complement.
GCTTCCTCGCCAAGGACGAGCTGCCCCTCCTGCTCGATCTCTGGGCCCCGTGGTGCGGCCCCTGCCGGGTCTTCGCCCCGGTCTTCGCGGCGGCGGCAGCGCGTCTGCCAAGGATCCGCTTCGCCAAGCTCGACACCGAGGCGCATCCGGAGGTGGCGGCGCGGTTCGGTGTGCGCGCGATCCCGACGCTGGTCGCCTTCCGCGCCGGCAGGGAGGTTGCGCGGCGCTCCGGCGCCATGCCGGCCTCGGAACTGCTGCACTTCGCGTCCTCCCTCTCGGACTGAGGGGGCTCGACGTGCAGGCCTCGGCGCGGCACCGTGCGCGTGCCAATCGCACGGAGATGCCGCATGATCACGCATGACCAGGCCCTGCTCGCCGCCCTCGCCAAGATCGACACGCCGACCATCTGCAATGCGCTCGAGGAGCTGGTCTCGCCGCGGCAGCTGATCCGCTTCACCACGCGGCCCTTCGTGCACAACGACCATCCGGATGCGATCTTCGTCGGCTATGCGCGCACCGCGATGATCCGGGCCGAGAACCCCTCGGCGATGAGCCCGGCCGAGCGCAACGCGCTCCGCGTGACCTATTACGAGCATGTCGCCACCGCAGAGCCCGGTCCGAACATCGCCGTGATCCAGGATCTCGACTCCACGCCCGGCACCGGCGCCTTCTGGGGCGAGGTGCAGACCACCATCCACAAGGCGCTCGGCGTCGCGGGCTGCGTGACCAACGGATCGATCCGCGACCTCGCGATGATGGCGAAGGGCTTCCCGATCATCGCGGGGATGATCAACCCGAGCCATGCCTTCGTGCATGTGGTGGCGGTTGGCACCACCGTCAGCATCCACGGCATGACGGTGCATGACGGCGAGCTGATCCACGCGGATCGCCACGGCGCGGTCGTCATCCCGCATGAGGTCGCGGCCAGGGTGCCGGCGGCGGTCGAGCTCTGCGCGCGGCGCGAGAAGGTGATCCTGGATGCCGCCAGGGCACCGGGATTCGGGATCGCGACGCTGCGCGAGGCACTGAGGAAGATGGCGGAGATCCACTGAACGGGAAGGGCGCGGGCGAGGAGGCGCCCGCGCCCTGCGCCGGTCAGTACGGGCCGGCCGTCCTGGCGGCGGCAGTCTCGCCGCCCCGGGCCGCCGCGACCGCGGCCTTGGCGGCGTTCGCGAGCAGGGCGGTGTCGGCGAGGATGGTGGCGAACTGGTAGCCGAGCCCGAACATGCGCTTCGCACCCTCCGGGCTGCCGGTGTGGATGCCGGCGATCACGCCATGCTTCTTCGCTGCCGCCGCGATCCGCCTGATCTCGCCGAGCGTCTTCTCGCTGGTCGGATCGCCCACCGGCTGCTCGCCGATCGCGAGCGCCAGGTCGGCCGGGCCGACATAGATCGCGTCCAGTCCCGGCGTCGAGAGGATCGCGTCGAGATTGTCGAGCGCGCCCTTCGTCTCGATCATCGCGAAGGTGATGACGGTGTCGTTGGCGTTCTTCCAGTAGTCGGCCCCTGCATACCAGTTGGCCCGCGTCGGCCCGAAGCTGCGATAGCCCTTGGGCGGGTAGCGGCAGGCCTGGACGAAACGCTCGCACTCCTCCCGGTTGTTCACCATCGGGCAGATGATGCCGAAGCAGCCGGCATCCAGCATCTTCATGATGATGCCGGGCTCGTTCCAGGGCACGCGCGCGAGCGGGGTGATCGGACTTGTGGAGATCGCCTGCAGCATGCCGACGGCGGCATCGTAGTGCACGAGGCCGTGCTGGAGATCGACGGTCAGGCTGTCCCAGCCGCCCTGCACCATCGCCTCGGTCGCAACCCCGTGCGGGATGCCGAGCCAGCCGTTCACGGCATGGCCGCCCGAACTCCAGATCTCGCGTATCCTGTTGGCGCGCACGCGCGTCCTCCCTTCCTGGCCGAACCACCGGGCGGCGCGGGATGCGCCGGCGCTGCGGGGCGGGCGCATCTGATCGCATCGGCGCGGGGTCGCCAAGGCTGCGAACTGATGTCTCAGGCATGCATTCAGGCGATTGCGGCTTCCAGGCGGCGCCGTTACAGTCAGGACTACTCAACAGGCCGCCCCCGCATGCTGCGCGTGCGAGGAGAAGGGGCCGGCTGATCGGGAGCCAAGGAAGGGAGAAACCATGGCCAAGCATTCCGTCTCGCGCCGCACGCTGCTCAAGGCCGGCGCGGCCGGCACCGCCGCGGCGGCCCTGCCGCTCGTCAATGTCCACGGCCAGGCGGCGGGCGGCACGCTCGCGATCGGCTTCTGGGACCACTGGGTGCCGGGCGCCAACGACACGCTGACCAAGATCGCCCAGGAATGGGCGCAGAAGAACCGGGTCGAGCTGAAGATCGACTACATCACCTCGAACGGCAACAAGCTGCGGTTGACCGCGCAGGCCGAGGCCCAGGCCCGCACCGGACACGACATGTTGGCCTTCGCGACCTGGGACGTGAACATCCACCAGCGCAACCTCGAGCCGGTGGATGACTTGGTTGCTGATCTCGTCAGGCAGTACGGCCCGATCAACTCGATCGCCGAGTATCTCGGCAAGATCGACGGCAAGTGGCGCGCCGTGCCGACCACGGTCGGCAGCCAGCTCAAGCCGCCGCATGTCCGGATGGATCTCTTCAAGCAGCACGCCGGGCTCGACATGCAGGCGATGTTCCCGGGAGGGCCCGAAGGGCGCGACCCGGCGAAGATCGCGGCCTGGGACTGGGAGGCGTTCCTGGTCGCGGCCGAGAAGCTGAACAAGGCGGGCCACCCGTTCGGCCTGCCGCTCGGCTCGTTCTCGGACGCGATCGACTGGGTCGGCGCACTGTTCCGCAGCTTCAACGCCGTGCTGGTGACCGAGAAGGGCGACATCGTCGTCAAGACCGACCCCGGCACGAGGGCCGCCCTCGAGTACATGAAGCGGCTTTGCCAGCACCTGCCGTCGGACGTGTTCGCCTGGGACGACGCCTCGAACAACCGCGCCTACATCGCCGGCCGGGCGAGCCTGATCCTGAATCCGCCCTCGGCCTGGGCGGTGGCGAAGCGCGATGCGCCGCAGATCGCCGAGCAGACCTGGTACATCCAGATGCCGAAGGGACCGGCCGGGCGCTTCGTCGGCGACCTGCGCTACTTCCACGGCATCTGGTCCTTCAGCCGGCAGAAGAACGCGGCCAAGGACCTGATCCGGCACATCTCGCAGCGCGAGAACGCCGAGCGGCTGGTGGCGGCAAGCCTCGGCTACGACCTGCCGCCCTTCGCCAGCCAGTTCGACTTCGCGACCTGGCGCGACGAGGGGCCGCCCAAGGGGCTGCTCTACAACTACACGCCGCGTGACGACACGCAGCCGAACATCTCCGGCTATCCGTCGGAGAAGTCGATCGCCGCGCAGATGTACAACCAGGCGACGTTCACGAACATGATCGCCCGCTTGGTCCAGCGCAACGAGGCGATGGACAGCGTGCTGTCCTGGGCCGCGAACGAACTGGAAGGCTTCCAGCGCGGCTGACACGGTCTCGGGGGCGGCCGGACGGTGCCGCCCCCGGCTTCTCGGCCGGATCGCAGGCGCCGGGACGATGTGGTGAGGAGGACCATCTGATGGCCGACGGAACCGCCGCGCTGGCGCAGACGGGTGCCGCGCGCTCGGCAGCCGGGCCCCGCAGGGGCGGCCTGCACCGGATGATGCGGCGGCAGTCCACCACCGCGTTCCTGCTGTGCCTCCCGCTGCTGGCGCTGGTGCTGGGACTGATGATCTTCCCGGCCTTCTATGCCGGCTGGCTCGCGATGCTGAACAAGAGCATGGAGCGCTTCGTCGGGCTCGGGAACTTCACCTTCCTGTTCCGGCGCGAGACGTTCTGGAACGTCGTCTGGCAAAGCTGCATCTTCGCGATCACGGCAGTGTTCTTCAAGGCGCTGATCGGCTTCATCCTGGCCCATCTCGTGCACGTGCTGCCGGCCAAGGGGCAGCGGAAGTGGAGGGGCATGCTGCTCGTGCCCTGGGTGATGCCGCTGGCGATCGGCACGCTCGCCTGGTGGTGGCTGCTCGATCCCTCCTACTCCGCGTTCAACTGGGTGATCCGGGCCGCGGGCGGCGAGAACATCGCCTGGCTCGGCGACACGTTCTGGGCGCGCTTCTCGGTGATCCTGGTGAATGTCTGGTACGGCGCCCCGTTCTTCATGATCATGTATCTCGCGGCGCTGAAGTCGGTGCCCGAGCAGCTCTACGAGGCGGCGGCGATCGACGGAGCCAACGCCTGGCAGAAGCTCTGGCACATCACCCTGCCGATGATGCGCAACATCATCTCGATCACGGTGCTGTTCAGCCTGATCGTCACCTTCGCGAACTTCGACATCGTGCGCATCCTCACCAATGGCGGGCCGCGCGACACGACCCACATCTTCGCCACCTACAGCTTCGCGCTCGGCATCGGCTCGGGCGACATCCCGCTCGGCGCGGCGGTGAGCCTGTTCATGTTCCCGATCCTCGGGGTATTCGCGATCTTCATCCTGCGCGGCGTGCGGCGCCGCGCCGACGCGATGGGCTGAAGGCACGATGAACACGACCGTTGCCGCTGCCGTCTCCGAGCCCGTCAGCCGCGCCGCACCTTCGCGCTGGCGTCCGAGCCTCTCGCGCAGCCGGAAATGGGCCCTCTGGGGGGCCTATGCGGGGCTGATCCTGTTCGCCGTCTTCTTCCTGATCCCGCCCTACTACATGCTGGTGACCAGCCTGAAGACCAGCCAGCAGATCGCGGCGATCGAGGGCAATCCCTGGGCGCTGCCCTGGCCGCCGACCGTGTCCAACTGGCTTGCGCTGTTCACCGACACGCAGTTTCCGATCTTCTTCCGCAACAGCGTGATCGCGACGATCTGTACCGTCGCCATCAGCATGGCGATCAGCATCCTGGCCGCCTTCAGCCTGAGCCGGATGAGGTTCTGGGGCTCGGCCACGCTCGCGACCGGCGTGTTCCTCTGCTACCTGATCCCCGAGACATTGCTGTTCATCCCGCTGTTTCAGGTGGTGGGCTTCCTCGGCCTGATGGACAGCATGTGGGTGATGGTGCTCGTGTTCCCCACGCTCTCGGTGCCGTTCTGCACCTGGATCATGATCGGCTACTTCCAGTCGATCCCGAAGGAGCTCGACGAGGCGGCGCTGATCGACGGCGCGAGCCGGCTGCAGCTCCTGCTCAAGATCTTCATTCCCGTCGCCATGCCCGGGATCATCGCGGCGACCATCTTCGCCTTCACGGTCTCCTGGGCCGGATTCCTCTATCCGCTCGCCTACATCTTCAGCTTCGACCAGATGCCGCTGACGGTCGGCATCGCCTCGACCATGATCAAGGCGGACGTGTTCCAGTGGCACATGATCATGTCGGCCGCCCTGCTGGCCGCGCTGCCGCCGCTGGTCGTCTATGCCTTCCTGATGGACTACTACATCGCCGGACTGACCGCCGGCGCCACCAAAGGCTAGGGAGACGGGCTCAGCGATGGCGGAAGTCAGCCTGCGCAAGGTTGTGAAGCTGTTCGATGGCGGCGTGCAGGCGGTCCGCGGGATCGACCTCGACATCGCCGACCACGAGTTCGTGGTCCTGGTCGGGCCCTCGGGCTGCGGCAAGTCGACGACGCTGCGCATGATCGCCGGGCTCGAGGAGGTGAGCGACGGCGAGATCTGGATCGGCGGCGAGATGGTGAACGACATCCCGCCGAAGGACCGGGACATCGCCATGGTGTTCCAGAACTACGCGCTCTATCCGCACATGACCGTGTTCGAGAACATGGCGTTCGGGCTGAAGCTGCGCCATTTCCCGAAGGATGAGATCAAGCGCCGCGTCGACCGTGCCGCGGCCATCCTTTCGATCGGCGAGCTGCTCGAGCGCAAGCCGAAGGCGCTGTCGGGCGGACAGCGCCAGCGCGTGGCGATGGGCCGCGCGATCGTGCGCGATCCCAAGGTGTTCCTGTTCGACGAGCCGCTCTCGAACCTCGATGCCAAGCTGCGCGTGCAGATGCGCACCGAGATCAAGAAGGTGCACCAGGCCGTCAAGACGACGACGATCTACGTCACCCACGACCAGGTCGAGGCGATGACGCTCGCCGACCGGGTGGTGGTGATGAACCATGGCGTGATCGAGCAGGTCGGCCCTCCCAACGAGCTCTACCACCACCCCGCCACCATCTTCGTCGCCGGCTTCATCGGCAGTCCGGCGATGAACTTCATCCCCGCGCGGCTGAGCAACGGCGCCGGGGCGCTCCGGATCGAGCTGGGGCAGGGGCTGTCGCTGCCGGTGCCGGCCGATCGCACCGCGCGCTACGCGCCGCACAGGAACAAGAAGCTGCTGTTCGGCATCCGGCCGGAACACCTGACCGAGACGACGCGCACCGACAAGCAGAACCTCGCCCCCATCACGGTGGAGCTCGACGTGATCGAGCCGATGGGGATGGAGACGCTGGTGCATTTCCGGATCGAGGGCACGCCGGTCTGCGCCCGGGTCGATCCGGCGGCGGGGGCGCAGGCGGGTCAGCCCATGACGCTTGCCGCGCACATGGACCAGATGCACCTGATCGACGCGGACACGGGCAAGGTCCTCTAGGACGATGGGGGCTCTCGACGGGAAGGCCGCCTGGGTCACCGGAGCCGGCTCCGGGATCGGCCGCGCGACCGCGATCGTGCTCGCGAAGGCCGGTGCGCGCGTCGCGCTGACGGGGCGGCGGCGCGATCCGCTCGCGGAGACCGCCAGGATGATTGGCGACGGCGCGTTCGTCGCCCCCGCGGACCTCACAGACCCGGCCCAGGTCAACGCGGCGCGTGACGCCGTCCTCGCCGCCTTCGGGCGTCTCGACATCGTCGTCTCCAATGCCGGGCTGAATGTGCCCGAGCGGCGCTGGGCGGTGCTGACGCAGGAGACCGTTTCGGCGCTGATCGACGCCAACCTGAAGGCCCCCTTCTACGTCGCCCAGGCCTGCCTGCCGGCGCTGCGCGCGTCGGGGGCCGGCCTGATCGTGCACGTGGCCTCCTGGGCCGGCCGCTTCATCGGCCATGTCTCCGGTCCGACCTATGTCGCGGCCAAGCACGGCCTGGTCGCGATGAGCCATACGCTGAACATGGAGGAGTGCGGCAACGGCATCCGCTCCTGCGTGGTCGAGCCGGGCGAGGTGAACACGCCGATCATGGATCTGCGCCCGGTGAAGCTGCCGCCCGAGGTGCGCGCGCGGATGCTGCAGCCCGAGGACGTCGCCAATGCGATCCTCTATGTCGCCTGCCAGCCGCCGCATGTCTGCATCAACGAGATCCTGATCAGCCCGACCGCCAATCGCGGCTACCTTGCGGAGATGGCGCGGGCGGCGCAGGGTTAGCGCCCTGCCCTCACGACCAGCCGGATGACGCCATGCTGATTTCCGCCGAGCGTCTGCGCGACTTCGCAGCCGACATCTTCACCGCCGCCGGGACCTCGCGCGAGGAAGGGGCGCGGGTGGCCCGCTACCTCGTCGAAGCCAACTTGACCGGCCATGACAGCCACGGCGTCGTGCGCGTGCCCCGCTACGTGCAGTGGTTGAAGTCCGGCTTCATCGTCGCCGGCGTCACGCCCGAGGTCGAGCGCGAGACGCCGATCACCGCGGTGGTCGACGGCAAGTACGGCTTCGGCCAGACGGTGACGCCGATCGCGGTGAAGCTCGGCATCGAGAAGGCGAAGGCGAGCGGGCTTGCCGCCGTTGCGCTGAAGAACAGCGCGCATCTCGGCAGGGTGGGGGACTGGGGAGAGATGGCCGCGGCCGAGGGGCTGGTGGCGATCCACTACGTCAATGTGCAGGGCAGCCTGCTGGTCGCACCCTTCGGCGGTGTCGACCGGCGCCTGTCCACCGCGCCGCACTGCATCGCCCTGCCCCTGCCGAATCGGCCGCCGGTGGTGCTCGACTTCGCCACCAGCTACGTCGCCGAGGGCAAGGTCCTGGTCGCCTCGCGCGGCGGCAAGAAGATCCCCGACGACGCTCTGATCCGGCCCGACGGCTCGGTCTCGGGCGATCCCGCCGTGCTCTACGGCCCGCTCGCCTCCAGCGACCGCACGCCCGAGAACGGCGAAGGTGCGATCCGCGCCTTCGGGCTGCACAAGGGCTCGGGGCTCGCCTTCATGTGCGAGATGCTCGGCGGCGCGCTCACCGGCAACGGCACCTGCGGCCCGCGCGAGCACGGGCGCGGACGGATCACCAACGGCATGCTGAGCTTCTACCTGCGCCCGGACATGATCGACGAGCCGGCGGCGTTCGTCGCGCGTGCGGAACGCTACATCGCGTTCTACAAGTCCTCCCGTCCGGCCGAGCCGGGCGGCGAAGTCCTCATCCCCGGCGAGATGGAGGCGCGCAACCGCGCCGAGCGCGCGGCGAAGGGAATCCCGCTGCCGGACGAGACCTGGGCCAGCATCGTCGCCTGCGCCGAAGCCGTGGGTCTGGAGAGCGCGCGCATCCCGGCAGCCGCGTGAGCGCGACGATGCGGGCGATCGGCGGGATCGACCACTGCATCATCCTGGTCCGTGATCTTGCCGCCGCGCGGATCGGCTGGGAGGCGCTCGGCTTCCGCACCGCGCCGATCGGCCGCCATCCCGACCACATGGGCACCGCCAACCATACGATCATGCTGGCGGACACCTATCTCGAACTGCTCGGCGTCCTGACGGAGACGGAGGCGAATGCGCGCTGGCGGGCTGCCCTCGCCCGGCGCGAGGGCGTGGTCGCGGTGGCGATGCGGGCGCTCGATGCCGAGGCGGCGCACGCCGCCGTGGCCGGGCGCGGCGCCGCTCCGGAGGCGGTGCGACACTGGGGCAGGGCGGTGCAGGTCGCCGGCGCCGGGGCGGGCGAGGCGCGCTTCAGCACGTTCCAGTTGCGCGATGAGGTGACGCCCGGGCTCAGGCTGTTCTTCTGCCGCCACCTGACGCCGCAGACGACCTGGGCGCCCGGCCTGACCGAGCATCCCAACACGGCGGTCGGGATCGAGCGGTTCGACGTCGTGGTCGACGACCCGGCCGGAGCCGCCGCGGCCACTGCGCGCCTCCTCGGCCTTGCCGCCGACGGGACAACCGTCCGGACCACGGCAGGATGCTTCTCCTTCACCTCCGCGGCGGAACTGGCGGCGCGGCTCGATCGCGCGGTCGCGCCGGCGATGCTGCCCCAGCGCGGCATCGCCGGCATCGCGATCCGGGTGCGCAGCCTCGATCTCGCCCGTGCCGCCGTCGAGGCTGGCGGGATCAGACCAGCGGTCTTGCCCGAGGCCGTGATCGTGCCGCCTGGCGTCGCCAACGGGGTCGTCGTGACCTTCATCCGCGCTTGACGCGGCTGCCCGGCGGCTGCCAACGTGGTTTTGGAAAAAACCACGCGCGGAGAGGGACAATGCAGATCGGGCGTCGTGACCTGCTGGCCGGAGCCGCCGTGGCGGCTGCCCTGCCGGGTGCTCTGCGGGCGCAGGAGCAGCCGCGGCGCGGCGGCACGGTCACCGTGCACATGGGCAGCGAACAGCGCATCCTGAACGGGAGCCTGCGCGCCTCGACCGGCGTCTACGTGGTCGCGGCCAAGATGCAGGAGCCGCTGGTGGAACTGGACGGCGAGGGTCGGCCGGTGCCGATGCTGGCGGTGGCGTGGCAGTCTGCGCCGGACGGCCTCACCCACACCTTCCGTCTGCGCCAGGGCGTGAGGTGGCACGACGGCAAGCCCTTCACCAGCGCCGACGTGCAGTACACGGCGATGGAGATGTGGAAGAAGCATCTCAACTACGGCACGGCACTGCAGCTCTATCTCCAGGCGGTCGACACGCCCGATCCTCACACGGCCGTGTTCCGCTACAGCCGGCCGATGCCGCAGGACCTCCTGCTGCGGGCGATGGTCGATCTTGGCTACATCTCGCCGAAGCACGTGTTCGAGGGCACGAACGTGCTCGAGAACCCGGCCAACACCGCCCCCGTCGGCACCGGACCGTTCCGCTTCGTCCAGTACGAGCGCGGCCAGTTCATCATCGCCGACCGCAACCCAGACTACTGGAACGCGGGGTATCCGTATCTGGACCGGATCGTCTGGCGTTTCATCACCGACAAGGCGGCGGCGACCGCCGCGATGGAAGCCGGACAGGTGCAGCTCTCTCCCTACTCGTCGCTGCCGCTCGCCGACATGGACCGTCTGCGCAAGGATCCGCGTTTCATCGTCTCGACCCGGGGCAACGAAGGGAATGCGGTCACCAACACGGTGGAGTTCAACTGCCGGCGAGACTTCTTCAAGGACGTGCGCGTTCGCCGCGCCATCTGTCATGCGCTTGATGTCGACTTCTTCTGCGAGAACTTCCTCTACGGCTTCGGCAAGCGCGGCACTGGGCCGATCCCCTCCTCCTCGCCCGACTTCTACACGCCCGGCATGCCGCAATACGAGTTCGACCGCCGCAAGGCGGAGCGGCTGCTGGACGAGGCCGGGTTCCGCCGCGGCGCCGGCGGCGTGCGGTTCCGCGTGCGCCTGTTGCCTGCGCCCTGGGGCGAGGATATCGCGCTCTGGGCCACCTTCATCCAGCAGAGCCTCCAGCCGATCGGCATCCCGGTGGAGATCGTGCGACGCGACGCCGCCGGCTTCCTCACCGCCGTGTACCGCGACCACGACTTCGACCTCGCCACCGGATGGCACCAATATCGCAACGATCCTGCTGTCAGCACCACGGTCTGGTACCGCTCCGGCAGCCCGCCCGGCAGTCCCTGGACCAACCAGTTCGGGTGGCAGTCCGACGAGGTGGATCGTCTGATCGACGATGCGGCGAGCGAGCTCGACCCTGCGCGCCGCAAGGCGAAGTACGCCGAGTTCACCCGCAAGGTGCTGGAGGAGGTGCCGGTCTGGATGGCGATCGAGCGCCAGTTCATCTCGGTGACCTCGGCCAGGTTGCGCAACCACCACAACACGCCGCGCTGGCCCTCCAGCCACTGGTCGGATCTCTGGATCGCGTCGTGACGCGCCGAAGCCACTCCTTCACCTGCCCTGCAGGAGGGGGACGGGCTGGGGGGGGCGGGGCCGCGGGGCCTGAGTGGCGGCTGCCCGCACGCGCGGCTGCGGGATGAAGTTCCTCGCCTACGCCGCGCGCCGCCTCGCCGCCAGCCTGCCCACGCTGCTGATCCTGCTGGCCGGGCTGTTCGTGCTGCTGCAGTTCGCGCCCGGCGACACGGTGGATGCGCTGATGGCGCAGGCGGGTGGCGGCGATGCGGTGATGGCCGCCGAGCTGCGTCGCTTCTACGGTCTCGACCTCTCGGTGCCGGAACGGCTCGCCGCCTATCTGTGGCGGCTCGTCCGGCTCGATCTCGGCTTCTCGGCGATCTACAACAAGCCGGTCGCGACGGTGATCCTCGAGCGGCTGACGCCGACGCTGCTGTTGATGGCGTCGTCGCTGAGCCTCGCCTTCGCCGCCGGGATGGTGCTCGGTGTGCTCGCGGCGCGGCGCGTCAATGGCTGGCCCGACACGGTCATCTCCACCCTCGGCCTCATCTTCTACGCTACCCCCTCGTTCTGGTTCGGACTGATGGGGATCGTCGTCTTCGCCGTGAAGCTCGCCTGGCTGCCGCCCGGCGGCTACGGCACGGTCGGGGCGGGATATGCCGGGCTGCGTCTCATGCTCGATATCGCCTGGCACCTCATCCTGCCGACGGTCACTCTGGCGCTGATCTTCCTCGCGATCTACCTGCGCATCATGCGCGCGGCGATGCTCGAGGTCCTGAATCTCGATTTCGTGCGCGCAGCGCGCGCCAAGGGGCTGTCCGAGACACGCGTGCTGGTGCGCCATGTGCTACGCAACGCACTCCTGCCGATGGTGACGTTGATCGGCCTGCAGGCTGGGACGATGCTCGGCGGATCGGTGGTGGTGGAGAGCGTGTTCTCGCTGCCGGGCCTCGGCCGCCTCGCCTATGAGAGCGTGGTTCAGCGCGACCTCAACACGCTGCTCGGCATCGTGTTCGTCTCGGCGATCCTGGTCATCGTGGTGAACTTCGTCGTGGATCTGCTCTACGCGAAGCTTGACCCGCGCATCACCGCCACCGGGTGACCGGAATGGCCGCGTTCCGTCGCTACCTGCGCAGCCCTGCCCCGGTGCTGGGGCTCGTGCTGCTGATGGCGGTGATCGCGATGGCGCTCTGCGCAGATCTCGTCTTCCCGCGCGATCCGTTGGCGCTCGCCGGTCGCCCCCTGCAATGGCCGGGGACCAATCCACGGTTCTGGCTGGGCACTGACGGATCGGGGCGCGACATCGCCGCGCAGATCTTCCACGGCGCACGCGTCAGCCTGCTGATCGGCGTGGTCGCGACCGCGATCGCGATCGCGCTCGGCATCGCGATCGGCGCCGTCGCCGGCTTCTACGGTGGCGGGGTCGATACGGTGCTGATGCGTGTCACCGAGGCGTTCCAGACCCTGCCGAACTTCATCCTGCTGCTCGTGCTGGTGGCGGTGTTCGGCAGCGACATCGTCACGGTGACGGTGTCGATCGGGGCGGTGTCGTGGCCGGCACCTGCGCGACTGACGCGCGCCGAGGTGCTCTCGTTGCGCAACCGCGAGTTCGTGCTGGCCTGCCGCACTCTCGGCATGGGAGACCTGCGCCTGATCCTCGGCGAGATCCTCCCCAATGCCCTGCCGCCGGTGATCGTCTATGCCTCGGTGGTGATGGCGGTGGCGATCCTGCTCGAGAGCGCGCTTGCCTTCCTCGGCCTCTCCGACCCGAACGTCGCCTCCTGGGGCAACCTGATCGGCACCGGGCGGACGGTCATCCGCAGCGAGTGGTACGTCTCGGCAATCCCCGGGGTCGCGATCTTGGTGACGGTGCTGGCGGTCAGCCTGGTCGGGCAGGGGCTGAACGACGCGCTCAATCCGCGGCTGAAGGAGCGGACGTGAGCGGACTCCTCTCGATCCGGGACCTCAGCGTGCGGCTGCCGCGCGGGGCCGACCGCAGCCATGCGCTGATCGGCGTCTCGCTCGACCTCGCGCCGAACGAGATCCTCTGCCTCGTCGGCGAGAGCGGTTCGGGCAAGTCGCTCACCGCCGCTGCCATCATGGGTCTGCTGCCGGGCCCGCAGGTCTTCGCCGAGAAGGGAGCGATCCTGTTCGAGGGCCGCGACCTGCTGCGCCTCTCCGAGGCCGAGATGCGCGCGATCCGCGGTGCGCGCATCGGCATGATCTTCCAGGAGCCGATGACGGCGCTCAACCCGGTGCTCCCGGTGGGGCGGCAGATCGAGGAGGTGCTCGAGGAGCACACCGCGATGACGCGCGCCGAGCGGGTGGGCAGGGTGCTCGCGCTGCTCGAGGAGGTGCGCATTCCCGATCCGGCATCCGCGGCGCGTGCCCATCCGCACGAGCTCTCCGGCGGGCAGCGCCAGCGGGCGATGATCGCGATGGCGCTCGCGCTCAACCCGCGCCTGCTGATCGCCGACGAGCCCACCACCGCGCTCGACGTGACGACGCAGAAGCATATCCTCGGCCTGATCCGCGAGCTGCAGCGGAGCCACGGCACGGGCGTGCTGTTCATCACCCACGATTTCGGCGTGGTCGCCGAGATCGCCGATCGGGTTGCTGTGATGCAGCACGGCCGCGTGGTCGAGCAGGGCGCGGCCGAGCAGGTGCTGAACCGGCCGAGCCACCCCTACACGCGCGCGCTGATCGCGGCGGTGCCGACGCTCGCCCACTCCCCGCGCGGACGCGACTTTCCGTGCGCCCCGGTGCTGGCGGTGCGCAACCTGAGCAAGACCTACCGTGCCGCCGGGCTGTTCGCGCGCCGGCGCACCGTGCACGCGGTGAAGGACGTGTCCTTCGACCTGCATCGCGGCGAGACGTTGGGCATCGTCGGCGAGTCGGGCTCGGGCAAGTCGACGGTCGCACGCTGCCTCGTCCGCCTGCTCGATCCCGACGGCGGCAGCATGGTGGTGGACGGGCTGGACATGGCGGCGCTCTCGCGCGCGCGGCTCAGGCGCGAGGCGCGGCGCGTGCAGATGGTGTTCCAGGACCCCTTCGCCTCGCTCAACCCGCGCCGCACGGCCGGCGACCTCGTCGCGCAGGGACCGATGCTGCATGGCGTGCCGCGCGAGGAGGCGCAGGCGCGGGCGGCCGAGTTGTTCCGCCTGGTCGGTCTCGATCCGGCGGCGATGTCGCGCCTGCCGCACGAATTCTCCGGCGGCCAGCGCCAGCGCATCGGGCTCGCGCGCGCGCTCGCGATGCGGCCGACCGTGCTGGTCGCCGATGAGCCGGTCTCCGCACTCGACGTCTCGGTGCAGGCGCAGGTGCTGCGCCTGCTGCGCGACCTGCGCGACCGGTTGAGCCTCTCGATCGTCTTCATCACCCACGACCTGCGCGTCGCGGCCGAGCTCTGCGACCGGATCGCGGTGATGCACGAGGGCGAGATCGTCGAGCACGGCCCCACGGCCGAGGTGTTCGCCGCGCCGCGCCATGACTACACGCGCACGCTGATGGACAGCATCCCCGGCCGCACCTGGACGCCTCCGGCGCTGGAGCCGGCCTGAATCTCAGACGACCAGGTTCACCTGGCCGGCCGCGCCGACCAGCGGACCGGAGGTCGCATTCCCGGCGAAGGCGATCTGCTTCGGACCGTCCATGCGCACGCTCGGCGCTCGGCCCGTCCCGCGCACGACATTGCCGCTCACGCTGACCAGTGCCTGCGGGTGGGCCCGCAGCTCGAGGGTCGCCCGCCCGTCCTGGCTCGCAGCCGGGCGCCAGTGCTCGACCGTGTTGCCGGCCACAACGACGCTGTGGAAGCGCGGCGGACGCTGATCGCCGCTCGCCGCCCCTTCCAGGATCTCGACCAGCGTGTCCACCGACATCCCGCGGAAGCGGTTGTCGGTGATGCTCAACGCATGTGCCCAGGCCTGGTCATCCACCGGCGGGACACCCTGGCCCTGGGTCGGAATCACGAGAAGCGCGCGATTGGCCTTCTGGATCTCGAGCGCCAGGGCGGCCAAGCCGGGATCGTTCCGTGCCGGATGGCCATGGCCGACATCGTTGCCGTGCACCACGGCGCGCGGCGCCGCAATGCTGATGCCGATCGACCGTTCCGACCGCACGCCCGTGCCGGCTGCCAGTCCGGTGTCGAGCACGGTGTTGTGCTCGATCACGATCTCCGTCTGCTCGACCCAGGCGCCGGCCGATTCCTGCGGGTCCAGGGCGACGACGCGCAGCGCGGTCGCGGTGCTCTGCATCGCGCCGCACCGACGGAGCGCGTTGTGGCTGATCCTGACGATGCCGTTCGCGGCGGACCCCGTGAACACGCCGAGTATGCCGTCGTTCCCCGCCTGGTCGATCACGTTGCCGTCGACGACCGCGCGGGCCGCATTCAGCAGGCCGATCCCCAGTCGGCCGCGCGAGAACAGGTTCTGTTCGATCACCGTGCTCTCGCCGCCGTTGACGAGGACCCCGATCATCGCGTCCAGAACCACGTTGCGCGCGACGCGGAGCGAGGCGGAGGCGGCGATCGAGGCGGCGACCATCGGCCCGATCATCACGTTGTCGGCGATGTTGGCGATCCGCGTCGGGTTGCCCGACAACCCGGTTGCGATTCCCGTCACGAACGCGTCGGGCTGGCCCGGAGCGGGAGCGAGTCCCGGTGGAGCGGCTGTCGGCGGACGGATATCGGCCTCGCGCGGCGGCACGAAGAAGAGGTCGTTTCCGGCCACGAGCCGCACGCCGTTCTCCACCGCGATCCCGCCATAGAGGGGGGAGCGCCAGCCGATCAGGTTCTCGATGACGATGCCGTTCTCGGCCGCGGCGAAGATCGCGAAGGCGGGCCGGTCCTGCCGCGGTCCGAAGGCCGC
Source organism: Elioraea sp. Yellowstone (assembly GCF_006704265.1). Lineage (GTDB taxonomy): Bacteria > Pseudomonadota > Alphaproteobacteria > Acetobacterales > Acetobacteraceae > Elioraea. The sequence continues at coordinate 18,335 of NZ_VIKA01000009.1, read as the reverse complement.
GGTTCCCACCGCTTGGCTCGCCAAGGATCGACGCACCGTGTCCAGCGCCTCGGCCTCGACGCGGGCGGACGGTGCGATGGCCGACAGCGCGCTGAGGTCGCGCTCGGACAGACCTGCCCGCGCGGCGGTGGAGCCGGGCGCGGCGGCGGCAACCGCCTCGCTCCGGCGCAGGGATCCCGCGCGTTCCGTCCGTGGACGCACCCCTCCGACGATCGGCGTCGGTGAAGGGCGAACCGGTCGCGGCGGCGGCGCTGGTGCCGGTGTTGGCGACGGGGTGGGGGCCGGCGCCGGTGCCGGTTCCGGCGTCGGCGCAGCCTCGGCCTGCGGCACGCCGCGCACCACCACGTTGTGCGCGATCACCGCGTCAGGCGACTCGACGCCGGGGCGCTCGGAGGCGGGATCCCCGAGCACGATGCCGTGGCGGAAGCCAAGCACGGTGTTGCCGACGATGCGGACGCTGCCGTCGCAGAGGAGCACGGCAATCCCGGCGAGTCCCGGATCGTCCTGGGCCAGCACGTCGCCGAGGTCGCGCCCCGCGGCGGCGAGCAGCCGTGCCGAGATCACGCAGTCGCGCACCATCAGATCGGAGGCGGCGTCCTCGGCGAGGATGCCCATGCGCAGCGTCTCGACGATGCAGGACTCGATCGCCACGGCGGCGCCGGCGACACGGATGCCGGCAAGCGCGCCGGCGACGTCCTGCACGCCGAAGCGGCAGCCGGCGATCCGCACCCGCGCCGCTCCCGGCATCACCATGAGGAGGGCATCGTCGCCCTTGCGCGGCTCGGCGAGGCTGCCGAGCTGGATCACCACGCCCTCGATCGCGATATCGGTCGGCGGCATCCGGCTCGCCGCGCCGCCGCCGATCTGCACGACCGGTGCGCTGGCGGCACGGCGCAGGATCGCCGCGCCGGGCGCCTCGGCATGCAGCGAGACGCGCGGGCGGGTGATGCGCAGGACATCGCGCAACTCGTGCACCCCGGCCTTCAGGCAGACGCAGCCGCCCGCGGGCGGCAGGCGGTCGATCGCCGCCTGGACATCCTCGCCGGGCCGAACCACTTCGGTGCAGCAGCCGTCGCCGCCACCCTGCGTCAGAGGCGGCCAGAGGGTGCGGCAGTCCGACGGCGTGTCGCCGGCAGCGACGCTGCTGAAGGCGGCCAGCTGGGCATAGCGGTGGATAGGTCCCTTCGGCGGCGCCTGGGTCAGCACCTCGACCGAAGCATCTGCCGTGCGCGCGGCGAAGATCCAGTAGTCGCCGGCGCGGTACTGGGCGCCCGGGCTTGCCAGCGAGAAGACGGCCTCGATCCCCTGCTCGAGCGCGACCGGGCCGGCACCGATGGTCATCAGCCCGTCCGCATCCACCGCATTGCGCGGCGCGGCCTGATCCCAGCGGATGATGCGCGTGCGGCGCGCGGCGAGCTCGGCAGGTGTCGCGCCGAAGGGGCGCTCGCCGGCCTCCGGGATGCGCCGATCGAGCACGACCTCGAACCCCTCCTCGCCGGCACGCTCGGCCGGCGGCTCGGCGACCTGCGCCATCGCGCCCGTCTCGCCGTGCAGGAAGCGGTGCTCGTCGGTGATCTCCACCCAGTCGCCGGCGCTGATCCTGAGCCCGGGATCACGGCCGATCCGTTCCACCACCAGCACCGTGACCTCGGTGCCGCCGCGAAGCTCGGTCGCCATGCCGATCACCGGCGCGCGCACGGAGGCGTTGTCGCGGCTGTACTTGAAGCGCGCCGTGCCCGCCGCACCGCCGCGATGCACCTCGACGCGGTAGAGCCGGTTCTCCAGCCCGCGATAGCCCGTCTTCGGCGCGATCAGGCACGGATCCTCCGGCGCCGGCGGGGCGATCGCCGCGGTCGTCAGGCGCGCGGGCGAGGGGGGGAAGCGCGCATCGAGATCGAGCCCGCAGGCGGCGTTCGGTTCGGCGGCGACCTTCACCTGCCACACCGTCTGCAGCCGCGCAGCGGTGTCCACGCCGCCGAGGGCGACGTCCAGAAGCGCGGGCTCCTCCACCCACGTGACCTCGCGCTGCCAGAGGTCGAGATAGACGACCGCCCCACCGCGCTCCGGCAACGGGGGCGGGGCGGGGTAGAAGGGCTGCGCGGTGTAGCGGATCGGATCGCCGTCGGAGGGCAGCGCCTCGGCGACCAGGCCGTCGACGTAGTAGCGGCCGGCGCCGATCGAGAGGTCGCGCGGCGGCCCGGCGATCATGCCGATGCGGAACGCGTCCGGCGTGGAGAGGCGGCTCGCTGCGACGGGACCGAAGGCGTCGAGCGCCTGCCGGCGCATCCGCTCGAGCAGGATCGAGCCCTGCTCGTTCCAGTCCGCGTCGATCTGCACGCGGCCCTGCTGCATCATCACGGCAGCGTAGCGGCGCCGGATGTCGAAGCTGTCGCGGGAGTAGTCGCCGGCCATGGCGTTTCCCCTTCGATCGCGCGTCGCGCGCGCTCAGGTCACGAACACGATGCCGGGCTCGAGGCCCAGCGGCAGGTACTCGTCGAGCCGGCGGCGCAGATTGCCGAGGCGCTGCGGTTCCTTCAGGTGGCAGGTCACGCCCATCGCCGATCCGTCCTCCGCCCCTGCGGCGATGCCGGCGGGACAGGTGCGGCCGAGCTGCGCGTAGCCGGGCTGGCCGTAGCGGAGGGTGGTGAAGACGGGCTGCATGCGGCGCCGTGCGATCGCGGCCGCCGCGTCGCGCGCCGGCTGCGGCAGCGGTCCGCCGGCCGCCTTCTCGGCCTCGGCGATCGCCTCGGCCTCGGCGAGGTCGGGCTGGCAGCGCACGCGGTGCGGCGTGCGGCTGCCGGGTGCGGTGTAGCTGAACCGTACGCAGCCGTCGTCGCGCCGCTCGATGCGCACCAGCCCGGTGGCGATCGCGGTATCCATCATCGGCAGGCGCAGCGCGCGGATCGTGCCGAACACGGTGCAGCGTTCCAGCACCAGCGGCGGCGCGTCGTCGTCCGCGTCCATCCCGGCGATCGCCGCGGTGTTCACGCCATCGACCACGCCGTCCAGCACGACGAGCTGGCGCGCATGGGCCGGCATCCGCAACGGTCCGGTGATGCTGAACGCGCATTCCACGGAGAGCCCGGTATTGGCGACCGCGCCGTCGAACGTATCGACGACCGTCAGGCTCGGCGCGACCGGCGCTGCCGGCGGCTGCCAGGCCGGGCCGGTCTCCGCGATCGTGAGCCCCGGCACCAGCGTGCAGTGGAGCAGTCGCAGACGGCGCAGCGTTCCCGTCACGGCGATCGCGCCCTCGATCAGCAGGCCGCCCAGCGTGATCATGCTCTCGGGGTGGTCGCCGAGGATGGCGAGCGGCATGTCGAGCCTGAGATGCGGGCGCGCGCGATCGGCCGCCTCGATCGCCAGGATGCCGCGCTTGCCGGTGGTGGGATCGGGATCCGCCGGCTCGATCTCCAGCGCGGAGCCGGAGGACGTCTCGTGGTAGCTCCGGTTGTCGAGGATGCGGATGACGGCATCAGGCTTGCCGTCCGCATCCCATGACGCGAGCGCGTCGCGGAGCGTCGCAGCGCCGCCTTCGCCCACCGTGTAGAGCGCCATGTCCGGCGTGCGGCGCGTCAGCCAGCCGGTGCGCGCATAGGCGCCGCCGCCGATGCCGGCGACCGAGCCGAGACAGCAGGCAACCCGAACGGCCGCCGCACTCAGGTCGTCGCCGAGCGCGATCCGCCCGAGCCGGGCATCGATCCCGACCAGGTCGCCGCTCGGTCGGCGCCAGGGGTCGAGGGTCATGCAGCGGATCCGATGCGCCGGCACCTCCAGGCTGCTGCCGTCTGGCTGCACCAGCGCGACGTGCAGGCTGGTCTCGCCGGCTGCGGCGATCTCCGATGTGCCGAACGGCCCATAGAGCTCGCTGGTCGCCGCGGTCGCCGCACGCGCCGCTTCGAGATCGGCGAACAGCAGCCCGCGCCGGATCGGCGCCGGAACATGCAGCTCGGTCGCTTGGCCGGTCTCGTCCGCCTCCCGGCGGGTGCGGGTGAACAGGGGGGCGTCGTGGCCGAGCGGGCTGAAGCGCCAGCGCCATGGCTCGTCGGCGACGCGCGCATCGAGCCTGTCCAGCGGCTGGGCGACCAGACGCCAGAGGAAGAAGCCGATCTTCGGGATGCCGTGGCGGCCGACGAAGGCATCGAAGGGCCGCACATCCACCGTGCGCGTGGTGTCGTCGAACGCGCCCTGGACGAGTTCGGCGACGCGGGTGCTGCGCAGATCGACCCAGCCGCCGCGCCCGTGGCGGACATGGTTCCGGAGCCACTGCGTCCAGCCGAGGATCTTGAAGAACTCCACGACATGCGCCGGCCAGCCGGTGACGTCGCGCGCGAGCTCCTCGAGCATCGGCGCGGTGCCCTTGCGACGGCGGTAGTAGATCGTCTTGGCGATGTCGGGTCGCGTGCGCGCCGCGATCGTCGGCATCAGCCGCGAGGGTTCGCCCGGCAGTGGCGCGGCACCGGCAAGATCGCCGAACAGCGCCCGCCAGGTCGACGGTTCCGGCACCGCGGAGACGTCGAACAGCGGCGTGGTGCCCACCAGGTCGCCGATATAGGGCAGGATCCATGGGTCGGCGGTCTCGACGAACAGTCCGTCATAGAGGCGCGCAATATCGTCCTCGACCGCCGTGACCTGCTCCTCGATCGCGGCGAGCAGCGCGCGCAGCGGCCACCCCTCCTCGGCGTCGCGCACGCGCCAGAAGGCGGGGAGCTGGCGGTACAGGCGACCCTCCTGGGGGACGTCCGTCATGCGATGCCTCCCGAGGCGGTGAGCGCGATGTCGGCCTCCTCCGCGAAGGCGAGCTCTGCCGGCAGCAGGCGCGGCGGTCCGTCAGGGAATGCGCCCTGCACCAACGGATCGTTCGCCGCGCTCGAGGCGAGGCGCGCGGGGAAGAGGCGGAGATGCGGCTGCAGGGCGCCGGACACGAGATCGCGTGCCTGGCGCTGCGCCGGCGTCCAGCCGGGCTGGCCGCGGAAGCGCAGCACGTCGACATCGATCCCGTCGACGCCGCGCACGGCCTGCACGGCGGCCTGCACATCGGAGAGATGCACCGGCGCCGCGGGCTCCCGTTGCGCCGGCGACAGCAGGGCCAGCAGCGCCTGGCGGACCTCCTCCAGCACCGCCTCGCGCAGGAAGCGCGCGTTGACGAACAGGGTGCCGGCGACCGAGACGGGCGCGCGGATGGCCGAGCCGATCACCACGCGCCGGGTCGTGTCGCGCGCGGCCGCAAGAATCGTGCGGAGCGTCGCGAGGGTCGCATCAGGCGCCGCCTCGCCTCCGGGGCCGACCACCGTGAGATATGCCACCCGTTCCGTGCCGCTCCAGATCCAGTCGGCACGGGCGCGCAGCACGAGCCCGCTCTCCACCGCCAGCGCGGCGAGATCGTCCAGGCTGACCGCGCGGCCGAAGGTGCGCACATGGTGCGGCGCGCGCTCGCGCATCTCTTGGGGCTGCTCCGGGTCGGCGCCGCCCGCGGCCGCGAGCGGATTGACGGCCTCGCGCAATCCGGGCGGACGCGTGAGCAGGATCGAGATCTGCCCCGCCTGGACATGGCCGTCCAGGCCGAGGCCGATCGCATACTGCGCCCGCACATTGCCGCGCCCGGAGGGCAGGCGCGCGCCGGTCGTGCCGTCACCGAACTGGATCACCGTCCTGCCGTCGTCCTGCTGCTCGAGCGCGTAGACCTTCTCGTCCGGCCTGCGGCCGAACAGCGTCGGCACCTCGACCCATGCCTCCCCATCGACGAACACGATCAGGGCGGGCTTGCCCTGCAGGGCCTCGGGCGAGGCGCGCCGCGTCAGCGGATCCTTGCGCAGCGTGAAGCGCTGGAACGCGCGCGCCGCATCGCCGTCGCCGAGAATCTCCTCGGTCTGCGTCTCGCCGTGCCCGGCCTCGGCGACGTTGCCGAGCAGCGCCGCGTTCGCCGGATCGAGCGGGGCGGGCAGTGGCGGGTCGATATCGATGCGCAGCAGGCTCTGCGGCTCGATCGTCGTGCCGACCAGGCCGAACACCGGGATCGGCGCGGCCCCCGTGACGGTGGCGAGATGGGTGACGCTGCCATCGGTCACGATCACGCGTCGCTTGGCGGGGATGCCGTCGAGATCGGCCAGGCGGGCGACGATCCGCGAGCCCGCGACCGCAGCCGGCACATCCCAGAAGCGGAACCGCAGCGCCGGTTCCTCGACCTGCCAGAGACGGGCGAGGCGCGCGTCGATGCCGCCGGTCAGCGTTGCCCCTGCGGGATAGGTCCAGTCCACCCCCTCGGGCGGCACCGGGGTCAGCTTCACCGCCGTGACGGTGTCCGAGAGCGGGCCGAGCGTCACCTGACGCTGCGCGACGGCGGTGACGCGCAGCGTCGCCGCGTTCTGTCCCGACAGGATCAGGCCGAAACTCCCCGAGGGCCGGACGATCACGCCGCCTGTGCCCGGCAGATGCAGCGCGATCAGGGCGCCGACGCGCAGGTCGTCCAGCTTCGCATCGAGCGGGAACCAGCCCTCCGCATCGGGCCAGGCCGGCGTGACCGGCACGATCGACCAGCCGGGCAGGCGCACCCAGGCCGTGGCCGACCGCTCGCCCGGATCGAACACCATCTGCGTCGGCGGCGCGTTCCAGCCGAACAGCCGCAGCGAGCGCGCCACCTTGACCGCCGTGTTGAGCGCCGCCGCAGTCACGGGACGGTCCCAGACGAGGCGCCTTCCGTGGCGCGTATCGGCCGCGGCGGCCACCTCGCGCTCCTCGGCGCCGCCGACGATCACGCCGCCGGCGAGCAGCACGACGCGATCGCGCGTGGCGATGCGCTCCGGCCCTGCCCAGACCAGCCCGCCCTTGCCGCCCGGCGCGAGGGCGTTGTTCGGCACCGGCTCGCCGTCGACCGGCACGCGGTTGAACCGCGCCTCGGCCTCGATCGTCTCGAGCGTCTCGAAGATCTGCGGCTTCTCGTCCTGGCCCGGCACGCTCATCAGCCGCGTGCCGGCCTTGATCGTCAGTCTCGCGTCGGGGGCGAGGGTGAAGGCGACCTGGGTCTGCGCGGCGAGCCCGGCGAAGGGGCGATAGTCCAGCAGCCGGACCAGTCGGCGCAGGCTCTCGCGCTGCGTGGCCGTGCGCAGGAATGCCTCGTTTGCGATCCGTTCCTGGTAGAAGCCGAGCACGTCCGCCATGGCGGCCCAGAGCTCGACCAGCGTCACCGCATGATCGTCGCTCTCGCGCGTGGTGAGCTGCGGCAGCGTCTCGGAGAGGCGGCGCAGTGCAGCGGTCCGGAAACCGGCGAAGCTGCCGATGCGCCAGGCGATCGCGGGCAGGCCGGCGCGGTTCCTCACGCCGCGCGGCGCCGTCGGGGCGTCGGGCTGTCCGCAGCCGCAGTAGAGGTCGTCGTTCAGCCGGGGATCGCTCATCGCCTCACCCCTCGCCGTCGATCTGCAGCACCAGCACGCCGTTCTCCGGGCGTGACGGATCGGCATCCAGGCGCGGCAGTTCGAGCGGCCCGAACTCCATCCGTCCCGCTTCGAGCTCGCCGGCGGGCAGCGCCCAGTAGCGGTGGAACGCGCGCACGACGCAGGACGACACGCCCGGCACCACCACCACGGCCGCAACGATTGCGGAGAGGTGCAGCACGCCCCCGAACCTGAGCGCGGAGGGATCGAACAGCGCGCCGCGTCCGACCAGCGCGGCGCGGATCTCTGGCAGAACGGCGTTGCGGAAGTAGCCGGGCTTCAGGCAGACGCCCAGTTCGAGCTTCAGCGGCACGTACTGCGCCGCATGCACGGCGAGATCGCGTCCGGCGATGCGCCAGCGGTTCAGCTCCGCCGCCGTTGCGGCCGCGAAGGCCGACGCGAGCGCGGCACCGCCGCCTGGCAGCGCGATCGTATCGGCCTGGTCGAGCGGATGCAGCGCGATGAAGGTCGTGTGCCAGCTCCCCGTCCAGCGCACCACTGCGCGTGCGTCTGCAACACCGGGCAGGGAGCGGGCCGCCGCCTCCCAGTCCGCCTCCGTGACGGCCCGGAACTGCCGCGCGTGCATCGCCGCCGGAGCGCGCAGCCGTACCGCGGTGAGCGTCTCGGCATCGCTGCCGCCACGTGCGGGCAGCGGCTGCCAGACTGCGGCGATGCTGGGGAAGGGGGCGGGAGGTGCTGCCGGGTCGGCCGGATCGACGAGCTCGGAGGCGGGCGGGCGCACCGCGTGCACGAGCGCCCCGGCGCCGACATTGCCGGCGCGCCCGTTGCCGATCCGGAAGCGTGCGGTGATCGTGGCATCCTGCGGGATCCGTCGGCCGAAGGCATCGTCGCCGAAGCGGAGTTGTGCGCGCCCCTCGCGGTCGAGTTCGGCGACGAAGTGCTCGTCGAACGCGCCGCTCTGCAGCAGGTCCGACACGGCGCGCCAGACCCGCGGCGTCTCGCCGGGCGCGTCGACGATCAGCACCGCAGCCGCTTCCGCCGCCTCGGGTGGCCCGTCGAGCTGGTGGCGCGGATCGGCCAGCCGGCCGGCGCCATCGAAGCGCGGCTCGGCGGGCATGGGCTGGAAGGTGAGCGGCGCGCGCGGCAGCGTCAGCGTCGTGGTGCGACCGCGCGTGACAGGCGGCGGCAGCGAGCCGTCGGCGGTGCCTGCGATCACCGTGCGACCGTGATCCACCGGCACGAGATTGCCGCGTGCCTGTCCGGCGTGCGGGATCGCCAGCCCGGTGAGGTCGCGGCCCGTGATCGTGAGCGCGAACCCGGGCGCATGGGCGCGCGACCAGGTGACGCGCAGCAGAGGCATGGCCGCCTCGCCGGCTATGGTCACGGCGCGTGGCGCCGGCTCGTCCGCCATGATGTCCGCATGATCGCTGAAGGCGGGATCCTCGGACGCCGTCACGCTCTCGATCCGCACCGCAGCGCGTCGCGCCGCATCGGCATCCGGCGTGCGGCCGGTCTCCGGGCCCTTGGCCTCGTGCAGCAGCAGCCAGTCGCCCGGTTCGAGCGGCGGTCGGATGATCGTTCCGTCGGCCCGGACGGCATAGAGATAGGCGGCGGTCGCGCCGCGCGGCAGGCAGCAGAGGCGCCCGCCGAAATCGTGCAGCCAGAGCCGGTTCAGGGTGGGATCGCAGCGCGTGCGTGCGGTTGCCTCGAACACCGTTGCGCCGGCAGCCGCCGGATCGGCGTCGAGATCGAGGCCGATGGTTTCAGGGATCAACGGCCCGGGCGGGGCGATCTCGCCGCGCAGCGGCGAGGCGATGCGCGTGAGGAACTGCGTGGCCGAGGGCACCGTGCCTGCGGCCGTGACGTCAAGCTGCACGAAGCCGTAGGCGTTGCGTCCGTCGTGCATGCGGTAGTCGACCAGCCGCGCGTGGCGGCGGGCGGAGACGCGCAGACGGCAAGTCTCGAGATAGGCTTCGGTGCCGACCGCGTCCTGCATCCAGGCGAGCCGGTCCCCCTCGGCGGCGAGAAGCTCGACCAGCGCGGTCGCCGGCTCGGCCGGGTGGGTCTCGTGCCAGGATGGGTTGCGCAGCCGCGCGAAGTCGAGCAGCCAGGCGCGGAACGAGGCGTAGTCCCGCACCATGTGGTCGAGCAGCGGCCGTTCGCCCTCGGGCTCGGGGCAGACATGCTCGACGCGGCAGTCGAGATCCGTCGGGCAGCCGGCCTTGAAGTTGACCGCGACGGCGGCAAGCAGCGGGTCGATGCCCCAGCTCGAGGGGTCGCGCACGAACAGGCGGTAGATCGAGAAGTCGCCCACATCGGTGACGAAGACGCGCAGCATCTCGCCGGGCCCGGGCTCGACCGCGGTGATGCCGATGCCGACCACGCGCGCGCCACCCGTGATGGCCAGATCCGCCGCGGTGAGCGCCGGCGGCGGCTTGAGGAAGGTCACGCGGAGCTCGTGTCTGCGCCCGGGGACGGCGAGCGGATCGAAGCGGTAGTCGGCAAAGTCGAGTCCGTTCAGTGTCGGATGCGCGCGGATCAGGGCGCGGCGCGCGTCCTCGCCGCAGGCCGGAATGGCGGCGTCGATGATGCTCATCCGGCGGCCTCCATCGAGAATGTCTCGGCGCGTGGCGGCCCGCCGAGCCGTGGCGCATAGACCACGGTCACCATCAGCGTGGACTCCTGTGCCGCGACGGTGACGCGCTGCACCGCGATCACCTCCTCGAGCCAGCGCAGCAGCGCGCCGTGCACCATCTGCTGGGTGGCCGCGACCAGCGCCTCCGACGCCGGCTGGAACAGGAGCTCCTTGAGCCCACAGCCGAAATCCGGGCGCATCACGCGCTCGCCCGGCGCGGTGAACAGCACCTGTTCGATCATGGCGCGGATCTGCGCCTCACGGCCGACCGTGGTCGACCGCCCGCGCGCATCGGGCCGGAAGGGAAAGCCGAGGAAGGGCGCGTCGGTCATCGCCGTCAGTCCGAGGTCAGGTCCGGGTGGCGGAAGACGTCGTTCGCGGAGGTATCGACGTCGATCTCGAAGGACTGCCGCCGCGCGACCAGATGGCGCACCACGCCGCGGCCGATCGCGGCGAAGAGGCGCCGCCGTTCGCGCGTGATGTCGGACTCGTCGGTCGGCAGGGCGGGCAGTCCGTCCGCCAGCAGGAACTCGTTCATCGCCTGCTCGATCTCGAGTGCCAGGCTGTCGGCCATGTCGTCCGGGCTGCCGCCCTTCAGCGCGCCCATCGCCGCTACTCCACGAACACCTTGGTCGAGAGCAGACTCGGCGTCGGCACCGGGAAGACGGGCTGCGGCGGCGCCGGCGTCACCGGCAGGACGCCGGCGGCGGTCTCGCCCGGATGGATGTGCGCCTGGAGCATCGCGACCAGTTGCGTGAGATAGGCGAGCAGCAGATCGCCCTTCACGTGGGGATGCGCGGCCGAGGCGCTGCCGTGATGCACGAGCGGGGCCTCCGTGACCACGCGGGCGAGCCCCTTCACCGTCACGGTCGCGGTCATCATGTTCACCTCGACCATCTGGATGCCGAAACCATCGCCGATCGTGACGGTCTGGGCGAGGTCGTCCATCTGCACGGTCAGGCCGGTCTCGGTGCGCCAGAGGCGCTGCGTCGGCTGCGCCGGACCTGCCGCGATCGCGGTCGGGATGCCGGGTGCGGGCCACCAGCCGCCGGTCCAGATCGGCCGCGAGGGGTCTCCGGCCTCGAACTCGATCCAGACCGCCGCACCGACCACCGGCAGCGAGAAGCAGCCGGCGAGGGGGCCCGCATAGGGCACGCAGGGCACGGCCCAGCCGGACGGAACCTCGCCCAGCACTTCGGGCACCAGCGCCTGGATGCGTCCCTGCTGGAGCGGATCCATGTTGTTCGTCACCGTGCCGCGATACTTGCCGTAGAAGCGGTCGGTGCCGCCGATCGGGCCGCCGATCGTGGTCTCGAGCTCGTCGATCGCGATGGGCATCGGCCGTCCTCCTCACGCCACGGCCGCGGCAAGCGGATCGATGAAGATCTCCGCCCCCGTCAGCCCCAGGGCGTTCCTGCTCGCCTGGAACCGTTGCGTCCAAGCACCGGTCGAGATGTTGTGCGCGACACGCTCGACGTACCAGGTGCCGCTGTGTGCCCGGCCGGCGCCACGGATCGCGACCGGCAGGCCCGGCCTCAGCATCCGCCCGTACTTGACGGAGTCGACCGATCCGGAGCCGGTGATGGCGCGGCTCGAGGCATCGGCGATCGCCTGGTTCTGGCGGAACAGTTCGGCCGGATTCGCCGCGTCGCGCGCGGTCGGACGACGGATCGGCGGCGGCAGCACGCGCGCCAGGGTCGGCTCGAGCCCCTCGGGAGGCTGCAGTGCCGCCAGCGCCGGCATCGGCACGGGCATGCCGGTGTTGGGATCGACGCCCACGGAGAGCGCGCCGGTCGGCTGCAGCGTGTCGTAGCCGACCTCGAAGTCGCGCAGGTTCGTCATGAGTCCGAAATCGACCGAGAGCACACCCTGCGGCGGCATCGCCGTCAGCGGCGGATGGAAGTGCCCGACGTCGAGGCCCGTGACGGGATCGGGCTGGAGGTAGCACTCGTAGGCGAGCTGGCGCGCCATCTCGCGCAGCATCCGCGCATCCGTGGCGCGCTGGATGGTGGTGGTGTCGAGGATGGTGCGCGTCGGCGGCGTGGGCAGCGGGAACGGCGTGATAGCGTAGCGGCCGAAGATGATCGAGGCGATCGTCGCGGGATCGAGATTGGGGTGCGGCATCGGCTGCTCGATCAGGTTCATGAGCGTCGCTGTCGCATCCATCGCCACCACCTCGGCGGTGGTGCCGCGCTGCGCGCCGCCGCCGGCGTGACGCACCTCGCGCACATAGCCGTTCACCACGGTCTCCGGGATCGGCAACCCGGCCGAGACGGCGACCGAGACCGGCGTGAGCGGGCGGAAGATGTCGGCGATCGGCGGATCCCAGTCGCCCAGCATGGTGCGTGACAGGCGGAAGCGGAGGCGCAGGATGGACGCCTGGCCGACCGAGGTCTCGGCCTCGATGCCGTCGAGTGCGTCCATCAACGGCTTCGGCATCGGCACGAAGGCGATGCGCACCATGAAGAAGGGCGGGGCAAGCGGCATGGCCGGATCCCGCTACTCGCCCGGAGCCGGCACGATGATGGTCCGTCCCGCCTCGCCGATCAGCGCGTCGGGATCGAGCGCGGTGTTCGCGTCCGCCACGCGCCACCAGAGTTCAGCATTGCCGAACCAGTCCTGCGCGACGCGGTCAAGCCGGTCGTCCTGGCGCACGATGTGCACCAGCGAGCCGCGCGGGTCGGGCAGGATGCGCAGCGCCTTGTGGCGGATGGTGCGCCCGTCCGCCGTGACATGCGTCAGGGTCGGAACGGGTTCGTAGCGGCTGCCGCGGAAGAACATGCTCGTCTCCGTCAGAGCGGCGGCGCCGTGACGCGCACGGCGACGTCCACCAGGTTGAGCGCGGTCATCACCTCCTTCTGGACGAAGGAGGCCATGTAGACCCAGTAGGCCGGGCTGGTGATGTCGAGCTCGCGATAGGTCAGCACCTTCATCGACAGGTCCGCCTTGGCGAGGATCGGGTTGAGGTTCACGTCGAAGGCCTGTTCCGTGATGCTCACCGACTGCATGCGCACCGGCAGCACGCGCGCGGGCCCCCAGACGAGCAGGGCGAGCGGCACCGGCTCGCCGCCGATGAACGCCCCGCCGGCGAGGGAAAGGGCCTGATTGGCCAGCACGCGCGCGGTCTGCGGGTAGAGCAGGCTCTCGAGGGTCGCGAGGGCCGGGTGCAGACCGACCGAGACCGCGAGCGCATCGCCCTTCTCGAGCTGATCCGCGGCGTCGATCTCGACGGCCATCGTGATCGTCTCCTCGGGCGGGCCATCGGTCTGCAGCGCATCGCCGCGGCCTGAGGCGCCTTCGGCCGCGCGCGGCGAGAGCGACCGTGTCAACGTCTCGGGATTGTACTGGAACACGACCAGGCGCGGCACCAGGGCCGGCAGCGCGTAGGCGACGAGCGCGCCCTTCATGATCCGCGGTGAGCCTGAGAACCCGGTCATTCCTCGATCGGCCCCTCAAGTCGATTGAACCGGCCAGGCTCGCCGGCGATGACGAAGGGGAACATGCCGAGCCCGCGGCAGGAGCCGATCCGCTCCATGTTCGGGAAGGCCTGCTCGTTCGGGTTGGCCGGACGGCCGGTGCCGCTGACCGCGTACCAGTCGAGGATCTGCCGCCGCTCCGCTTCCGGCAGTGTGTCGTAGTCGATCGGGTGGCAGCGCTGCAGGAAGGCGCGCAGATTGGCCACGAACACCGACTGCCGCTGCACCCAGGACTGGTCCGAGCCGAACAGCGCGCCGAGCGCGTTCGAGGGCGAGTCCTCGGGGGCGAAGCGGCTGGTCTCCTCGGCGTGCAGCTCATGCTCGCGCCCGCGCTCCACCGCGGCCCGGTTGCCTTCGAGCAGGCCGGCATACATCACTTGGTAGAAGTGGCGCATATCGATCAGCCCGCAGAGGCAGGTGAAGAGGTAGCGGTGCGTGTTCGTGCGCGCGGTCGAGCCGGCGCCACCGAGCGCACCAGCGATCACCTCGCCCGCCGCCTGTCCGCCGTTCGCGGCAACGAAGCGGCCCCAGCGCATCAGCCCCATCGCCCCCGTGGCCCCGGCGCGCGCGCGTGCAAGATCGATCACCTCGTCCAGCGTCGAGATGTCGCCCTCCTCGCCGCGCGTGAAGCGACGCAGCGTCGTTCCGCTCCGGTCCTGCGCGACATGCGCGAGCTCATGGGCGAGCAGGCGGCGGCCCCCGGGCGTCTCCGGCCGGTACTCGCCGCGCGCGAAGACGAGATCCTCGCCGAGCGCGAAGGCGCGCGCGCCGACACTGCGCGCGGCGCGATCCGCCTCTGTCCCGTCGCGCACGCGCACGCGTCCCGGATCGATCCCGAGACGGGCCGCGAACAAGCCGGCGTCGCCGCCGTCCAGGCGCCGGGCCGGGCCGGCAAGCGCGGCGGCGACGGCCGTCGTCGCCTCAGGCGAGACACCGCTGCCGTTGCTGTGGTGCGGCAGCCGCTCTTCCCCGCACTGCCTGCACCTGCGCCGCAGGACGGCGCGGCGGAGCACCCGGTCCGCGATCGCATTCGCCGCGCGCTCCGCGGCATCGTCGGCCGGCCCGACCCGGAACGCCGCCGCCGCGGCGCGGCGCGCCGCCGCCGGCGCGTGGGCGGCGGCCCTGCTCACGGTGCGTTCCTCCGCCGGCCGAACACGTCGATGTCGCGGCAGAGTTCGGCATCCGCGCCGCCGCGGTCGAAGCCGAAGCAGGAGAGCTCGCAGGAGCGTGGCAGCTCCTCGCCGGCGGCACCGCGCACGACGTGGATGATCTCGTGCATCACCGTACCGGCGAGCGGACCGCAAACGGTCTCGTCGAGCGCGAGCGTGCCGATGGTGAAGATGTTCGCCGGCATGGCGAAGCCTGTGGCCTCGGCGCAGACGCCGGGGGTCTCAAGATTGGCCGAATCGCGGCAGCGGAAGTCGAGGCCGTGGCGCTGGATGTTGCGTGTCATGGCGCGCCGCCGCGTAGGCTCGACGCAGTCGTCGTTGATGATGGTGTCGATCGCGACGCGGATCGCGTCCTCCATGATGTCGAACGAGAACCCCGCCGTGGTCGCGCAGGACGGGCGCAGGAAGACGGTCACACCCTGCTCGGTGAAGACACGCGTGCGCGGTGCGGCCGCAGGCTGACGGCGCACCGTGCCGTCCCGCCGCGCCTGGACGACATGGGCAAGCTCGTGCGCGAGCAGTTCGCGCCCTTCCGGAGTCTGCGGCCGGTACTCGCCGCGCGCGAAGACGAGATCATCGTCCAGCGCGAAGGCGCGCGCGCCGACGCTCCGCGCCGCGCGATCCGCCACGGCACCGTCATGGACTCGCACGCCGGCCAGCGAGGTGCCGAGACGGGCGCCGAAGAACGCGGCATCCGCCGGCCGCAACGCCTCGCCGGGTTCGGCCAGTGCCGCAGCGACGTCGGACTGGGCCGAGGATGCTACAGCACCGCCATCGGTCCGGCGCGACAGCCGCTCCTCCTCCTCGCACCGCCTGCACTTGCGCCGCAGCATCGCCTGGCCGAGCACGCGGTCGGCGATCGCATCCGCCTCGCGCTCCGCGGCGTCGTCGGCCGGGCCGATGCGGAAGGCGGCCGCGGCCGCGGGTGCGTGCAGGCCGTGCGCGGCCGCCGCCGTCGCGTGTGCGCGCCTCATCGGCCGCCCCCGAAGTCGCCGCCCAGCACGCGCCGTATCCTCTTGGGAACGATCGGCAGCCGCGTGAAGTCGATGGTGATGAAGCCGCCGACATTGGGGCGATCCTTGAGGGGATCCGTCGCGCCCGGCAGGTCGGGGATGGTCTTGACGCTCTGCAGCATCTCGCCGCCGGGTCCGGTGACGACCTCGCTCGGGGTCGTCAGGAAGGGGCCCTGCTTGAACCCGCCGGAGAGCGTCAGCCCCTTGACGATGCCGAGCTTGCCGGTGAGCTGGCCGAGTTCCCAGGTATCGGTGCGCGGGTCGACCGACCAGTTCGCCTCGAGCGAGAGGCTGTTGAACCAGGTCGGGTTCTCGCCGCGGCCGATCTTGAGGAGATCCGTGCCATCGAACGTCAGCTTGAACTTGAGCGGGCCGGTCTCCGTCTCGGGCAGCGTGTAGGTGAAGGAGGAGATCGGCCAGTACGGGATCAGCTTCAGCGGCGCGATGAAGTTGACGTCGGAAAGCATCTCGCGCCCCTTCTCCGTCCCCAGCAAGGCGCCGAGCCCGAGCCCGTAGGTCGCGGCGCCGAACGAGACGACGCCCGCCGTCTCGCCGGGGGAGAGCTCGCCGAACTCCGACTTGGCCTTGTCCTCGATCGGCTTGAGGATCTTCTCCTTCACCTCCTTCTTCTCGGCCGCCTTCTCCGCGGCGGTCTTCAGGCCCTCCGCGATGGCGTCGCCCGCGGAGGTCTCCTCCTCCTTCCCACCACCGTTCTTGCGCCGCAACGTGGTGGCGCGGTCCTGCTGCGCGACATGGGCGAGCTCGTGCGCGAGCAGGTGCCGCCCCTCCGCTTCCGCCGGCCGGTAGGCGCCGCGGGCGAAGACCAAGTCGCGGCCGAGCGCGAAGGCGCGCGCGCCGACACTGCGCGCGGCCCGATCGGCCTCCGGCCCGTCGTGGATCCGCACGCCGGCGAGATCGACGCCGAGCCTCGGGGCGAAGAACGCCTGATCGCCGGCGGTGAGCGGCCGGCCTGCGGCGGCGAGGGCTCCGGTGACCGCCGCGCGTGCATCGGCCTTCACCGCCCCGCTGCCCTCGGCGCGGCGATGCAGGGTCGCCTCGCCCAGCATCCGCGCGGCGATGGCATCGGCCTCGCGCTCGGCCGCATCGGCGGCGGCACCGATCCGGAAGGGCAGGGGGGCGGGCGGCGCCGCAGCGGGGGCGGTGCGATCGGCGAGGCTTCTCATCGCTCGTCCCCCTTGCCGCCGAGCGCACGGGCCAGCGCCGCGCCGGCCTCGGCGAGCGTCCGTCCGCCGGCGAGTCCCCGCGGCGGCTCCGCCGACGAGGGCGGGGAGATACGGGCCAGCGCCCCGCGCAGGGCGGCCTCGACCTCCGCGCGTTCCGGCGCCCGCCCGGCGAGACCGGCGATGCGCAGCCGCTCGATCCGCAGGCGTGTCATCGTCCGGCCTCCAGCGTCAGCCCGGCGCCGAGGCGACCGAGCTTGGCGAACTCGCGCCGCGCGGCCGTCGCGAGATGGCCCATGCGGATCGGTTCGCCCGATGCGGCGGCGGCAGCGGCGGCATTGAGCGCGACGTTGCGGATCGCCCCCCCTGGCAGGTCGAGCCGCGCCAGCGCATCGAGATCGATCCCGTCGGTCGGCGCGGACGGCGGGATGTGGCGCTGCCAGATCGCGCGCCGTGCCGCCTCGTCGGGGAAGGGCAGGTCGATCACGTAGCGGAGGCGGCGCAGGAACGCCTGGTCGACATTGGCGCGCAGATTGGTCGCCAGGATCGAGAGGCCGCGATACGTCTCCATCCTCTGCAGGAGATAGGCGATCTCGACATTGGCGTAGCGGTCATGCGCGTCCTTCACCTCGGTCCGCTTGCCGAACAGCGCGTCCGCCTCGTCGAAGAACAGCACCGCTCCGCCGGCCTCGGCGGCGTCGAACACGCGGCGGAGATTCTTCTCGGTCTCGCCGATCCATTTCGAGACGACACCGGAAAGGTCGATGCGCCAGAGGTCGAGCGCGAGCGTGCCCGCCAGCACTTCCGCCGCGAGGGTCTTGCCCGTGCCCGAGGGACCAGCGAGTAGCACCGCCAGCCCCTCGCCGCGCGCGCCGTGGCGCACCGGTCCCCAGGGATCGACCAGGGCGCGTGCGCGTGCGGCGGCCGCGACTTCGCGCAGCGCCACCTCCGTCTCCGCCGGCACGACCAGATCCGTCCAGGTGGCGCTCGGCACGATGCGCTGCCCGAGCTCG
The DNA here is from genome assembly GCF_006704265.1 of Elioraea sp. Yellowstone. GTDB lineage: Bacteria > Pseudomonadota > Alphaproteobacteria > Acetobacterales > Acetobacteraceae > Elioraea. The sequence goes on along the minus strand of NZ_VIKA01000009.1, from coordinate 457 downwards.
GCGAGCGCGGGGGTCGCCTCCTCGCGCGCGCGCGCCCAGAGGGCCGCACACCGCCCGCGCCCCTCCGGCACGTCGGCCGCAACCCGCGCGACGATCTCGGGCGGCAGAACGAACTGCCGCGCCAGGATCTCGGCATCGGCGCGCGCAAGGCCGGGCGCGACGGCCCGCCACATGGCCGCGCGCAACGGCGGATCGGCCGGCGGCAGTGCGATCGGGCGGACCCCGGCGGCGAGGCCCGCGCGCGTCGGCGCAAGCACGATCACGGGCCCGGCGCGCCGGCGGACGAGTGGGGCGAGGGCGGACGCATCGGCGACGCCGTGCAGGTCGAGCACGAGCACCAGGCGCGAGAGCGCGCACTCCCGCGCGACCAGCGCGAAGGCGCGATCACGCTCGGCGGGCTCCGCGGGCAGGCGCGTCGGATCGAGCCGTACCGCCGCCCGTCCGCGCAGGGCCGCCG
>NZ_VIKA01000099.1 GCF_006704265.1 Elioraea sp. Yellowstone | reverse complement strand
ACCAGGACGAGCGCGCCGCCGGCGAGCGCGAAGCGGCGGATCGCCGGGACCACGGCGGTGCCGGCGAAGCGGCGGTAGAGCGCCAGCAGCACCGCGAACCAGCTCGCGGTGCGCAGGAGCTCCGCCGCCCCCGCCAGCCCGTCGAGCGGCTGGCGCGGGGTGAGCGCGATCGTGCCGGTCCAGAGCGCGGCGGTGGCGCAGGCGGCCGCGAGGGCGAGCGCGACGCGCCCACGCCCGGCCGCCGGCACGAGCGCCGCCCAGAACAGGCAGAAGAGGGCTGCACCGGTGTGGAGCAGGACCGAGACCGTTTCCGTCACGTCGTGCGCGCGGGCCGCTCCGGGCTACCGCGCCTCCTCCCCGGCGACCACGCGGCCGAGGCCGGCGAACAGGATACCGAGATCGAGCGCGAGGCTGCGATTGCGGATGTAGTCGAGGTCGTAGGCGAGCATCCGGCGGGCGGCGGCGAAGGCGCCGGAACGGTGCATCTGGGTGACCGCGCCGTGCAGCTGGGCCCAGCCGAGGATGCCGGGTCGGACCGCCATCCGGGCGCGCCAGCCGGGAATCCAGCGGGCCCGCTCCACCGCGGCTGCGGGCGCCTCGGGACGCGGCCCGACGAGCGCCATCTCGCCCCGGAGCACGTTGACGCACTCAAGCACGGCATCGACCCGGCAGAGCCGCAGGAAGCGGCCGCAGGGGCCGGGACGGAGGCGGAGGCGCCAGACGACGAAGGGCCGGCCGTGCCGGCCGAGGCGGGGCTGGCGCTCGAGCATCGGGCCGGCTGCGGCGAGCGCGGCGAGGACGAGCAGGGGCGCGGCGAAGCCGAGCGCGAGCAGGGCGAGGGCGAGTTCGAGGAGGCGGCGCAGCACTTCCTCGCCCGGCCGATCCGTCCCGGCGGCGGCCCCCGCCGGATCGGAGGTCGCGCGCAGGGGCTGGGCGAGGGAGAGGCGCGCGCTGTGGGGAACCGGGCGTGTCATCGCGTCACTCCGCATGCCGCGGGGGAACGGAAGGAACCGGCACGACGGTGCCGATGGCGGCCCGCTGCCGGTCTTTCCCGAGGGCGAGGACTATCTCAGATTGTGCTCGGCGTCCAGCCATATCACGCAAACCACGGGATCAATCTCAAAACTTACACATACGGTTGCCGGGCTGGGCTGTTCTACACCAGCGGGAGCTGCCGCGGGAGCGAAATGATCATGCGCCGGGGCGCAGGCCTGGCGGAGGAGGGAGTGCAACCTGGAATGGCGGGGGCGGTCCGATTCTGTCGGTCGGGGTGTTGTCTCCTCGGGGATTCATCTCAAAAATGATAGCAAATTAGATTTTTTCTATTGTGCGGAGGGGTGCCGTCTGATAAGAACGCGACCATCGCCGGAAAGGTGTCCCCCGGCCGGCCGTTCCGGCGGCCGCGGATCAGCCGTACTCTGAAGGCCCGTATCGACAGGACAGCGAGGCAACAGCGATGCACGGTCGATCCCCCCACCTCGTCCCCTCCCTCGTCGCGCTCGCCGCCCTGCTCGCGCTCGGCGCCTGCGGTCCCAGCCGGGTCGCCGTGCCGACCACCGATCCGCGTCCGGTTCTGCCGGCGATGGACGCCCCGGAGTACGTGATCGGCGCCGGCGACACGCTCAGCATCGTCGTCTATCGCCTGCCGGAGCTGAACGCGACCGTGCCGGTGCGCCCCGACGGCCGGATCTCCACCCCGCTGGTGCAGGACCTGGTCGCGGCCGGGCGCACGCCCTCCGAGCTCGCCACCGCGATCGAGGGCGAGCTGCGCAAGTTCGTGCGCGAGCCGTTCGTGACCGTGCTGGTCACCTCCTTCGTCGGCCCGCCCGCGCGCCAGATCCGCGTGATCGGCGAGGCCGCCCGCCCGGTCGCGCTGCCCTACCGCGAGGGCATGAGCGTGCTCGATGTGATGATCCAGGCCGGCGGGCTCACCCGCTACGCCGCCGGTAACAGTGCGGAAATCATCCGCCGCGAGACTGTCGGCGGACCGGCCGAGGTGATCCCCGTGCGACTCTCCGACCTGCTGCGCGACGGCGACATCTCCCAGGACCTGCCGATGCGGCCGGGCGACACGCTCGTCATCCCGCAGGGCTGGTTCTGAGGCGATGGACATCGGCGCGCTGATCCGCCGCCATCTCGCCGCCGGCTGGCGGCATCGCTGGAAGGCGCTGCTGCTTGCCTGGTTCGTCTGCGGCGCGGGCTGGATCGCGGTCTACAAGCTGCCCGACATCTACCAGGCGAATGCGCGCATCTATGCCGATGTCGACGCGATCCTCGGCAGCGTGCTGCGCAACATCGCCGTCGACGGCGCGCCCGAACGCCAGGTCGAGACGCTGCAGCGCACCCTGCTCAGCCGCCCGAACCTCGAACGGGTGATCGCGCGCACCGATCTCGACCTGCGCGTCACCGACGCCGCCTCGCGCGAGGCGCTGATCGACCGGCTCGGCCGCGAGATCCGCATCAGCCCGCAGACGCGCAGCCTCTTCCGCATCGAGTATCGCGACCACGACCCGCGCCTCGCGCACGCGGTCGTGCAGACCGTGATCAACCTGTTCATCGAGGCGGCCACCAGCCAGGACCGCCAGCAGATGCAGACCGCGCGGCAGTTCATCGCCACCCAGCTCGCGAGCTACGAGGCGCAGCTCCGTGCGGTCGAGCAGAAGCGCGCCGAGTTCCGCGCCCGCTACATCGACCTCCTGCCGTCCGAGAATTTCGGCGGCGCGAGCAAGCTCGACCAAGCGCGCGGCCAGCTCGCCACTCTGCGCGGCAAGCTCGAGGACGAGAAGCGCAAGCGCGGCCTGCTGCAGGAACAGCTCGACGCCACCCCCGCCACGATCGCCGCGGCGGGCGGCGGCGGCGATCCGCGCCTGATCGCCGCGGAGCGCCAGCTGCGCGACCTGCTGCTGCGCTTCACCGACCAGCATCCCGAGGTGACGGCCACGCGCGCGATGATCGCCGAACTCCGCGCGCAGGGCGCGCGCAGCGGCGGCTCGGCGGGGCGCGGCGGCGGCACGCCCAACCCGCTGCACGAGCAGATCAAGCTGCGCCTGATCGATGCCGACGCCGCGATCGCCTCGCTCGAACGCCAGATCCGCGATGTCGAGACCGAGGTCGAGCGGCTCGAGAACCTGCTGCGCACCGTGCCGCAGCTGCAGGCCGAGTACGTCAACCTCAACCGCGACTACGACGTGCTGCGCAAGAACTACGAGGAGCTGCTCGCCCGCCGCGAATCGCTGCAGATCGCCGGCGCGGCGCGCACCGATGCCGACCGCGTGCGCCTCGAAGTGGTCGAGCCGCCGACCGTGCCGATCACCCCGGTCGGGCCGAACCGGCTCCTGTTCGCCACCGGCGTGCTGCTCGCCGGGCTCGGCGCGGGCGGCGCGCTCATCCTGCTGCTCGTCCAGCTCGACCGCGGCTTCTACACCGTGCACGACCTGCGCAAGCTCGGCCTGCCGGTGCTCGGCGCGATCTCTTCGGCCCAGCCGGTGCGCCGCGTCGGCGGCGCGGTGGCCTTCGCCGCCGGCATCGCCTTGCTGCTCGCCGCCTACGGCGCGGTGCTCGCCGGCGGGCCGGCGCTGATGGCGAAACTGCCCGACCTAGTCGCGAGGCTGATGGCATGACCACCGCGCCGAAAGGCCGCACCCATCTCGTCGAGCGTGCGGTCGAGGCGATGGGCGGGATGGAGGCGCGCGATCTGCGGCCCTCCCCCCAGCCCCAGCCGCCCGTCTCCGCCCCCGCCGCGCCAGCCGCCGCGCCGCCTCTCCCGCCGTCACCCGCCCCGCCGCCGCGGCCGGCGACCGCCCCTGCCGCGCCGCCCATCCCGCTCGACGTGATGATCCGGGCCGGGCTGGTGGCCGGGCCGAGCGGACCCGGCCGGTCGCGCATCTCCGAGGAGATCGCGGTCATCCAGCATGCCGTGCTGCGCACCGTGAAGGCGACGCCCTCCGTGGATGGCCGCTGCGGACGGATGGTGATGATCGCCTCGGCCCGGCCAGGGGAGGGCAAGACCTTCACCGCGCTCAATCTCGCCGCCGCGATCGCGAACTCCGGCGCGCGCCCGGTGGTGCTGGTCGATGCCGACGGCAAGCACTTCTCGGTCAGCCGCCTGTTCGGCCACGCCGAGAGCGCAGGCCTGCGCCTGCTGACCGCCGAGCCGAACCGCACCCCGCAGGCGCTGCTGGTGCCGACGGCGATCCCGCGCCTGTTCTTCCTGCCCTACGGGACGCATCCGGCCGGCCAGCCGGTGGCGGTCCCCGGGCCGATGATGACGGCCGCGCTCGCCCGGCTCGCCGCCGCCCTGCCCGACCACATCATCGTGCTCGACACGCCGCCCTGCCTCTCCACCTCGGATGCCTCCATCCTCGCCCCGATCGTCGGCCAGGTCGTGATGGTGGTGGAGGCGGAACGGACGCAGCGCGCCGAGGTCGAGGCGGCGCTCGACATGGTCGAGGCCTGCCCCAATCTGCAGCTGTTGCTGAACCGTGCGGTATTGACAGCCAACGACACCTTCGGCGCATACGGCGGCTATGATGCGTACGCTGCGCCGCCGGGCGGCTAGGATCGCGCGCCGATCGCTCCGGCGGGATGCAGCCTGTCTCCGACCGATCCGGCCGTCGCCCTGGGCCGGCTGGCCCGGTGCGGCGATCGCCCTGCTCGCCGCAGCGCCCGCCGCCGCGCAGCTCGAGGCAGGTCCCGCCCCCCTTGAGCCCGCCGGGCCACCCGCCCCGCCGCCGCGCGCCGCCCCGCCCCCGCCGCCCGGCGCCACCGTCGCCCCCGACTCTCCCTTCCGCCCCGGCACGCTCGGCTTCCCCTTCACCACCCTCTACGCCGCCCCGACCGGGCCCGAGCGCGCCTGGACCATCACCCCGAGCCTCGGGCTCAGCCTCACCTTCAACGACAACATCCGCGCCACCCCCCGCAACCGCGAAGCCGACCTGATCCTCGGCGTCTCGCCGGGGATCCTGGTGCGCGCCGACACCGCGCGGCTGCAGGGCACGCTGAACTACGCCCCCACCGCCAGCTTCTATGCCAGGAACAGCAACGAGAACCGGCTCGACCATCGCGGCTTCGGCCAGGCCCTGGCGACGCTCGTGCCGGATGTGCTGTTCGTCGATGCGCGCGCCTCGGCCACCGTGCAGTCGCTCTCCTCCGGCTTCGCGCAGGACGACAACGCCTCGGTCGCGCGCGCCGACCAGGTGCAGACCGTCACGGCCTCGATCTCGCCCTACCTGGTGCAGCGCCTGCGCGGCCTGGCCACGCTGCGCACGGGCTACGTCTTCACCTACAGCGACCGGAGCCAGCCGCAGGTCGGGCGGGCGCCGAGCGACACCGGCTTCGGCCCGGTCGGGTTCCGCGCCTCCGAGTTCACCTCGCACCAGGGCTACGCCGTGCTCCGCTCGGGCGAGGATTTCGGCCGGCTCCTGCTGCAGGGCAGCGTCAGCGCCACCGAGTTCGAGGGCCAGGGCACCTATGACGGCGCCTATCGCCGCTTCGTCCTGCTCGAGACCGGCTATGCGATCACCCGCGCGATCGCCGGGCTGGTCGAGATCGGCTACGAGCAGCAGCGCTACAACACCGTGCCGGTCACCGAGGTGGACGGGCTGATCTGGGCGTTCGGCGTGCGCTACACGCCCAACGAGGCGACCTCCATCACCGTCAAGTACGGCAGGCGCGACGGCTACAACGCTGCCTATGTGCAGGGCCGCACCGAGCTCGGGCCGCGCACCGTGGTCTATGCGAGCTACACCGACCGGCTCAGCACCTCGGCCCTGCAGGCCGCCGATCTCCTGCAGTCGATCGTGCTCGACCCGCTCGGCAACCCGGTCGATGCGCAGACCGGCGCCCCCGTCCTGCCCTCCGGCTCCGGCTCCCTGCTCGCCCAGCAGGGCGGGCTGTTCCGCACCCGCACCGCCACGCTCTCGCTCAGCCACACCCTGCCGCGCGACGTGGTGACGCTCTCGCTCAGCCACGACAACCGCCGCCCGGTCGCCGCCGAGCCCGGCCAGACCACGGCGCCGACCGCGCAGAAGGCCACCGCGATCAGCCTGAGCTGGTCGCGCCCGCTGGACGAGGCGACCAACCTCACCGCCTTCGCCCGCTACGGCATCAGCACCACCGAGGGCCGCGGCGACGTCAACAACTACAGCGCCGGTGCCACGCTGACACGATTGCTCAACCCAAGCCTGTCAGGCTCACTCAGCTACCGGGTGACCTACCGCGAGGGCGGCGGGCTCACGGGCGATGTGCTGCAGAACATCATCGTGGCTGCGGTGCGGCAGACCTTCTGAGGGGCGCGCCCCATGTATCTCGACTACTACGGCTTCACCGCGCACCCGTTCCTGATGACGCCGGATGCGCGGCTGTTCTTCGCCTCGAGCGTGCACTCCCGCGCGCATGCCCATCTCGTCTACGGGCTCGCGCAGCGCGAGGGCTTCGTCATCATCACCGGCGAGGTGGGCGCGGGGAAGACCACGCTGGTCGAGCGGCTCTGCGCCGAGCTCGATCCGGCGAGCTTCACCATCGCGCGCATCATGACCAGCCAGGTGGCGGGCGACGACCTGCTGCGCCTCGTCGCCGACGCCTTCGGCGTGCCCTCCGACGGCACCAAGGCCGCCGTGCTGCGCGGCATCATGGAGACCCTGCGCGCCGGCGAGAGCGTCGGCCGGCGGCACCTGCTGATCGTCGACGAGGCGCAGGGACTGCCGCCCTCGGCGCTCGAGGAGCTGCGCATGCTCTCGAACGTGACCGAGAACGGCCGGGCGCTCCTGCAGACCATCCTGCTCGGCCAGCCGCAGCTCAGGCGCACGATCGCCAGCCCCGATCTCGACCAGCTCCGGCAGCGCGTGCTCGCCTCCTACCATCTCGGCGGGCTCTCGAAGGACGAGACGCACGCCTATGTCGAGCATCGCATGCGCGCGGTCGGCTGGACCGGAAACCCGCAATGGGAGCCCGAGGCGCTCGACCTCGTCCACCGGTTCAGCTCGGGCATCCCGCGCCGGATCAACCGGCTCTGCGCGCGCGTGCTGCTCGGCGGCGCGCTCGAGCAGGCGCAGACGCTGACCGCGCCGATGGTCGAGATCACCGCGCGCGAGCTCGAGGAGGATCTGACCGGCGGCCAGCCGCCGGCGCGGCCGCCGCTGCGCGAGTTCGCCGCCCAGCATGGCGGCCACGAGGGGGCGGGCGTGCCGGCCTCAGCGATCGCGGAGCTCACGCGCCGGATCGAGGTGCTGGAGATGCAGGCCGCCCGGCGCGAGCGCGTGTTCAACCGGCTGATGGACCTGTTCTCGGGGCTGGATCAGCGGCGATGAGCCGCCCGACCAATGCGATGAGCGTGGACGTGGAGGACTGGTTCCAGGTCCAGGCCTTCGCCTCCGTGATCGGCCGCGACGCCTGGGAGTCGTTGCCGCGCCGGGTCGAGGCGAACACCGACCGCATCCTGGCGCTGTTCGCCGAGGCCGGCGTGCGCGCGACCTTCTTCACGCTCGGCTGGGTGGCCGAGCGGCATCCGGCGCTGATCCGGCGCATCGTCGCGGGCGGCCACGAGCTCGCGAGCCACGGCTACGGCCACGAGCTCGTGCACGCGATCGGGCCGGAGCGGTTCCGCGCCGATCTCCGCCGCGCCAAGGCGGTGCTGGAGGATGCGGGCGGGGTTGCGGTGATCGGCTACCGCGCGCCGACCTTCTCGATCGGCAGGCGTTCGGCGCCCTGGGCGCATGCGGTGCTGGCCGAGGAGGGGCACCGCTATTCCTCCTCGGTCTTCCCGGTGCGGCACGACCTCTACGGCGAGCCGGACGCGCCGCGCGGCCCGCACCGCCCCGACCCGTCGGGCGTGATCGAGCTGCCGATGACGACGGTGCGCGTGGGCCGCCGCAACCTGCCCTGCGCCGGCGGCGGCTGGTTCCGCCTCGTGCCCTATGCGCTGTTCCGGGCGGGGCTCGCCCGCGTCAACGCGGACGGCACGCCGGGACTGTTCTACTTCCACCCCTGGGAGGTCGATCCGGAGCAGCCGCGCGTTGCCGCCGGGCGGCTCGCGCGGTTCCGCCACTCTGTCGGGCTTGCGGCGATGGAGGGGCGCGTGGCGCGGCTTCTGCGCGACTTCGCCTGGGGCCGGATGGACCAGGTCTTCGCCGCCGCGATCGCGGCCTGAGCGGCGTTCTCATGGCCGTGCGGATCCGTGCCCTCGACCCGGCAAGCGCCCCTGCCTGGGATGCCTTCGTGCGCGCGATCGGCACCGCGACCTTCTTCCACCGCGCGGCCTGGGAGCGGGTGATCCGGACGGTGTTCGGCCATGCGACCCACTACGCCTTTGCCGAACAGGACGGCGCGATCGTCGGCGTGCTCCCGCTCGCGCGCATGAAGACCCTGCTGTTCGGCGACGTGCTCGCCTCGACGCCGTTCTGCGTCTATGGCGGGACAGCAGCCGCCACACCCGAGGCGGCGGCCGCCCTTGAGGCGCACGCGATCGATCTGCAACGGAAACTGGGCGCGCCCGTGCTCGAGTTCCGCCGCATCGAGGCCGAGGACGAGGGATGGCTCGGCCGGCCGCCGCTCTACTACACGTTCCGGAAGGATATCGTCATCACCGGCGACGACGAGGCCGACATGGCGCGCAACATCCCGCGCAAGCAGCGCGCCGAGGTGCGCAAGGGATTCAAGCGCGGGCTCACCTCGGTGTCGAACAGCGACACCGACACGCTGCACCGCGTCTATGCCGAGTCCGTGCGCAATCTCGGCTCGCCGGTGTTTCCCCGCCGCTATTTCCGCGCCCTCGCCGAGGCGTTCCCGGACGAGCACGACGTGACGACGGTGCTGCACGAGGGCCGCCCGGTCGCTTCCGTGCTGTCGTTCCATTTCCGTGGCGAGGTGCTGCCCTATTACGGCGGCGGGACGGTGGCGGCGCGCGCGCTGTCGGCCAACGAGGTGATGTACTGGGAGGTGATGCGCCGGGCGGGTCGGGAGCGCGGGGCGAGGCGGTTCGATTTCGGCCGCTCCAAGGCCGGCACGGGCGCTTTCGACTACAAGAAGAACTGGGGTTTCACACCCGAACAGCTCCACTACTGCTATCGGCTGGCACCCGGCGCGGCGATCCCCGAGAACAACCCGAACAACCCCAAGTACCGGCTGTTCATCGCGCTCTGGAAGCGCCTGCCGCTGCCGGTCGCGAATTTGCTCGGCCCGCCGCTCGTGCGCGGGCTGGGATAGGCTCAGCCGAGGGCGGCGAGCGCCACTTCCGGCGCGCCGGCCCATGCGACGGGGATAGGCGGCGGCATCGCGTGCGGCTTCGGCCTCCTCCTCGGCGATGTGGCGGGCGATCTCCGCCTCGGTCGTGAGATCGACCCGGCGCGGATCGATCCGTCCCCGCAGCCGGCGCGGCGTGCGGCCGATCGCCTTCAGCGCGCCGTCCTCAAGTCGTGCGCGCAGCCCGGCCATGGCGGTTCACGTCCCTGCGGTCGGCCTTGCGGGCCGAGATGATGCGGAGCCAGCCGTGTCGCGGCGTGCAGATGACCGCAAAGACGCGACCGTCGATCCGGTCGAGCACGCGCCAGCGGATCGCGCCGCAGTCGAAGCGGTCATCGGTCTCGACCAGCCGGTCCGGATCGAGGAAGACCCCGATGGCGTAAGGGAAGTCGAAGCCTCGCGCGGCGCAACAGGCATCGCTCCTGGCCCCGTCCCATGCGAACTCCAGGCGCAGGATGTAGGCCAGAGGACGATCTGGGCCGAGCCGACAGGTCACCCCGCCAGGGATCGACCACCGGCACGCCGCAGCCCGGAAGGTCGCGGCAGCCATTGCATGCAATCGGCCGCGCGGTAGGCCCGCGGCAACCGACATGCTGTAAGGGGGCGCATGCCCCGCCTGCTCTTCCTCGCCCACCGCATCCCCTACCCGCCCGACAAGGGCGAGAAGATCCGCGCCTGGCACATGCTCGATCACTTGGCGAATGCCTGGGAGATCGAGCTCGGCTGCCTGGTCGATGACCCGCGCGACCTCGATCACGTCCCCACACTGCGCGGCCGCTGCGCGCAGGTGGAGGCGCATCCCGTGCGTGGACGCTGGCAGGCGGCTTTACGCGCGCTCGCCCGGGCCCGCCCCGGCCGGCCGCTCTCGCTCGGCTGGTTCCACCACCCCGCCCTCGCCGCCTGGGTGCGCCGCGGCCTCGCCGAACGCCGCTGGGACGCGGCCCTGGTCTATTCCTCGGCCATGGCGCCCTATGTGATGGGGCCGGGCGCGCACCGGACGGGCTTCCGGCGTGTGCTCGACATGGTCGATGTCGATTCCGCGAAGTGGCAGGCCTATGCCGCCGGGGCCGCGCCGCCGATGCGGCTGATCTGGGCGCGCGAGGCGCGCACGCTCGCCGCCTTCGAACGGCGCGCGGCCCTCGACTTCGACCGCACCCTGTTCGTCTCCGAGGCGGAGGCGCGGCATTTCGTCAGCCTCGCCCCCGACTGCGCCGCGCGGGTCGACTGGGTCGAGAACGGCGTCGATCTCGCCCGCTTCGACCCGCGGCAGGACTGGCCGAACCCCTACCCCCCCGGCGCCGTGCCGATCGTCTTCACCGGCACCATGGGCTACCGGCCCAATGTCGAGGCGGTGACCTGGTTCGCCGAGGCCGTGCTGCCGCGCCTCGGCACCCGCACGCCTGCGCCCTCGTTCTGGATCGTCGGCGCCAACCCCGCCGCGGCGGTGCGGGCGCTCGCCCGCCTGCCCGGCGTGCATGTCACCGGCAGCGTGCCCGATGTGCGGCCCTTCCTCGCCCATGCCGCGGTCGCGGTCGCGCCCTTGCGGATCGCGCGCGGCATCCAGAACAAGGTTCTCGAGGCGATGGCGATGGCGCGGCCCGTGGTCGCGACTCCCGAGGCCTTCGCCGGCGTGCGCGCCACCCCGGGCCGCGATCTTCTGGTGGCGGAAGGGGCCGAGGCCTTCGCCGCCGCTGTCGCCGCGGTGCTGGACGGGGCCCATCCGGGGCTGGGCGCGGCCGCGCGCGCGGCGGTCGCGGCGGGGCATGACTGGCGGGCGACGCTCGCGCGGCTGGACGCGGTGCTGCCCGTGTCCGGTCCGGGCCAGGCCCGGTAGGTCAGGCTGCGCGGGGGCGCGCCACAGGCCGGGCACCCACCCGTTTCGTGTTTTGACCCCGCCCGCCCGTTCTGCGACACGTTGTGCCAGGATCGAGACGCCGCCGCCACCACCGCGGAGACCACACGGATGAACGCGATCGGCCAGACGGTCGCCCCGTTCCCGGCCGCCGCCGAGGCTGCCCCCGTACCCCCCGCATGGCGGATGACCACGGTCGCGCTGATCCTCGGCCTCGCCGCGCTGCTCGTGGTGTTCCGCGAGGAGGCGGCGGCGGCGGTGCGGGTCTGGAACACCTCCACCGCCTACAACCACTGCTGGCTGATCGCCCCGATCGCCGCCTGGCTCGCCTGGCAGCGCCGCCACCGCCTCGCCGCGATCGCCCCCGCGCCGCAGCCCCTGCTCGCGCTGCTGGCGATCCCGCCGGCCCTCGCCTGGCTGGCCGCGGAACGGCTCGGCATCATGGAGGGCCGTCAGCTCACCGCCTGGGCGCTGATCCAGGTCTTCGTGGTCGCCGTGATCGGCTGGCGCGCCGCGCTCGCGATGGCGATCCCCCTCGCCTACACGCTCTTCCTCGTCCCCTTCGGCGGCTTCGCCGTGCCCTATCTCCAGCTCATCACGGCGCACTTCATCGATCTCGGCCTCGATCTCTGGAACATCTCCCACTACGTCGACGGGCTCCTGATCGACACTCCGGCGGGGCGGTTCCACGTCGCCGAGGCCTGCGCGGGGCTTCGCTTCGCGATCGCCGCCCTCGCCTTCGGCGCCCTCTACGCCGCGACCATGTTCCGCAGCCCCGGCCGGCGGCTGGTCGTGATGGCGCTCGCCGTCGTCGTGCCGATCGTCGCCAACGGGATCCGCGCCCTCGGCATCGTGGTCGCGGCCGAGTATCTCGGCAGCGCCGAGGCGGCGGCGGCCGACCACGTGATCTACGGCTGGGGCTTCTTCTCGGTGGTGATCCTGCTGCTGATCCTGGCCGGGCTGCCGTTCCGCGAGGACCGGCCGGACCAGCCCGGCGAGGGCTGGTGGCGCCGGCTCGCGCGGGGGGAGGGCGCGCGCCCGGTCCGGCCGGCGCTGCTGGCGGG
>NZ_VIKA01000098.1 GCF_006704265.1 Elioraea sp. Yellowstone | reverse complement strand
CGGCCGGGCAGGCTGCGCGACTGCTGGGCGGCGGCCGGCAGCGGCAGGGCCGCGAGCGCGGCGAGGAACGGGCGGCGTCTCATCGCGCCACCATAGGCCGGACGCGCCGCGAGCGCAGCGCAGAGCCGCGTGAGGCCGCATCGGGCTTGCCCGCGGCGCCGGCGCTCGCCAAGTTCGACGCGACAGGACGAGGGATGCGGGAACCATGGCCGAGAGCCTCGCAGTCGCGATCCAGATGGATCCGATCGAGACCATCAACATCGACGCCGACAGCACCTTCGTGCTGGGGCTGGAGGCCGAGAAGCGCGGGCACCGGCTGTGGCACTACCTGCCGCGGCACCTGGCGCTCTCGGCCGGGCGGGTACTGGCGAAGGCGCGGCGGCTTGCGCTCAGGCGCGAGCACGGCAACCACTGCACCCTCGGGCCGTGGGAGGAGCTCGATCTCGCGACCATGGACGTGGTGCTGATGCGCCAGGACCCGCCCTTCGACATGGCCTACATCACCGCGACCCACATCCTCGAGCACATCCATCCCCGAACCCTGGTGGTGAACGATCCGGCCTCGGTGCGCAACGCGCCGGAGAAGCTGTTCGTCACGCACTTCCCCGACCTCATGCCGCCCACCCTGATCACCGCCGACCGTGACCAGATCATGGCGTTCCGGCGCGAGCACGGCGACATCATCCTCAAGCCGCTGTTCGGCAACGGCGGTGCGGGGGTGTTCCTGGTCAGGCAGGACGACATGAACCTGAACGCGCTTCTGGAGCTGTTCACCGAGCGCTCGCGCGAGCCCCTCGTGATCCAGCGCTACGTGCCCGAGGTGCGCAAGGGCGACAAGCGCATCATCCTGGTGGACGGCGAGGCGATGGGCGCGATCAACCGCGTGCCGGCGGAGGGCGAGGCGCGGTCGAACATGCATGTCGGCGGACGGCCGGAGCGGACGACGCTGACCGAGCGCGAGCGCGAGATCTGCAGGCGGATCGGGCCCGCCTTGCGCGACCGCGGCCTGATCTTCGTCGGCATCGACGTGATCGGCGGGTATCTGACCGAGATCAACGTGACCTCGCCGACGGGGCTGCAGGAGGTGGCGCGGTTCGAGGGGGTTCACCTGGAAGCCTATATCTGGGACGCGATCGAGGCGCGGATCGGGCGCTGAGCGCGCGCGGTGCATCCGCCGTTGCGCTGGCAGCGCAGGGGGGCCGGGAGGAGGGGGCGGGGATCGGGCGTGTTGCGCCGGTCCGAGGAGCGGCTGTGCGCGGCCGTTCACCGGGTGGCGGTCATGCCGCGGTCCGCGCCTGTTTGCGCTATTCTCCGCCGTGATGCCGACGGACACGATCGGGCCGTACGATCGCGGTTTCCGCGAGTTCACCGAAGCCTATGAGGCGTTCGGTTTCGCCGACATCCACCGTGATGCGGTGCCGTTCCTGCCGCGCATCCCTGGCCTCGTGCTGGATGTGGGCGCGGGCAGCGGCCGGGACGCGGCCTGGTTCGCCGAGCAGGGCTGGGATGTCCTGGCGGTCGAGCCCGCCGCGTCGCTGCGCGCCGAGGCGGCGCGCCTGCATGACTCGCCCCGCATCCGCTGGCTCGATGACCGCCTTCCCGCCCTCGCGGGCGTGCATCGCCTGGGCCTCGCCTTCGACCTCGTCTGGCTCAGCGGGGTCTGGATGCATGTCGCGCCGGAGGATCGTCGGCGCGCGATGCGCAAGCTCGCGACGCTCCTGAGGCCGGGCGGGCGCATGGTGCTGACGCTCCGGCACGGGCCGGCGCCGGACGGCCGGCCGATGTGGCCCGTCGACGCGCACGAGGTGGAGCGGCTGGGTCTCGAGTTCGGGCTGGCGCTGCGGGTGGCGACCGAGCGGCGGGACGACCTCCAGGGGCGGGAGGGCGTGCGCTGGCAGACGGTGATCCTGGATCTGCCGGATGACGGCGTCGGCGCCCTGCCGCTGCTGCGCGGGGTGATCCTGAAGCAGGAGAAGGCGGCGACCTACAAGCTCGCGCTGCTGCGGGCGATCGCGCGCATCGCCGATGCCTCGCCGAACGTCGCGCGCGAGGCGGATGAGCATGTCGAGCTGCCGCTCGGCCTGATCGCGCTCTACTGGATCAGGATGTTCAAGCCGTTGCTGGAACGCGGCTTGCCGCAGATGCCGGAACGGCTGGGCGCGGCGCCGGCCTTCGCGCGCGAGTCGTTCCGGGGCCTGGCCGCGGTCGCGCCTCATGAGCTGCGGCCGGGCGCGCTCTTCACGGCCGAGACGGCGGCGATGCTGAGGCGCGCGCTTGCGGATGCTGCGCGCACGATCGCGGAGATGCCGGCGACGCATCTGACGTTCGCCGACGACACCCCCGTGTTTCCGACCGTGTACGGCCGCATCCCCGGACGGTCGGACAACTTTGCTGCGACCGAGGAGACGCTCTGGTCCTACGGGACGACGCGGGTGCCGCTGACGGTGTGGCAGGCGCTCAGGCGGATGAGCGCCTGGGTCGAACCGATGCTGGTCGCCGAATGGGTTCGGCTGACGCTCGGCTACGGCGAGCGCGCGGGCCGGAGCGTGGCGGCGGACGAGGTGATCGGGGCGTTGCGCTGGATCGAGCCGGAGCGCGACACGCGGATCGTGCGCCAGCTCGCGCTCGATCGTCTTGCCACCGGCAGGGCGGTGCGCTGCGTCTGGACCGGACGGTCGCTCGGCCCCGACACGATCGACATCGACCACTGCCTGCCCTGGTCGGCCTGGGCCTGCAACGACCTCTGGAATCTCCTGCCGAGCTCACGGGCGATCAACCAGCGCAGCAAGCGCGAGCGCCTCGTCGCCGGGCCGGTGCTCGGGGCGGCCCGCCGGATGATCCAGGACTGGTGGGACGGCGCCTATCTCTCGGCGGGGACGGCATTGCGGCTGCGGTTCGTGGAGGAGGCGCGCACCAGCCTGCCGGTGGCGAAGGAGCGCGAGCCGGACCTGGACGAGATCTTCGCGGCGCTGGAGTTCCGCCGCCTGCGCCTGCGCCAGGAGGCGCAGGTGGCCGAGTGGGCGGGCCCCGGCGCCGCGCCGCGTCATCGCCTGGCGATGAGCGCGATCACGTCGGGTTCTGGCGCATCACCGCGCTACCATGACCTCGCCACTGCTCCTCGCGCGCCCGCGCCGGACGCAACGCCGCGTAAAGGCATAAAGTCGTAAAGCGGTAAAGTGGGCGGGGCGCGGTGTCGGCAGCGATCAGAGCGACGCCAGCACCGCCGTCGCAACCCCCAGATAGATCAGCACACCCGCCACGTCCGCCATGGTCGTCACCAGCGGCGCCGAGGCCGCCGCCGGGTCGGCGCCGAGGCGCGACAGGACGAACGGCAGCGACATCCCGACCAGGCTGCCCGCCAGCACCACCAGAACCATGGTGATGGCCACGACCAGGGCGATCTCCGGCCCGCCGCGCCACAGCCCGATCAGCGCGACCGCCGCCGCCATGGTCATCCCCAGCGCCACCGCCACCAGTGCCTCGCGCAGGAGCAGCCGGGCCCAGTCGCGCGCGACCACCTCGCCGGTGGCCAGTGCCCGCACCATCAGCGTCGCCGCCTGGCTCCCCGCATTGCCGCCGGAGGCGATCAGCAACGGCAGGAAGAACACCAGCGCGATGTGCGCGGCCAGGGTCTGCTCGTGCAGCGCCAGACCGAGCCCCGACAGAAGGTTCGCGAACACCAGCAGCACCAGCCACAGCACCCGCTTGCGATAGAGGATTCCGAGCGGCGCCGCCCCCACCGGCGCATGCGGTCCGGTCGCCGCGGCGAGCTTTTGGAAGTCCTCGGTCGCCTCGGCCTCGGCGACGTCCATGGCATCGTCGGCCGTGACGATCCCCACCATCATCTCGCCGCCGTTGATCACGGGAATGGCGGGCAGATCGTACTTGGCGATCGCGCGGGCGGCCTCCACGGCCGGATCCTCGGCGCGCACGAAGGGCGGATCGGCGCGCATCAGCGCCTGCACCCGCCGATCGGCGGGCGCGACCACCAGATCCTCGAGCGTCACCGTGCCCAGAAGGCGCCGCTCGGGCGAGAGGACGTAGGCGACCTGGATCGTCTCCTTGGCCGGTGCCTGGCTGCGCAGCGCCTCGATCGCCTCGCGCGCGGTCATCTCGGGGCGCAGCACGGCGTACTCGCTGGTCATCACCGCGCCGGCAGTGCCGGGGGCGTAGGAGGCGAGCTTGCGGATGTCCTCGCGCTCGGCGGCGGCGAGGGCAGGGGCAAGTGCCGCGCGGGCCGTCTCGTCCAGACGGTTCCAGAGATCGGCGCGTTCGTCCGCGTCCATCGCCGAGACCGTGGTGGCGAGCTCGCGCGGTGGCGCAACCTCGGCGATCGCGACCTGGGTGCGGGCGTCGAGATAGCCGAAGGTCTCGGCGCGGCGGGCGAGCGGCAGGCCGGCCAGCACCGCCCAGGCCTCGGCGGGCGGGCGCTGATCGAGCAGTCCTGCGAGATCCGCGGGATGCAGGGCGGTCGCGATCTCGGTCGGCAGGGCGCCGGCGGCGCCGAGGGGCGTGCAGGTCATGGCCACGATCCTCCGTCTCGAACGGGCGCTCCGGGCCCGGGGAGGATGTGGCGGCCGGTCAGCGGCTCAGCGCGCGTCCCCCCCGACGCCTTGCGGCGCGGTGCAACGTGAAGCGAGGACTTCCGCTTCCGTCGTCCATCGGGGTCTCCATCGGCTGCTGAGCGATGCGCGCTGCGGCCCTCCGCCGCGCGGCGGCGGTATGGCAAACCCGGCCTGCGGGGTCAACCGCGATGCCGCCGCCGGGCGGCAGGCTTCGCCGCCCGGCAGGATTTGCCCGGACGGATGCGTGCCGGCAGGGTTTGCCGGGCCTGCCTGACCGGCGTGCCGGCACATGCTGCCGCGTGTCCCGGGCACAGGAGCAAGTGACTGATTTTGCAGCATTAACCAAGGATTCAGAAATGTCTCGTTAATGCATCGATCTGGCACGGCGGTTGCGAGGCTGCCGCCAGCCGGCCGCCGCCCGTTCCAGTTCGGACCATCGGGGCGCGCGGGGCGGCGGAACGGAACCCGGTTGAAGGAGACGACGATGTCCTCGATCAACACCAACGTCACGGCGATGGCGGCCATCCGCTCGCTGTCGATGATCAACAACAACATGCAGACCACCCAGGCGCGCGTCGAGTCGGGCCTGCGCATCAACAAGGCGAACGACGATCCGGCCGTGTTCGCGATCGCCCAGACCATGCGCGCCGACCTGAAGGGCATGGAGGCCGTGCGCGACAGCCTCGCCTTCGGCAAGGCGACGCTGACGGTCGCGCGCGATGCCGCGACCAAGATCTCCGACGAGCTGGCCCGGCTGAAGCAGACCGTCACCCAGGGCCAGCAGCAGGGCATCGACGCCACCACGGTGCAGAACCAGATCGACCAGGCGCTGGAGAACATCAACGCCTATGCCCGCAGCGCCACCTTCAATGGTGTGAACCTGCTGGACGCCAATGCCGCCAGCAGCACCGCGAACGCGAACCTGAGCGTGATCACCAACATCCAGGGCAGCAACTCGCTGACGGTGAACAACCAGGCGGGCACGGTCGCCGACCTTCAGCTCACCGGCCTGCTGCTGAACCAGGGCGGCGTGCAGGTGACCTTCGCCACCGGCTTCGACGTCGCCAACAACGAGGTCTTCGCGATCCAGGCGCAGGACGGGGCGCGCTACGTCTTCGAGTTCACCGACGGCACGGCCGCGCTGGTCACCCAGCCGGCGGGCGACGATCCGGGGACCACCGGCACCAACGAGATGGTCAAGGTGATCCAGGTCCAGTACGACGCCACGACGCAGACGCCGTTCGACGCGATCTCGGCGCTCGCCAACGCGATCCAGGCCGAAGGCTTCGGCGCCACCCTGAACACCACCGGCGGCGGCTTCACCCTCGACATCACCGGCGCGATCGACGCCGCGGCGACCGAGGATACCGGCACGCTGTACGACGGCACGACGATCCCGACCGCGATCATCGGCGACGGCGCATCCGCCGCCGCCACGGTCGCGACGATCACGGGCGCGACGGCCGGCAACACGGCGATCGCCGCGGTCGATGCCGCGATCTCGACCATCAACACGACGCTCGCCAATCTCGGCGCGTCGATCCGACAGGTCGAGGGGCTGCAGGACTACAACAAGCAGCTGACGGACTCGATCAAGGAGGGCCTCGGCGCGCTGGTGGACGCCGACCTCGCCGAGGAGAGCGCGCGGCTCACCAGCCTGCAGACCAAGCAGCAGCTGGCGATCCAGTCGCTCTCGATCGCCAACCAGCAGGGCCAGAGCCTGCTCGGCCTGTTCCGCTGACCACCAGGGGGGCGGCGGGCGAACCGCCGCCCCTCTCCCACGCTGATGACGGACGCCCGCCATGTCGCTCCGCCGCTATGCCGCCGTCCTCGACGCCGCCGAGACCCCGCGCGAGGCCGAGGCGCGCGCCTTCCGCCACGTCAACGCCCTGCTCGCCGCCGCCGCCGACACGCCGTCCCGCGTCGCCGCCCTGCACAAGACCCATCAGCTCTGGGGCATCCTGCTCTCGGCGCTGGTGGAGCCGGATCATCCCATGCCGGCCGACCTCAGGGCGCGGCTCGCCTCGCTCGGGCTCTGGGCGCAGCGCGAGTGCTTCGCCCGCATGGGCGATGACGGTTCGCTCGAACCGCTCATGGCGGTTCATCGCGACATGATCGAGGCGCTGTCGGCCCGGCCCGCCGCGACGGCGCCCGCGGCCGCCGCGGCCCCGGCCGCGCAGGCCTTCGTCCCCGCGGTCGCCTGATGCTCCACGGCCTCGGCGCCGCCACCGCCTGGTCGGTCCTGCAGAGGAACGGCGAGGCGCTGCAGGCGCGCTTCGAGGCGCGCAAGGACGTCACGCGCGAGGTCGAGCGGTTCCGCCAGCGCGCCGCCGAGATCGGCTCGATCGACGAGCTGATGAAGGATCGGCGCACCCTCACCTTCGTGCTTGAGGCCTTCCAGCTCGAGAGCGAGGTCGACAAGCGCGCGGTGGTGCGCAAGCTGCTGACCGACGATCCGGCCGATCTCGGCAGCTTCGCCAACCGCATGGTCGATCCGCGTTACCGCCAGATCAACCAGACCTTCGGCTTCGACGACCCCACCAAGCCCCCGCTCGCCGACCCCGAGCGGGTCGAGGCGATCATCCGCAAGACGCTGACCAACCGCTTCGAGAAGGCGAACGGCGAGGCAAACCCCGGCCTGCGCGAGGCGATGTACTTCAAGCGCATGATCGGCACGGTCAGCGACGTGAAGGGACTGATGGGCGATCGCGTGCTCACCGCCGTCGCCCGCACCGCGCTCGGCCTGCCCAAGCAGTTCGGGCTGCTCGACTACGAGCAGCAGAAGGCGATCCTGGAGAAGCGCCTCGACCCGCAGAAGTTCAAGGATCCGGCCTGGGTGGACCGCTTCGTGCAGCGCTATCTGACGCTGAACGAGGATGCCGCGGCCCCCGCCGCCGACCCGCGCCTCGCGCTGTTCGGCGGCGGCGACGGCGGCGCGGGCGGCCTGCTCGGCCTCGTCGGCGCGACGCTCAATCTGCGGCTCTGAACGGTCTCAGGACAGGCCCTCGATCTCGCCCGCGTCGTCCAGCGTGATCGCCTCGGCCGCCGGCACCCTCGGCAGTCCCGGCATCGTCATGATCTCGCCGGCGAGTGCCACCACGAACTCCGCACCCGCCGCGAGCCGCACCTCGCGCACCGGCAGCACGTGCCCCTCCGGCGCGCCGAGCAGCGTCGGGTCGGCGCTGAAGCTGTAGGGCGTCTTGGCGACGCAGACCGGCAAATGGCCGAACCCGGCCGCCTCGAACGCGGCCAGCCGGCTGGCCGCCGCCGGCGCGATCGCGACCTCGGCCGCCCGGTACAGGCGCGTCGCGATCGTCCGGATCTTCTCCGCAAGCGGCATCTCGCGAGGATAGATCGGGGTGAAGGACGGCGCGGCCGCGCCGAGCCGCGCGGCGACCGCCCGCGCAAGCGGCATCGCGCCTGCCGACCCGTCCGACCAGTGGGTGCAGGGATGCGCCTCCGCCCCCTCGGCGGCGGCGGCGTCCGCGACCGCTGCGATCTCCGCCGGCGTGTCGTTCGCGAACCGGTTGACGCAGACCACCACGGGCACGCCGAACAGGCGCATGTTCCCGATGTGGCGGCGCAGGTTCGCCGCCCCCCGCCGGATCGCGGCGACATCCTCCCGGCCGAGCGCGGCCTTCGCCACGCCGCCATGCATCTTCAGCGCCCGCACCGTGGCGACGATCACCGCGCAGTCCGGCGCGATCCCGGCCTGGCGGCACTTGATGTGCAGGAACTTCTCGGCGCCGAGATCGGCGCCGAACCCGGCCTCGGTCACGACGACATCGGCGTGGGCGAGCGCCAGACGCGTCGCGATCGCGCTGTTGCACCCGTGCGCGATGTTGGCGAACGGCCCGCCATGGACGAAGGCGGGCGTGCCCTCCAGCGTCTGCACCAGATTGGGGTTGAAGGCATCGCGCAGCAGCGCCGCCATCGCACCGTCCGCCTTCAGATCGGCCGCCGTCACGGCCGAGCCGTCGCGCCGGTGGCCGACGATGATCCTGCCGAGCCGCCGCTTCAGGTCGGCAAGATCGCGCGCCAGACAGAGCACCGCCATGACCTCGGAGGCGGCTGTGATGTCGAACCCGTCCTCGCGCGGAAACCCGTTGGCCGCGCCGCCGAGCCCGATCACGAGCTGGCGCAGGGCGCGGTCGTTCATGTCGAGGGCGCGTCGCCAGGTGATGCGACGTGGATCGAGCCCGACCCCGTTTCCCCAGTAGAGATGGTTGTCGATCAGCGCCGCAAGCAGGTTGTGCGCCGCCGCAACGGCGTGGAAGTCGCCCGTGAAATGGAGATTGATCTCCTCCATCGGCACGACCTGCGCATAGCCGCCGCCGGCTGCCCCGCCCTTCACGCCGAAGCAGGGGCCGAGCGAGGGTTCGCGCAGGCAGGCAGCGGCGCGAAGCCCGAGGCGGCGCAGCGCATCGGCGAGCCCGACCGTGGTCGTGGTCTTGCCCTCCCCCGCCGGGGTCGGGCTCATACCGGTCACCAGGACGAGGCGGCCCCTCGGCTCCGGCGTGCCCTCGCTGCCGATCCGCACCTTGGCGATATGATGTCCGAAGGGATGCAGCGCCTGCTCGGCGATGCCGATCGCCGTCGCCACCTCGGCGATCGGCCGGAGCCGTGCCGCGCGCGCAATCGCGATGTCCGGTGACTGCACCATCGTCTCTCCCGCTGGAACAGTTGGAAGGCCGTGCGTTGTCGCGCCATGCTGCGTGCACGTGCTGTGCGCAGCAAGAGCCCCTCGCGGGAGGTCATGCTCACCGTGCATGGAACGCGTCGAATGGCACGCGATCAGAATCAATCACCCTTGCAACGGGTGCGTGCGGAGGACTAGGCTCGCGCATCGCAGGTCATCGTCCCCCCGATGCGACCTGCGCCTGCCGATGACACGGGGATCTGCCGGCACGCAGCGCGGCCCGTTGTCCGCGCGCATCTCGGCCCTCCCTGCTGCGCCGGATGACGGAGGAGCGCGCATGCCAGTCAACCCGACCTTCCCCGGCGTCTACATCGAGGAAGTCCCGTCAGGCGTCCGCACCGTGGTCGGTGTCGCGACCTCGATCGGCGCCTTCGTCGACGGCTTCGCCCGCGGCCCGCAGAATGTCGCGATCCGCGTGTTCGGCATGGCTGATTTCAGCCGCGAGTTCGGCGGCCTGCATCGTGACAGCCCGGGCAGCTACGCGGTGCGCCAGTTCTTCGAGAACGGCGGATCGGAGGCGCATGTCGTGCGCGTCGCCTCTCCGGACGCGAGTGCGGCCACCGCCACCTTGACCGACGGTGCCGTGGGCGACGCGGGTGCCGCCGCCATGCTGACGGTCACGGCCGGACGCCAGCTGCGCGGCCAGCTCTTCCCCGATCCGGGTCTGTGGGGAAACAACCTCTATCTCGAGATCGACTACGACTGCGCCAACAGCGAGACGCAGTTCAATCTCACGATCAGCGAGATCGTCGAGGTCGGCGGTCGCCGTACCACGGCGCGGACCGAGACCTTCCGCAACCTGACCCTGGCCGTCGACACCGAGCACAGCGCCGATGAGGTCGTGAACAATGCGTCACGTCTTGTCAACGTGACGATGGTCGGCTCGCCGCCCGACCGCCCCGCCTCCTCCGGAACGCTCGGCGCCTCCCTGCCGGCGGCCCCGGGCGCCGCCGCGGCGACCCTCGCCCTGACGGTGGATGCGGGGTCGGGCGCACAGTCGTTCCAGGTCGAGAAGCCGGCGAATGTCGGCTGGGCCCAGCTCCGTCCGCTGCTCGAGGCGGCGATCCGCGGCGTGGCGCGCACCGCCGGGCTTGCCGCCGCCGACCGGGACGCGTTGGCGGGTGCGACGGTGCGCCTGCTCGGCAACGGCACGACCGCCACCCCGTTCCGCTTCCACGTCTCGCCCGGGCGCGGCGGCGCGGCGGCGCTGAACGCGCGGCTGACCTTCGGCGGCGCCGATGTCGCGACGCTCGGCCTCTCGGGCGCTGGTTCGCTCGCCAATGACGGTCTCTATCGCCTCGGCGGCGGCGCCGACGGCACGATGCCGGTCGCGGATACGACCCTGATCGGCGACGCGGCGACCAAGACCGGGCTCTATGCGCTCGAGGATGTCGACCTGTTCAACATCCTCTGCATCCCGCGCGCGGCCGACCTCTCGGGCACCGCGATGCGTGCCGTGTACAGCGAGGTGATCGGCTATGCGGAGCGCCGGCGCGCCTTCGCCCTGATCGACATCCCGGCGAGCGTGAACGACCTCGACCGGGCGCTCGCATGGCTCACCGACAACGAGGTGCTGCGGCACCGCAACGCCGCGGTGTTCTTCCCGCGCACGCGCGTGCCCGACCCGCTGAACGGCAACCGCCCGCGCGCGATCGGCACCTCCGGCACGATCGCCGGGCTGTTCGCGCGCACCGATGCCGCGCGCGGCGTCTGGAAGGCGCCCGCGGGAACGGAGGCGCGGCTGCGCAATGTCGACAGCCTCGACTACCTGCTCACCGATCCGCAGAACGGCGTGCTCAATCCGCTCGGCGTGAACTGCCTGCGCACCTTCCCGATCTACGGCACGGTGGCCTGGGGCAGCCGCACGCTGGAGGGTGCGGACGCGCTCGCCTCGGACTGGAAGTACATCCCCGTGCGGCGCTTCACGCTGTTCCTCGAGGAGTCGCTGTTCCGCGGCACCAAGTGGGTGGTGTTCGAGCCGAACGACGAGCCGCTCTGGGCGCAGATCCGCCTGAACCTGGGCGCCTTCATGCAGAGCCTGTTCCGCCAGGGCGCGTTCCAGGGTGCAACGCCGCGCGACGCCTACTTCGTCAAGTGCGATGCCGAGACGACGACGCAGGACGACATCAATCGCGGCGTGGTCAACATCGTGGTGGGCTTCGCGCCGCTCAAGCCCGCGGAGTTCGTCATCATCCGCATCCAGCAGATGGCCGGCCAGATCGAGGCCTGAGGAAGGAGCGACCCCGATGGCCCAGTTTACCGTCAACGCCTTCCGCTTCGACCCTTACAAGAACTTCAAGTTCCGGGTGCGGTGGGACGGCCGCTACGTCGCCGGCATCTCGAAGGTCTCTTCGCTCAAGCGCTCGATCGAGGTCGTCGAGCACCGCGAGGGCGGCGACCCGAGCCTCTCCCGCAAGTCGCCCGGACGGGCCAAGTTCGAGCCGATCACGCTCGAGCGCGGCGTCACGCACGACACCGACTTCGAGGCCTGGGCGAGTGCCGTATGGAACTTCGGCGCCGGCCTCGGCGCCGAGGTCGCCTTGCGGTCGTTCCGCAAGGACATCCTGATCGACCTCTACAACGAGGCCGGCCAGCTCGTGCTCGCCTACAAGGTGTTCCGCTGCTGGGTGAGCGAGTACCAGGCCCTGCCGGACCTGGATGCCAACGCCAATGCCGTGGCGATCCAGATGATCCGGCTCGAGAACGAGGGCTGGGAGCGCGACACCGACGTGCCGGAGCCGTCAGAGCCGGGCTGATACGCCGGACGCGGGGATCCGCCCGATGGGCACGGATCGGATCACGGGCGCGGGAATCGCCGTCCACCCGCCTTCGGGCGAGGACGAGGAGGCGCTCCTGGAGGCGATCGCGTCTGGCGCGCCGGTCGCCGCGGCGCTGACGCTGCTGCTCGGCCGCTGCGCGCAGGCGGACGGGGTGCCGCTCGGCGCGCGCGCGGCCGCGCTCACCGTGGGGG
>NZ_VIKA01000097.1 GCF_006704265.1 Elioraea sp. Yellowstone | reverse complement strand
ACTCGGCCCCGCCCGCAAGCGAGCCCCCGGCGCGCGAGCCGGCCGCCACGTACGGCGCCGCGGGTGCGGAGGCCGGCCGCGTGCTGCTGCGCGCCCGCGCCGACACCTGGATCCAGGTGCGCGAGCGCAATGGCGGCTCGGTGCTGTTCAACCGTGTGCTGCGCCCGGGCGAGACCTATCGCGTGCCCGACCGGACCGGTCTTGTCATGACCACCGGCAATGCCGGCGGGCTCGAGGTGCTGGTGGAGGGTGAGGCGCTGCCCTCGCTCGGCGGCCAGGGCGTGGTGCGACGCGACCTGCCGCTCGAACCCGCCGCGCTGCGCCAGGCGGTCGCCGCGCTGCCGCGCTGAACGCCGTCCGCGGGGAATGCTCGAAGGGGGCCTTGCGGCCCCCTTCGCTTCTTCGATCCCGCGCCTGTCAGGCGGCCTTCATCTCGGCCAGGAAGCGTTCCACCTGGGCGCGCAGGGTCTCGGCGCCGCGGCTGAGTTCGCCGGCCGCGGATTGCACCTGCGCGGCCGCCGCGCCGGAGCTCGCCGCCGCCTCGTTCACCGAGGCGATGTTGGCCGTGACCGAGCCCGTGCCGGCCGCGGCCTGCTGGACGTTGCGCGCGATCTCCTGGGTCGCGGCCCCCTGCTGCTCCACCGCCGCGGCGATCGAGGCGGCGATCGCGCTGATCTTCTCGATCGTGCCGCCGATCGCGCGGATCGCCTCGACCACCCGGCCGGTCTCGCCCTGCACCGCGGCGATCTGCCCGCCGATCTCCTCGGTCGCCTTGGCGGTCTGGCTGGCGAGGTTCTTCACCTCGGACGCGACCACGGCGAAGCCCTTGCCGGCCTCGCCCGCGCGCGCCGCCTCGATCGTCGCGTTCAGCGCGAGCAGGTTGGTCTGCCCGGCGATGTCGTTGATCAGCCGCACCACCTCGCCGATGCGCTGCGCGCTCGCCGCGAGCGACTCCACGGTCGCGTTGGTGCGCGTGGCCTCGGCCACCGCCTCGGAGGCGATGCGGGTGCTCTCGGCCACCTGGCGGCTGATCTCGGCGATCGAGGCGGCGAGCTCCTCCGCCGCCGCGGCGACCGTCTGCACGTTCGCGCTCGCCTGTTCAGCCGCCGCCGCCACCGCGGTGACCTGCCGAGAGGTCTCCTCGGCGCCGGCGGCCATGCCGGTGGCGGTCGCCTCGAGCTCGGTCGCCGAAGCGGCGACGCCCTTCACCACCGACCCCACCTCGGCCTCGAAGCGGTCGGCCGCCGCCAGCATCGCCCGTCGACGTTCCTGCCGCGCCTCCTCGTCCCTGCGCGCGATCTCCGCCTGCATCTCGCGGGTGCGCATCAGGTTGTCGCGGAACACCGCCATCGCCGCGGCGATCTCACCGGCCTCGTCCTTGCGGCCGACACCCGGGATCGGGCTGTCGGTATCGCCTTCCGCCAGCGTCTTCAGCCGCGCCGCCGCAGCGCGCACTGGCGCGGCGATGCCGCGCGCGCCGACCGCCCAGGCCAGCGCCAGGGCGAGGACGAGACCGAGGCCGGTGGCGCCGGCCATCACGGCGAAGGATCGGGAGGCTTCGGCCTCGGCTTCCGCGGCGGCGGTCTCGGCAAGGCCGATCGCGGTCCGGTCGAGTTCCGCTGAGAGCCCGTCGACCGCATCGAAGGCCGCCACGCCGGCACGCAGGGCCGCGAGAACCGCGTCACGGTCACCGCGTCCGGCGGCGGCGGTTTCAGCCGCCTGCAGCGTGGCTCCGGCCGCCGCGTGATAACGGTCGAAGGCCTGCTCCAGGCGGGCCAGCACGGCCTGCCGCGCCGGCCCGGCAATGGTCTTCGCCTCGACGAGGGTGTTGCGGAAGAAGGCAGCCTGCTCCGCCATGGCAGCACGCGCGGCGGCAACCACCTCGGCTGTCGGTTCGGCGGCGATCTGGTTCTCGCGCCGGCGGATCTGCAGCACCGAACGCGCCATCCGGCCGGCCTCGCTGGCCGAATGGCCTGCGCCTGCAACGTCGTGCAGCCGTCCCGACAGCGTGGCGAGGGAGGTAAGGCCGGTGCCGGCCACGACGGCCAGCAGAACGGTCAGGCTCAGGGCAAACACGTTGATCTTGGTCGTGAAACGGATGCTGGCGAGAGTCATGATGGCCTTCCCTAGCTCCAGGTCGGCCGCGCGAGAGGAGCGGCCGCCGCGCAGCGAATTCTTCCACGCAGCCGTAAAGGAGCCGTTGCGGCGCTGCCGGCGTGATCCGCGGCGGCGACAGAACGGGGCTGAGGTCGCCGGAGCGCGGACCGGCGCAGGACGGTGGTCGGGCCGGCACGCGCCCCGCGCTATCCGCCCTGATCCAGCGCCGCGCGCAGCCGCGCCGCGCCCTCGCCGGGCGGGATCAGCCCCTCGCGCAGGAACAGGTCGATCAGCACCAGGTTGACGTTGAACTTGAACGCGTCGGTGTCGCGCACCGCCGCCAGCACCCGTCCGATCGGCCAGAGCTCGAACCGCTCCACCTCGTCGTCGCCCGGGCGCGGCTCGAAGCCCTCGGGCAGGTCGAGGTCGAACACGTGCAGCGTGTCGCGTCGCATGCCGCGCGCCTGGGCCGGCTCGTCCCAGGCCATGACGTAGCCGATCCGGCCCGCATGCCGGGCGGTGGCGGCGAGGTCGGGCGGAATCCCCGCCTCCTCCGCCGCCTCCTTCACCAGCGTCTCCTCGGGGCCGAGCCCGGCGGGAATGCCGCCGGCGACGATGTTGTCGAGCTTGCCCGGTGCCACCGCCTTGTCGCGCGCACGCACGGCCACCCAGAGCCAGAGCCCGTCCGCGCGGCGCACCAGACCGTTCACATGCACCCCTTCCGCGCGCACGCCGAAGGCCGGCACCGCGGCGCGGTCGAGGGTCGCGAGGCTGATCCCGCCGGGTTCGGCGCGGATGTCGTAGCGCTCGCCGCGGAGCCGCGGGATCAGCCCGGCGGTGACGAGGCCCTCGCAGACGCGCGCGAGCGCATCCGACCGCGCGCCAGGGCTGCGCAGCCGGCGCGCCATCGTCACGCCGCCGCCATCGAAGTGGAACACCGCCGGCCAGTAGGCGAGCGCCCGGACAAGGTCGGGCGCGAGCCAGCCGACCGGACGCCCCTCGATCCGGAACGGCTCGAAGCCCGAAGGCGAGGCGAGGTCGTTGCAGCGCGCGACATGGCGGAAGAAGGGGGCGAGGTCCATGCCGGCCGGGTAGCACGCGGCGGCAGGGCGCGCGATGGCAGGGATGTCGAGGCGGGGGTTTTGCGCGCGCGCCCGCGTCACGACATGCTGGCGGCCAACGGAGCGCCGCCGACGTGACCCCAGCCAAGCCCGCCCAG
The DNA here is from genome assembly GCF_006704265.1 of Elioraea sp. Yellowstone. GTDB lineage: Bacteria > Pseudomonadota > Alphaproteobacteria > Acetobacterales > Acetobacteraceae > Elioraea. Next base: position 9,139 of record NZ_VIKA01000097.1, on the reverse strand, counting down.
GGCCGATCCCACCTCGCCACCCTGAAGACCCTGCTGCCCTATCTCTGGCCCGCCGACGACCCCGGGCTGAAGCTGCGCGTGGTCGCGGCACTGGTGTGCCTGGCACTGGCCAAGGTGGCGACCGTCGCCGTGCCGGTGGTGCTCGCGGCCGCGGTCGATGCGCTCGCCCCGCACGAGGGACCGATCGCGGTGCCGGTCGCCCTGGTGGCCGGCTACGGGCTCCTCCGCCTCGCCGCCGCCGGGTTCCAGGAGCTGCGCGATGCGGTGTTCGCGCGCGTCGCCCAGGCGGCGATCCGTGCGGTCGGGCTCAGGACCTTCCGCCACCTGCACGCGCTCTCGCTCCGCTTCCATCTCGACCGCCAGACGGGCGGGCTCTCCCGCATGGTCGAGCGCGGCACGCGCGGCATCGAGACGGTGCTGCGCTTCGCCCTGTTCAGCACCCTGCCGACCCTGGTCGAGATCGGGCTCGCGACGGTCGTGATCTGGGCCGCGCTCGGCCCCCTCTTCGCCGCGATCGTGTTCGCCACCCTCGCACTCTACGTCGCCTTCACGCTGCTCTTCACCGAATGGCGCGTGAAGTTCCGCCGCGCGATGAACGAGACCGACCAGGAGGCGAACACCAAGGCGGTCGATTCGCTCCTGAACTACGAGACGGTGAAGTACTTCAACAACGAGGCGCACGAGGCGAAGCGCTACGAGCAGGCCCTGCGTGCCTACGAGCGCGCCGCCGTGAAGAGCCAGGTGACACTGAACATGCTGAACCTGGGCCAGGCGGCGATCATCGCGCTCGGGCTCACCGCGGTGATGCTGCTCGCCGCCCATGGCGCGGCCGCCGGCACGATGACGGTCGGCCAGTTCGTGATGGCCAACACCTTCCTGATCCAGCTCTATGTGCCGCTGAACTTCCTCGGCTTCGCCTATCGCGAGATCAAGCAGGGGCTCGTGGACATGGAGGCGATGTTCCGCCTCCTCGCCGAGGAGCGCGAGATCGCCGATGCGCCGGACGCCAGGCCGCTGACGGTCACCGCAGGCGAGGTGCGCTTCGAGGACGTGCACTTCGCCTACCGGCCGGACCGCGAGATCCTGCACGGCGTCTCCTTCACCGTGCCGCCGGGTGCTACGGTGGCGATCGTCGGCTCCTCCGGTGCCGGCAAGTCGACGATCTCGCGGCTGCTGTTCCGCTTCTATGACGTCAACGCCGGACGGATCACGATCGACGGCCAGGACATCCGCAGCGTGACGCAGGACAGCCTGCGCCGCGCGCTCGGGATCGTGCCGCAGGACACCGTGCTGTTCAACGACACGATCCGCTACAACATCCGCTACGGCCGCCCGGACGCGACCGATGCCGAGGTGGAACAGGCGGCGCGGCTCGCGCGCATCCACGACTTCGTCGTCTCCACGCCCGACGGCTACGAGACGCGCGTGGGCGAGCGCGGCCTCAAGCTCTCGGGCGGCGAGAAGCAGCGCGTGGCGATCGCGCGCACGATCCTGAAGAACCCGCCCATCCTGGTGTTCGACGAGGCGACGAGCGCGCTCGACACCCGCACCGAGCGCGAGATCCAGGCCAACCTGAAGGAGCTCGCGCGCGACCGCACCACACTGGTGATCGCGCACCGGCTCTCCACCGTGATGGATGCGGACGAGATCCTGGTGCTGGACCACGGCCGGATCGTCGAGCGCGGCACGCACGCCGCGCTGCTGGCACGCGACGGGCTCTATGCCGAGATGTGGCGCCGTCAGGCCGAACTCGCCGCGGCCGAAGCCGAAGCCGAGGCCGCGCGGGTGGCGGAGGCCGCCGCCGACTGATCGGCGCTACGGCACGAGCACCAGCGCGCCGGTGACGCGCCCCTCGCGCAGCCTTGCGAGCGCCTCGTTCGCGGCCTCAAGCGGCAGCGTCTCGACCTCGGTGCGCACGGGCACGTGCGGCGCGAGGGCGAGGAACTCCGCGCCGTCGCGCCGCGTGAGGTTGGCGACCGAGCGCAGCACGCGCTCCTGCCACAGGATCTCGTACGGAAAGGCCGGGATCTCGCTCATGTGGATCCCCGCGCAGACCACGGTGCCGCCGCGATCCACCGCGCGCAGCGCCGCCGGCACGAGCGCGCCGACGGGGGCGAAGATGATCGCCGCGTCGAGCGGTTCGGGCGGCGTCTGGTCCGACCCGCCGGCCCAGACCGCGCCGAGGCGGCGCGCGAAGTCCTGCGCCGCGACATCGCCCGCGCGGGTGAAGGCGTAGACCGACCGCCCCTCGTGGCGTGCCACCTGCGCGACGATATGCGCCGCCGCGCCGAAGCCGTAGATGCCGAGCCGGCGCGCCTCCCCCGTCATGCGCAGCGCACGGTGCCCGATCAGCCCGGCGCAGAGCAGCGGCGCGGCCTCGGCATCGCCATACTCGGCCGGGATCGGGACGCAGAACCGCGCATCCGCCACCACGTGCTCGGCATAGCCGCCATCGATCTGGTAGCCGGTGAAGCGCGCCGCCTCGCACAGGTTCTCGCGCCCCTCGCGGCAGAACCGGCAGGTGCCGCAGGCGAAGCCCAGCCAGGGCACGCCCACCCGGTCGCCCGCGCGGAACCCGGCGACACCCGGCCCCAGCGCCTCGACCCGGCCGACGATCTCGTGCCCCGGGATCACCGCCGGCTTGGGTGCCGGCATGTCGCCATCGACGACGTGCAGGTCGGTGCGGCAGACCGCGCAGGCGGCGACCCGCAGGCGGAGCTGACCGGGGCCGGGCTCGGGCACCTCCAGGCAGCGCAGCGCGAGCCGGCTGCCGGGGCGGTCGAGGACCATCGCACGCATCAGAGCCATGCCTTCTCTCCTCCGGGCCGGATTTGCCCCCGAGAGGGGTTACACCGCGCCGCCGGCTTCCCCATGTGACAGTCCTGCAGAGACGGAGGAGCCCATGCAGGCCGACCCGATGGGCGAGGCGCCCCAGGATTTGAGCCACGCCGGCTCGGTGGTGGACAAGGCCATCCAGTACATGATGGAGCAGAGGATCGGTCCCCTCTCGGCCGCCTCGGCGCTGCTCGGCGGCGCGATCGGACTGCTTTCGCGCCAGATGAGCGACGAGGCGATCGTGCAGGTGCTGCAGAACGCGATCGCCTCGGTGCAGGCGGGCGAGCTGCGCGAAGGGGACGGGTTGCAGGGCTGAGCCCGCCCGGCGCGGCTTGACCTCGGGAAGGCCGCGGCGTATAGGCCGAGCTCCCGCTCGGCCGCCCGCAGGCGCCCGAGATCGCTTCATGGTCCGAGGAGTATGGGTGATGGCGCGTCGTTGCAGCGTCACCGGCAAGGGTGTGCTGACCGGCAACAACGTCAGCCACGCCAACAACAAGACCCGTCGGCGCTTCCTGCCCAACCTGCAGGAGACGTCGCTGATGAGCGACGTGCTCGGCACCACCGTTCGCCTGCGCCTGACCACGCGCGGCATCAAGACGATCGAGCACAACGGCGGGCTCGACGCTTGGCTGCTCGGCACGCCCGACCGCAAGCTCCCCGACGAGGCGAAGGCGCTGAAGCGCCGCATCGTCCGGGCGAAGGAGAAGCGGGCCGCCGCCTGACGGCCGCCCCGCAGCGCGCATCGAGGATTCCGCCGGGGCTCCCGCCCGGCCGACACCTGCCCGCCGAACGCGGCGCAGCATCCCTGGCCTGGGCCGCCCCCGCGCGGCGTCAGTAGCTGAGCACGCGCGGCAGCGCCTTCGCCGCCGCGATCAGGCGTGCGCACCGCGCCTCGCCCGGCACGCGACCGACCACGCGCTGCCGGTCATTCGCCGCCTTGAGCGCGGCGGCGAGCTGCCCTGGGCGCTGGCGCTTCAGGGCCGGCACGGTGGCGACCCCCGCCGCCGCGAGCAGGGTGACGAGGTCCGCGCTGAGCCCCGGCACGCGCATCAGGTCGGCACGGTTCGCCCAGGCGAGCAGCGTCTCCTCGCTGATGCCCGTGCGTGCGGCGAGGGCAGCGCGCCCCTTCGGGCGGGATGCCGCCTCCAGGAGATCCCTGGCGCTCCGCACCCCCGCCGCGGCAAGCGCGCCGGCCTGCCGCCGGGAGATGCCGCCGATCCTCGCCAGCGGATAGGCCATGCCACCCTCCCCGCTTCGCATCGGGAAAGCAAAGCACGGCCCGGAGGCGGAATGGAACTGTATTTTTATCGATGCGGCTGCGCGGCGAAGGATCGCGCCCGATGCGGCGATGCTTGCAATGTCCATTCTGTTGCGATATCGATAGAAGTGCGGCCGATACCATGCGACAGCTCGACCGAGACCACACCCGATGCCATCGATGATCGTCCATGACCGGCGACTGAAGGGCGCCACACCGACCTGGTACACGTTCGTGATGCAGGTGACCGCGACGACCGGCATCCGCCACATCGTCTCGACGGTCGCCCGGCGGGCGCGCGAACGCCGCAAGCTGGATCGCCTGCACATCCTCTGTCACGGCTTCGAGGCGAACTGGAACCTCTCGGACAGTTCCTGCGTTGCCGACGCGCATGGCGGGTTCGGCCTGCAACTCGGCCGTGAAGGCCTGACCCTGTTCAACGTCCGCCAGGTTGCGCAGTGGCAGGGGCTCGTCGATCTGATCGTGCTGTTCGCCTGCGCCACGGCCGACACCTACGCGCCGAACCGGGGCACCTGGGGTGACGGACGGCGCTTCTGCGGCGAACTTGCGCTCTGGAGCGGCGCCCGCGTCATCGCCGCCCGCGACACGCAAACCTACCATTGCTGGGACGACGGCTCCCAGCCGATCGATTTCGGCGCCTGGGAGGGGCCCGTCTACGAGTTCTCGCCCGCCGATCCCGAAGGCACGCGCGTGCTCGATCCGAGCCCGTACCGGGTGCAGCGGGACCGCGCCTCGGCCGCCTGACCGCAGCACGGTGCGTCACCCCCGCGCGGCGGGGCGCCTGCGGGGCGGCGCCGAACCGCGGCCGCCTTGAGCGGGTTCCACACGAGTGGAGACCGCTCCGACCGTCCTTGCGGGCATCGTCACGCCGACGGCCGATTCCAGCCGTATCCGATCCACTCCAATCGTGCCGAGGCTGCGGCTCCGCCCGGCCGCACGGCGCGGTCCCGGGCCGCAGAGCCGGTCGCGGGTCAGCCGCGCCGCTGCACCAGGAGCTTCTTGATCTCGCCGATCGCCTGGGCGGGGTTCAGTCCCTTCGGGCAGGTCCTGGTGCAGTTCATGATGGTGTGGCAGCGGTAGAGCTTGAACGGATCCTCGAGCGCATCGAGCCGCTCGCCGGTCGCCTCGTCCCGGGAATCCGCGATCCAGCGATAGGCCTGCAGCAGCACCGCCGGTCCGAGATAGCGGTCGCCGTTCCACCAGTAGGACGGGCAGGAGGTGGAACAGCAGAAGCAGAGGATGCACTCCCAGAGCCCGTCGAGCTTCGCCCGCTCCTCCTTGCTCTGCAGCCGCTCGGCATCGGGCGGCGGCGGCGTGTCGGACTTCAGCCAGGGCTCGATCGAGCGGAGCTGCGCGTAGGGCTGCGAGAGGTCGGGCACGAGATCCTTCACCACCGGCATGTGCGGCAGCGGCGTGATCCTCACCGCGCCCTGCACCTCCTCGATCGGCTTCAGGCAGGCGAGCGTGTTGGTGCCGTCGATGTTCATCGCGCAGGAGCCGCAGATGCCCTCGCGGCAGGAGCGGCGGAAGGTCAGGGTCGTGTCGATCTCGTTCTTGATCTTGATCAGCGCGTCGAGGACCATCGGCCCGCACGCGTCGAGATCGATCTCGAACGTGTCCATGCGCGGGTTCTGGCCGTCATCCGGGTTCCAGCGGTAGATCCTGAACTCCTTGACCCGCTTGGCGCCCGCGGGCGCCTTGTGGGTCTTGCCGGCGCCGATCCGGGAGTTCGCCGGCAGGGTGAAGGTGGCCATCCGTCTCGATCCTCTCCGCGCGGCTCAGTACACGCGCGCCTTGGGCGGGAAGCTCTGCACCTCGTTGGTGAGCGTGGTGAGCGTGACCGGCCGGTAGTCGAGCCGCACCGCGCCGCTCTCGTCGCACCAGGCGAGGGTGTGCTTCATCCAGTTGTCGTCGTCGCGCTCGGGGTAGTCCTCGTGGGCATGCGCGCCGCGGCTCTCGTGGCGCGCCTCGGCCGAGACGATGGTCGTCATCGCGTTGCCCATGAGGTTGTCGAGTTCGAGCGCCTCGACCAGATCGCTGTTCCAGATCAGGCTGCGGTCGGTGACGCGGAGATCGGCCATGTGCTTCCAGTGGCCGCGCATCTTCTCCACCCCCTCGGCGAGCGAGGCCGAGGTGCGGAACACCGCGGCGTGGTCCTGCATGGTGCGCTGCATCGCGAGCCGGATCTCGCCCGTGTTCGAGCTGCCCTTGGCGTGGCGCGTGCGGTCGAGCCGATCGAGCGCGCGCTCGCCGGCGCGCGGCGGCAGGGGCGGCTGGGCCTGGCCCGGCCTGACGATCTCCGCGGCGCGGTGCGCGGCGGCGCGGCCGAACACGACGAGGTCGAGCAGCGAGTTGGTGCCGAGCCGGTTCGCGCCATGCACCGAGACGCAGGCCGCCTCGCCCACCGCCATCAGCCCCGGCACCACGCGGTCGCCGTCGGGCCCGCGCGTGATCACCTCGGTGCGCCAGTTCGTCGGGATGCCGCCCATGTTGTAGTGCACGGTCGGCAGCACCGGGATCGGCTCGCGCGTGACATCGACACCGGCGAAGATCTTCGCGGTCTCGCTGATCCCTGGCAGGCGTTCGGCGAGCAGATCGGCGCCGAGATGCTCGAGATGCAGGAGCACGTGGTCCCTGTGCGGCCCGCAGCCGCGCCCCTCGCGGATCTCGATCGTCATCGCGCGGCTGACGACGTCGCGCGAGGCGAGGTCCTTCGCGGTCGGCGCGTAGCGCTCCATGAAGCGCTCGCCCTCGCTGTTGGTCAGGTACCCGCCCTCGCCGCGCGCGCCCTCGGTGATCAGGCAGCCGGCGCCGTAGATCCCGGTCGGGTGGAACTGCACGAACTCCATGTCCTGCAAGGGCAGCCCGGCGCGCAGCACCATCGCATTGCCGTCGCCGGTGCAGGTGTGCGCCGAGGTGCAGGAGAAGTAGGCGCGGCCGTAGCCGCCGGTCGCCAGCACCGTCATCGCCGCGCGGAAGCGGTGGATCGTGCCGTCCTCGAGGTTCCAGGCGACCACGCCGCGGCAGGCGCCCTCGTCGTCCATGATCAGGTCGAGCGCGAAATACTCGACGAAGAACTCGACCTCGTGCTTGAGCGACTGCTGGTAGAGCGTGTGCAGGATCGCATGCCCGGTGCGGTCGGCCGCGGCGCAGGCGCGCATCGCCGGCGCCTTGCCGTACTCCTTCATGTGGCCGCCGAACGGGCGCTGGTAGATCCTCCCGTCCTCGGTGCGGCTGAACGGCACGCCGAAATGCTCGAGCTCGTAGACCGCCGGGATCGCCTCGCGGCACATGTACTCGATCGCGTCCTGGTCGCCGAGCCAGTCCGACCCCTTGACGGTGTCGTACATGTGCCAGCGCCAGTCGTCCTCGCCCATGTTGCCGAGCGCGGCGCCGATCCCGCCCTGGGCGGCCACCGTGTGGCTGCGCGTCGGGAACACCTTGGTCACGCAGGCGGTCTTCAACCCTGCGGCCCCCATCCCGAGCGTGGCGCGCAGTCCCGCGCCGCCGGCGCCGACCACGACCACGTCGTAGGTATGGTCGACGATCCGGTAGGCGCGCTGCGAGGGGAGCATGATCGCGTTCATGATGTCCCGTCCCGTTCCCGGCCGGCCCTCACAGGGCGACCTTCAGCACCGCGAGGGCGGCGGACAGCCCGGCCAGCAGCATCGCCGCCTTCATCGCCAGCATCGCCGCGAGCCGCGCGCCCTCGGCATGGATGTAGTCCTCGATCACGACCTGCAAGCCCAGCGCGCCGTGCCAGAACGTCGCGCCGATCAGCGCGAGCAGCAGCACCGCGTTGTGGGGCCGCGCCACCCACAGCGCCACCTCGCCATGCGAGGCGCCGGCGAGCACCAGCAGGCTCGCGACGAACCACAGCGTCAGCGGCACCAGCGCCACCGCGGTGACGCGCTGCGACCACCAGTGATGCACCCCCTCCTTCGCCGCGCCGAGCCCGCGCACCCGCCCGAGCGGCGAGCGCAGCGTGCGCTGGGAGAGCTTCCCGTCCCGAGCCATCACCCCGCTCCCTCAATCGATCAGCGCGTAGCCGAGGATCCAGGCGAACAGCGTCAGCCCGATCGTGGCACCCACGGTCAGCCAGCCCGTGCGCGTCACGGCCGCGAGGTCGTAGCCCCAACCCGCGTCCCAGGCGAGATGCCGGATGCCGTTGCAGAGGTGGTAGAACAGCGCCAGCGTCCAGCAGAACAGCAGGAGCCGGCCCAGGAAACCGCCCAGGAAGTCCTGCGCCTGCGCGAAGGCCACCGGGCCTGCTGCCAGCGCCATCAGCCAGGAGACCAGCAGCAGCGTGCCGATCGCGAGCGCGATGCCGGAGAACCGGTGCAGGATCGACAGCGCCATGGTGATCTGCCAGCGGTAGACCTGCAGGTGCGGGCTGAGCGGCCGGCGCACCAGCCTCCCCTCGCTGTCGCGACCCAGCATCAGCGCCTCGCGGGCATCCATCGCGGCGTCCCTCTCGCGAAAAAGGGCGCGGGCCGTTCCCCCCGCGCCCCTCCGAAACCGGCGGAAGGGATACGCCTGCTGCGCCGCAGCGTCAAACCCGCCGCGGCCGGGACGTGCCGGACGTTGACGTGGCCCGCGCAGGCCGCGAAGGTCGCGCACCATGGACGGAGCGCCCAGGACCGGCCCCCCCATCGCCGATCTCTCGGCCCGCGCACCGGCCGCTCCCTTCCTGCTGCTGGCCGCGGTGGCGGGCATCGGCCAGGTCGCGGCGAACCTGCCGCTGCCCAGCCTGCCGGCGATCGGGCGCGAGTTCGGCGCTGGCGCCGAGGGGCTGGTGGTCGCGGTCTTTCTCGCCGCCTTCGCACCCGCCCAGCTGGTCTGGGGACCGCTGTCGGACCGGCACGGGCGGCGCGCGGTGGTACTGGCGGCGCTCGCGGTGTTCGTCTCCGGCAGTGCGCTCGCCGCGGCGGCGTCGGCCTTCTGGCTGGTGCTGGCGGGGCGGGCGTTGCAGGCGCTGGGCGGGGCGGCGGGGCTGGTGGTGGCGCGCGCCTCCCTGCGCGACGG
>NZ_VIKA01000096.1 GCF_006704265.1 Elioraea sp. Yellowstone | reverse complement strand
GCATGCGGCTCTCCGTGCGCGCCCGCCCGCGCGTCGTGGTCCATCTCGCCGGCGCGGTCGGGACGATGCTGCGCGCCGCCGTCGGCACGCCCGACGCGGACGGCGGGGCGGACCTGGTGATCGCGCCGGCGGACGGCATCCCCAGCCTTGCCGCGCGGCCGATCGAGCAGGCGGCGCTCGACCTCGACGCCGATCCGCCGATCCTCCTCCTCCCCGAGGGAGCCGCCGCCTGGCTCGGCTGGCTCGCGCTCGGCGCGCCGCTGGTCCGCCGTCTCGCCGGGTGCCCGGAGCCCGGCACCACAGCCGCGCGGCTCGCGCGCCGCATCGCCTCGGCGGTCGGGTTCACGGACCTCGTGCTGGTGCGGCTCGACGGCGACACCGCCGAGCCTCTCGCCGCGCCGGATGCGCCGACGCTTGCCGCCCTCGCCGAGGCCGACGGGATCGTCGTGCTGCCGCCCGCGAGCGAAGGCCTGCCCGCGGGCGCCCCGGTGTCCGTGCAGAGGTTCCGGCCCTGACCATGCCGCCCTTCGATGCGATGGCCGCGGTGCGCGCCGCCGCCCGGCAGGAGCAGTTCCTCGAGGTCGTGCCGGAGGAGGAGGCGCGGCGCCGCTTCGCCGCGGCCTTCGCGCCGCGCCCGCCCGGCACCGAGACCGTGACGCTCGCCTCCGCCCTCGGCCGCGTGCTGGCCGAGGACGTGGTCGCGGAGGTCGATGTTCCGGGCTTCGACCGTTCCGTGGTCGACGGCTTCGCCGTGCGCGCCGCCGACACCATCCCCGCCGGCGAGACCGCGCCGGTGCGGCTCCGGCTCAATCCGGAGGTGATCGCCTGCGGCCATGCCCCGGCGCTGGCGGTGGAGCCGGGCACGGCGAGCCTGATCGCGACGGGGGGCATGATGCCGCGCGGCGCGGATGCGGTGGTGATGGTCGAGCACGCCGAGCCGGAGGAGGACGACGGCGGCAACCGGATCGTCCTGCGCCGGCCGGTCGCGCCGGGCGCGCATGTCGGGGGCGCGGGCAGCGACATCGCGCGCGGCGAGACGGTGCTGCGGCGCGGCCGCGTGCTCACCAGCCGCGAACTCGGCATGCTGGCGGCGGTCGGGCGGGCGGAGGTCGTGGTCCTGCGCCGGCCGCGCGTCGCCGTGCTCTCGACCGGCGACGAGCTGGTCGCCCCGGGTGCCGCGCCGCGTCCGGCGGGCGTCTACGACAGCAACGGCGCGATCGTCGCCGCGGCGGTGGCCGAGGCCGGCGGCGAGGCGCTGCCGCTCGGCATCGTGCCGGACGACGAGGCGGCGCTGGAACGGGCGCTCGCGGAGGCGCTGGCGGCGGCGGATCTCGTCGTGCTCTCCGGCGGCACCTCGAAGGGCGCGGGCGATCTCTGCTACCGCGTGGTGTCGCGGCTCGGGCGGATCGTCGTGCACGGCGTGGCGCTGAAGCCGGGCAAGCCGCTCTGCCTCGCGGTGGCCGACGGCAGGCCGCTGATCGTGCTGCCCGGCTTCCCGACCTCGGCGGTGTTCACCTTCCATGGCTTCGTGGCCCCGCTGATCCGGGCCATGGCCGGGCTGGCCGAGACCGGGGCCGAGACCGTCGAGGCGCGGCTCGCGGTGCGGCTCGGTTCGGAACTCGGGCGCACCGAGTACGCGATGGTCTCGCTGGTGCAGGGCGAGGCGGGGCTTGCCGCCTATCCGCTGGCGAAGGGTTCGGGCGCGGTGACCGCGTTCTCGCTCGCCGACGGCTTCGTCGCCGTGCCCGCGCTCGCCGAGGCGGTGGAGGCCGGCGCGCGGGTCACGGTGACGCTGATCGGGCGCGGCGTGCGGCCGGCGGACCTCGTGGTGATCGGCAGCCACTGCGTCGGGCTCGACCGGATCGCGGGCCTGCTGGCGGAGCGCGGCATCGCGGCGAAGGTGCTGAACGTGGGCTCGCTCGGCGGGCTTGCGGCGGCGCGGCGCGGCGAGTGCGACCTCGCGCCGATGCACCTGCTCGATCCGAGGACCGGCGAATACAACCGCCCGCTGCTGCCCGAGGGTGTCGCGCTGATCCCCGGCTGGCGGCGCATGCAGGGGATCGTGTTCCGCAGGGGCGATGCGCGCTTCGAGGGGCGCGACGCGGAGGCGGCGGTGGCGGCCGCGCTCGCCGATCCCGTCTGCCTGATGGTGAACCGCAACGCCGGCAGCGGCACGCGCGTGCTGATCGACGGGCTGCTGAAGGGCGCGCGCCCGCCCGGGTTCCTGAACCAGCCGAAGAGCCACAACGCGGTCGCCGCGGCGGTCGCGCAGGGCCGCGCCGACTGGGGGGTGGCGATCGCCACCGTGGCGCGCGCCTACGGGCTCGGCTTCATCCCGCTCGCCGAGGAGCACTACGACTTCGCGGTGCCGGTCGCGCGGCTGGAACGGGCGCCCGTGCGGGCGTTCCGCGAAGTGTTGACCGCGGCCCCGACGCGCGAGGCGTTGACGGCGCTCGGGTTCTCGCCGTCATCCTGAGCGGCCGGGGAGGGGTCCTCATGCGCCGCATCGCCATCGCCCTGCTGCTCGCCCTGCTTGCCCTGCCGGCCGAAGCGGAGCTGCGCGGTCACGGCGGCCCGGTGAAGGCGATCGCCGTCAGCCCGGACGGCGCGCATGTGGTGTCGGGGAGCTTCGACCAGTCGGCAATCCTGTGGTCGCCCGCGCGCGGCGCGGCGGAGGCGGTCTTGCGCGTGCACGACGGCGCGGTCGATGCGGTGGCGTTCCTGCCGGACGGGCGCTTCGTCACCGGCGGCGAGGACGGCCGGATCGCGCTGTGGCGCGCGGATGCGCGCGAGCCGGTGCGCCTGTTCGAGAGTGTGGGCGCGCGCATCGCGGCGGTTGCCGCCTCGCCGCGCGGCGGGCTGATCGCGGCGGCGTCGTGGGACCGGAAGGTGCGCGTCTGGCCGGTCGAGGGCGGGGATGCGCGCGTCTTCGAGGGCCACAGCGAGAACGCGGTGAACGCGGTCGGCTGGCTGCCCGATGGATCTGCGGTGGTGTCGGCCGGGTATGACGGCACGGTGCGGCTCTGGCCGCTCGAGGGCGCGCCGCGGGTGCTGGCCGAGGTCGGGTTCCCCCTCAACGCGCTGGCGGTGCTGCCGGACGGCACGGTGGCGACGGCGGGTGCGGAGGGCACGGTGTTCCTCGTCTCGCCCGGCGGCGGGGTCGCGCGCCGGCTGGACGCGGGCACGGCGCCGCTGATCACGCTGGCGGCGAATGCCGACGGCACGCGGCTGGCGGCGGGCGGAATCCGCGGCAGTGTCGCGATCTGGGCCCTGCCGGAGGGGCGCCTGATCCGGTCGCTGACGGGGCCCGGGCTGCCGATCTGGGCGGCGGCCTTCGCGCCGGACGGCGTGCTCTGGACCGGCGGGTCGGACCGGCGCGTGCGGCGCTGGGACGTCGAGACAGGCGCGCATCTCGGCGGAGCGGTGGCGGCGCCGGAGACGGAGGTCGCCTCGGACCATCCGGGTGCGCGCGTGTTCCGCGCCTGCGCCGCCTGCCATACGCTGAAGGGCGGGTCGGCGAACCGCGCCGGGCCGACGCTCGCGGGCCTGTTCGGCCGGCGCATCGCGTCCGTGCCCGACTACCCCTACAGCGAGGCCCTGCGCGGCATGGACATCGTCTGGACGCGCGAGACGGTGGCGAAGCTGTTCACGCTCGGCCCTGCGACCTACACCCCCGGCACGAAGATGCCCGAGCAGGTGGTCGGCAACGCGCAGGACCTCGAGGCGCTGCTCGACTTCCTGGAGCGCGAGACGCGCGGCTGAGGCGCCTTGCCGGTGTCTGGTGTTCGTCTATAGCTGGAGGGGGGTCTGGGGGGACGACCGTCGTCCCCCCAGGCTTTTTCTTCCGATGATGGAGCGCCGCATGCCCGTCCCGAACCGCCTCGCCGCGATGGCGCCCGAGATGACCGAGTGGCGCCGCGATCTGCACGCCCATCCCGAACTCGGGCTCGAGGAGCATCGCACCTCGGAGATCGTGGCGGCGAAGCTCACGGCGTGGGGCATCGCGGTGCATCGCGGCCTCGCGCGCACGGGTGTCGTCGGCACGCTGAAGGTCGGCTCCAGCCCGCGCGCGATCGGCATCCGCGCCGACATGGACGCCCTGGCGATGGAGGAGGCGAACGACGTCCCGCACCGTTCGCGGCACCCGGGAAGGATGCATGCCTGCGGCCATGACGGGCATACGGCGATGCTGCTCGGTGCGGCGAAGTACCTGGCGGAGACCCGCAACTTCGACGGCACGGTGCATTTCATCTTCCAGCCGGCCGAGGAGGGGCTGGGCGGCGGGCGGATCATGGTCGAGGAGGGGCTGTTCGACCTCTTCCCGTGCGACCGGGTCTATGGCGCGCACAACGACTACCAGATGCCTGTGGGCGAGATGGCGGTGGCGGAGGGGGCGGTCTCGGCCGCCTCCGACCGGTTCACGATCACGATCGCCGGCAGGGGCGGCCATGCCGCGCGGCCGCACCAGACGGTCGATCCGGTGCTCGTGGGATCGCACCTCGTGCTGGCGCTGCAGAGCATCGTCGCGCGCGGGATCGATCCGGCCGATCCGGCGGTCGTCTCGATCACGCAGTTCCATGCCGGATCGGCCGGCAACGTGATCCCCGAGGAGGCGATGCTGAACGGCACGGTGCGCACGCGGAAGCCCGAGGTGCAGGACCTGATCGAGCGGCGCATGGGCGAGATCGCGCAGTCGGTCGCCGCCGCGTTCGGTGCGACCGTCACGCTCGACTACCGGCGCGGCTATCCGCCGGTGATCAACGCGCCGGAGGCGACCGAGGCGGCGGCGCGCGCGGCGGCGGCGCTGCTCGGCGAGGACAAGGTGCATCGCACCCTGCCGGTGCGCATGGGCGGCGAGGATTTCAGCTACATGGCGCAGAAGGTGCCGGGCTGCTTCGTGCGGATCGGCCAGCGCGGCAAGGACGGCGCGGGCAGCGTGCCGGTGCACAATCCGCGCTACGACTTCAACGACGAGATCCTGCCGATCGGGGCGGCGTTCTGGGCGACGCTGGTGGAGCAGGAGCTGCCGCGGCGCTGACCGGTCCTTCTCGGCGCGCAGGTCGCCGAGCCGGCTCCGCGTCGCCTTGTCCATTCCGCCTCCTCGTCCCGCCGGACCGGCGCAGGCTGCGGTCGGGCGCACGGCATGCGCAACCTCGGCGGCAGCCGGCGAAGCGGTTGCGGCCTCGTAAGGCTTCATGGCATCGTGCGGCGCAGCGCGGGAGAGCGGTGCGGCGACCGGACGGAGGATGTCACGCCAATGAAACGCATGAGCGCCATCCTCGCGGGCCTCGTCTGCGCCACGGCTCTGGCGCTCGCGGCTGCCCCACTGCCGGCGGCGGCGCAACAGGGGCAGCGGCAGCAGGCGAGCGGCTTCACGCTGAAGAACGAGGGCGACATCGCCGTCTACGAGCTCTACGTCGCGCGCGGCGGCACGGGCGCGCGCAACTGGGGCCCGGATCGGTTCGGTTCCGACATCCTGCCGCCCGGCGGCAGTTTCCAGGTGCGGCTGCCCGGCGGGTTCGGCTGCTCGGCCGACATCCGCATGGTCTACGAGGACGGCGAGGAGGAGGTGCGCGAGCGGGTGGACATCTGCCGCGAGCGCGAGGTGGTCGCCGCGCGCAGCGCGCCGGCCGCCGGTCCCGCGCGCGAGGTGGACCTCGTCAATGCCGGGCCGCGCACCATCATGTTTCTCTACATCCGCCCCGCCGGGAGCGGCGACGACTGGCAGGAGGACAGGCTCGGCAGTTCCACGGTCGAGCCCGGCGCGCGCTTCACCGCGCAGGTGCCCGACCAGGGCTGCGTCTACGACATCCGGGTGGAGTACGACAACGATGCGGCCGAGGAGCGGCGCAATGTCGATCTCTGCGCGGCAGCACCGCTGACCATCGCGCCGGGCTGGACGGTCGCCGAGGATCCGGCGGCCTTCGTTCCCGGCGCGGTCGGCGCGCCCGGCGCACGCGCCGCTTCCGGCCGGCAGGTGACGGTGGTGAACCGCTCCGGGCGCACCGTGTTCACGCTCCACGTGTTCCCCGACGGCGCGCGCGACGAGGGGGAGGACCGGCTCGGTGCGAGCACCCTCTCCGACGGCGACCGGGTCGAGGTGGCGCTGGATGCCTCGCAGGGCTGCCACTTCACGGTTCGGCTGAGCTACGACAACGGGGAGCGCGAGGAACGCGCGGGGATCGATCTCTGCGCGATCGGCGAGCTCGCGATCGAGCCGGGCTGGGTCGAGGCGACGATGGCCGGCGCCGCACGGCTGGTCAATGCCGGGCCGGTGCCGATCATCGCGCTCTACGCCGATCCGCCCGGGGCTGCGCGCGGTCCCGACCGGCTGGGCGACCAGGTGCTGGGTGTGGGCCGGTCCCTCTCGCTCGCGCCGCCGCAGGACGGGGTCTGCGCCTACGATCTGACCGCGCGCTTCCGCAACGGCGCGGAGACGCGCGTGCCCGCCGCCGATCTGTGCGCGGGCGGCGAGATCCTGCTGGCGCCGTGAGGGAGGGGAGAGGATGCGACCGGGACCGGTTCTGGCGATGGCGGCGCTGCTCGCCGCCGCCACCCCCGCGAACGCCCAGGACGCCGGCCTGCCGGCGGCGGTGCAGGGGCTGTGGATCGCCGGCGAATGCGCCGCGCCGGAGGCGATGCTGTTCGCCACCGGCCGCGGCTGGGTGGCATTGCCCAGCCACGGGCAGCAGCGCCTGTGGCGCGTCGCGCGCACCGGTCCGGTGGCCGGCGGCTTCATCCTCGCGGTTGCGGACGACGCGGACCAGACGCGGCTCCTGCTGCGCCCGTCATCCTCCGGCCTGGAGGTCCGGCAGCCGCCCGCCAAGCTTGCGGACGCCGAGTTGCCGGGCGATGCGCCGGCGACGACCTTGCGGCGCTGCACCTCGATTCCGGCCGCCCTGGCGGCCCTGCATGGCGAGGGGCTCTCCTTCCTCGGTGCCCTCGACGGCATCGAGGCAGCCTGTGCGGGCGGTGATGCCGCCGCCTGCCTGGAGACGATCTGGGCCTGGGCGGATGTCGCGCCGGACGGCGTGCTGACGGCCGCCGAGATCGCGCGGCTGGCCCGCGGCGTCGCCTATGCCGTGATGCTGAGCGAGGGGGCGGATCCGGAGGCGATCGCGGCCGCGCTCGGAGCCGGGGCGCTCGGCGGCGTGGCGATCGGCTGGTCGCTGATCGCGAGCTTCGACTACGACGGCTCGACGTCGCTCTCGAAGGCGGAGGTGATGCAGGATCGGTTCCCGCCGCCCGGGCTCGCCGGCGCGGTCGCCGCGGCACCCTCGGCCGTCCCGCAGGGCGCGAGCCTCGCCGGCCAGCTCGGCGCGCTCAGGACGCTGATCGAGGAGCTCGGACCGCTGCTCGGCCTGCCGGGACGCTGACCGCGCCGGCGAGGCGGCGGATCGCGGCCGCGACGCGCAGCCGGGCCTGCCCGTCGTGATGCGGCGGATGGGCCGGTCGCGGCGCGTGGACGGCCGCCGCCAAGGTCGCCGCATCGGCGAGACGATTGGTGCCGCGGGTGACGGTATCGGGCCGTTCCGTGGCGGGGCGCAGCGTGACGCAGGCGATGCCGAGATGGCTCGCCTCCTGCTGCACGCCGCCTGAGTCGGTGATCACCACGGCGGACCGCGCGACCAGGGCGAGGAACGCGACATAGCCGAGCGGCGGCAGCCCGTGCACGCCCGGCGGCAGGGCCAGCCCGGTCTCGGCCATCCGCCGCGCCGTGCGCGGATGGACGGGGAAGACGAGCGGCAGGTCGCGTGCGATGTCGGCCAGTGCTGCGAGCAGCGGCGCGAGCGTGTCCGCGCGGTCGACATTCGCCGGACGATGCAGCGTGACGACGCCGTAGCGATGCGGCACGAGGCCGAGCCCCGCCGGCCCCGGATGGGCGGCGATCGCGCCACGCATCATCTCCAGCGTGTCGATGGTGACGTCGCCGACGCGCTCGATGCGCACGGGATCGATTCCCTCGCGCCGCAGATTCGCATCCGCGACCGCATCGGTCGTCCAGAGGATGTCGGCCGCGTGGTCGATGAGGAGGCGGTTGGTCTCCTCGGGCATGCTCCGGTCGAAGCAGCGCAGTCCGGCCTCGAGATGGGCGAGGGGGATGCCACGATGGCGCGCCGCGATCGCGGCCGCGAGCGAGGCGTGCACGTCGCCGACCACCACCGCGAGATCGGGCGGGTCGGCAGCCAGAAGGCGATCATAGGCCTCGATGGTGCGGCCGATCGTCTCGCCATGCGTGCCGGCGGCGATGCCGAGCGCGACATGCGGGGCAGGCAGGCCCAGTTCGGCCATGATGGCGCCGGCCATCGCCGCATCCCGATGCTGGCCGGTGTGCACCAGCCGCGGCCGGCACCACGGCTGGTCCTTCAGCGCCCACCAGAGCGGCGCCACCTTCATCAGATTGGGGCGCGCGGCCGCGACCAGGTGGACGACGAAGCCCCTCACCCTGGCCGGCGCGGGCGTCGAAGGTGGCGCGTCGGGCGGGAGGGGCGCGTCATACCCGGAGCACAAGTGTTTGACCTTTGTGCGGAGGGTATGGCGCGCGGGGCTCAAGGGGCGGCCGCGCGCAAAACCAAGGCCTGATGCCCGGCCGGCAAAGGTCGAACCTCTGTCGGCCGGGTATCAGATGCCGATCCGCCTCGCGCTCTTGCGGAGCAGGGCGGCCGCGACCGACAGGCGCGCCTCCTCGGCGGGCCGGACTGCGGGCGCGGCGGCGCCCTTTGCCGTCCGGCTGGGCGGCTTCGCGGGCTTGCTGGCGGGGGTGCTCTTACCCGGCGTCGTCTTCCGCACCTTGTTCTCCGCTCCGGACTTGCTCCGCGCCATGGATCGTCTCCCTGTATCGGCCGGCTCAATCTGATGCCAAGTCACGCGGCCCGATGCAACGGGTGTCGCATTCCGCGAGCATCGGCGTGCAAGGCAAGACGGGCCCGAGCCACCGTTGCACAACCCGGCGGTTCGTGCGCATCTCGCGGCCGTTCATGGCCG
Organism: Elioraea sp. Yellowstone; assembly: GCF_006704265.1. Classification (GTDB taxonomy): domain Bacteria; phylum Pseudomonadota; class Alphaproteobacteria; order Acetobacterales; family Acetobacteraceae; genus Elioraea. The sequence continues at coordinate 3,567 of NZ_VIKA01000096.1, read as the reverse complement.
GATTGCCCCCCATTGACGCCCGGGCCGCGCGCGGTGTCGGCCTGATGGTGATTTCGACCTTCGGGTTCGCCGGCAGCCACAGCCTCATTCGTTTCGTTGCGCACGAGGTCCATCCTTTCGAGACCGCGTTCTTCCGCAGCCTCATCGGCCTGCTGCTGATGTCGCCCTGGATCATGCAGGGCGGCTTCGCGGCCCTGCGGACGGCGCGTTTCCCGGCGCATCTGTTCCGCGCGGTGCTGAACGCGGGGTTCATGCTGAGCTACTTCCTCGGGCTCAGCCTGGCACCGCTCGCCAAGGTCACGGCACTGTCGTTCCTCGGCCCGGTCGTTGCGACGGCGATGGCGATCGTTCTGTTGCGTGAACGGCTCGATCCGGTGCGGCTGGCGGGCCTCGTCCTCGGGGTGGCCGGCGCGGTCGCGATCGTGCGCCCGGGCGCGGTGCCGTTCGGTCTCGGCACCGGCCTCGTGCTGCTCGCCACCCTGTTCTGGGCGGCGGTGATGACGACGATCAAGAGCCTGGCCCGGACCGAGACCAGCCTGACCATCGCCGCCTGGATGGCGCTGCTGCTGATCCCGATCAGCCTCGCCTTCGCGCTGCCGGTCTGGGTGTGGCCGAGCGGACGGACGCTGATGTTCCTGGTCGCGATCGGCGCGCTCGCGACCCTCGGCCAGCTTGCGCTCGGCCAGGCATTCCGCCATGCCGATGCCTCGCTGCTGTACCCGGTGGATTTCCTCCGCCTCGTCTGGGCGTCCGGTTTCGGCGTGCTGGTGCTCGGCGAGTTCCCCGACCTCTGGGTCTGGATCGGCGGCGCGGCGATCAGCCTCGCGGCGGGGATCCTCGCCTTCGGCGGTGGGCGTCGGCGCTAGGGCCGGTTCCGCCTGCCGGAGCCGGCCCGGGGATTCCCGGCGCGCATCGTCACCCGATCGGGCGAGTCCACGCGTTCGCAACCTGCGCCCGCGTGGATCGCCTGCGGCTGGGATCTGCGGTCGGGGGATGACGATGCTGGCGGGGACGGATCGGACCGGTGCCGTCACGTCCGCCGGCCGCGCCGGCGCGGGCTCCGCCGGCCGGATCATCGATCCCCTGGTCGGAGCGAGAGGATTCGAACCTCCGGCCCCTGCGTCCCGAACACAGTGCTCTACCAGGCTGAGCTACGCTCCGACACCCGGGGATCAGGCCGGGCTGTATAGGCAAACGCCCCGCCCGGGGCAAGCCGGCAGGGTTGGGATCAGGTCAGCGCCGCGGCGGCCCGCGTCCCCGGCCGGAGCGTCGCCAGCAGGGGCAGCACCTCCTCCGCCCCCTCCGCCACCGCATAGAGGCTGCGCGCCGAGGCCTCGGCGAATCCTGCGCCGATCGCCGCCTCGATCGCGGCGATCAGCGGCTGCGCGCTGCCTGCCACGTCGCACAGCACGATCGGCTTGTCGTGCAGCCGCAGCTGGCGCCAGGTGATGATCTCGATCGTCTCGTCGAGCGTGCCGAGCCCGCCCGGCAGCATCACGAAGGCATCGGCGAGCTCCGCCATGCGCGCCTTGCGCGCGTGCATGGACTCGACCTCGATCATCTCCTGCGCGCCGGCATGCGCGACCTCCCAGCGGGCGAGGAAGGTCGGGATCACGCCTGTCACCGTGCCGCCAGCCGCGAGGCAGGCATCGGCGATCCGGCCCATCAGCCCGATCCGGCCGCCGCCATAGACCAGCCGGATCCCGGCCTCGGCAAGGCGGCGGCCGAGCAGCTCGGCCGCCTGGGCGTGGCGCGGATCGGCGCCGACGCGCGAGCCGCAGAACACGGCAACCGCACGGTAGTGGTGCTGCATCACGCTCTCCTTCAGGCCCGCCCTACCGCCGGGGATCGGCGCCGTCATCGCCTGCCGCGCGCAGGGCTGACACGATCGTGAGCCGGCCGGCACCGCGGTTCACGGCAACAATCCTGCCGCGGCACCGATCGCCGAGTCGCAGACGAGGGGAACAGTCCGAGATGAACAGAGCATTGCTCGCGGCCACACTGGCCGCTGCCGTCGCCGCACCCGTCGCCGCACTGGCGAGTGCCGCGATCATCCAGGAGCGCCAGGCAGGCTTCAAGATGATGGGCGACAGCATGCGCGCCATCCAGGCGGTCGTGCAGGCCGGCGGCCCTGCCAGTGCCGCGGTCGAGCCGGCGCGCGCGATCGCCGAGCACGCGCCGAAGATCAAGACCCTGTTCCCGGCCGGCAGCGATCAGGGGGCGCGCACGCGTGCCCTGCCGACGATCTGGTCCGACCGTGCCGGCTTCGAGGGTCGCGCGGATGCCTTCACGGCCCAGGCCCAGGCCCTGCTCGCCGCCGCACGAGGCGGCGACCTCGGCGCGCTGCGCAGCGCGCTGGAGGCGACCGGACAGGCCTGCGGCAACTGCCACCGGCCGCACCGTGCCCCGGAGCGGTGAGGTCAGCCGAGCAGGTTCACCACCGCCCAGACCGTGCCGGCGGCGACCGCAAGCGCCGCCGCCGCCGGCACTGGCCCGGCAAGCCGCGGCGGGCGCACCCCCGCAGGCAGGCGCTTCGCGCCGGTCACCATCGCCTCGATCAGCCGGTGGCCGGCCAGCCGGTAGGCGATCACCGCCGCCACATGCGCGATCACGACGATCAGCAGCAGGTCGGAGATGCGGTAGTGCCAGGCGGTCAGCCGATCGGAGACCTCCTTGCCGACCAGGGGAACGAGCGGCCCGTCGAACAGGATGTCGTCGTTGGCGAACAGCCCGGTCGTGCCCTGGGCCAGCACCAGCCCGAGCATCAGCACGACCGCCCAGCCGCCGAGGGCGTTGTGGCTGGTCTCGCGGTCCGGCCGGCCGGCGAGCAGATGGCGCAGATGGGCCAGCGCCGCGCGCGGGCCGCGCAGGAAGGTGGCGAAACGTGCGCTCTCGCTGCCGATCACGCCCCAGAGCAGGCGGAACAGCACGAGCGTGAGCGCCATGTAGCCGCAATACGCATGCAGCCGCATCTCATGCATCCGCACGGTGACGAACGACCCCACCAGCGTCAGCGCCAGCGCCCAGTGGAAGAGCCGCGTCGGCGCATCCCAGATCCTGGCCTCGACCGTGCTGTCGCCCTCGCCGCGCATGCGCCGTCCCCTTCGCCTGCTCCACCATGGGACGATAGCCAGAGGCCGGGACGTCTTCGACCGCACGGCTGCGCGAGCAGGTGAACGACCCGTGCTCGAACCGTTGCTGATGGCGCTCGGCCCCTGGCGGTCGCCGCTGCTCGCCTTCGCGGTGGCGCTCGGCACGGCTCTCGCGGCGCGCCCGCGTCCCGCCCTCGCCGGGGTCGCAGCCGGGGCCGGCCTCGCCGCCGGATTGTTCGACGTGTTCGGGGCGATGCTGATCACGCCGCGCATGCTGCCCGAGCGGCTGCCCTGGCTCGCGCTCGTCGCAGCCCTCATCGGCGCCGCGCTCGACCTCGCCCCGCTCGGACGGAGGCTGCGCGGCGCCGTCCTGGTCGCGGGTGCGGGCGCGGCGGCGTGGTGGATGCTGGGCGCGCCGCGCACGCCGGCGGATCTCGCCGCCGTCGCGGGTGCGGCCGGGCCGGTCGCGGTGGTC
>NZ_VIKA01000095.1 GCF_006704265.1 Elioraea sp. Yellowstone | reverse complement strand
ACCTCCCCGCCGGCGGCGGGCGGCACGGTCAGACGCGCCAGCCCGCGCTGGCCCCCGGTCGGCCAGTTCGCCTGCGCGACCGCCGCGGACGCGACCAGGGAGGCGGCCAGGGCGGCCAGGACGAGGCGCGGAACCGTCATGCACCGACGATAGCAGCCCCGCACGCGGCGCGACACCCGGCGGGCGCTTGCGCCCGCGCGCGGAGTCGGGAAGGGTCGCATCGGTCCCGCAGCATTCCCCCTCCAGGAGCCCCCATGCCGAAGCCTCGCGGCCGCCAGTTCTTCGCCAATCCCGGCCCGACCAACATCCCCGATTCGATCCTGCGCGCGATCGACCGGCCGGCGCAGGACTTCATGGAGGAGGCGTTCATCGCGCTGGTGCGCGACTGCACCGCACGGCTGAAGCGCATCCTGGGGACCTCGGGCGAGGTGTTCATGATGGCGAGCTCCGGCCACGGCGCCTGGGAGGCGAGCCTCGTCAACCTGTTCAGTCCGGGCGACCGCCTTCTGATGCTGGAGTCCGGCTACTTCTCGGAGTCCTGGACCGAGATGGCGCGCAAGTTCGGCCTCGAGGTCGAGACCGTGGCGGCCGATCGCCGGCGCGGCGTCGATCCGGCCGCGGTCGAGGCGGCGCTGCGCGCGGATGCCGCGCACGCGCTCAAGGCGGTCTGCCTGGTGCACAACGAGACCTCCACGGGAGTGACGGTGCCGCCGGCGGCGATCCGCGCCGCGATCGATGCGGCGCGGCATCCGGCGCTCCTGCTGGCCGACACGATCTCCTCGCTCGGTTCGATGCCGTTCCGGATGGACGAGTGGGGGATCGACCTCGCGGTGGGCGGCAGCCAGAAGGGGCTGATGCTGCCCACCGGCATGGCCTTCACCGCCGTCGGCGCGAAGGGCATGGAGGCGCACCGCAGGGCGCGGCTGCCGCGACACTACATGGACTGGTCGGTCATGATGACGCGGCCGCATCGCAGCTTCGTCGGCACGGTGCCGACGCAGATGTTCCACGGCCTCGCGGAGGCGCTGCGGCTGATCGAGGAGGAGGGGCTGGAGGCGGTGTTCGCGCGCCACGCGCGGCTGGGCGGCGCGGTGCGCGCCGCCGTGCGCGCCTGGTCGGGCAACCAGGGGCCGCAGATCTACTGCGTCGATCCGCAGCGCCAGTCGAACAGCGTCACCGCGATCCTGATGCCGGACGGCCACGACGCCGAGGCGCTGCGGCGCCATGCGGCGGGGCGCTACAACGTCTCGCTCGGCGGCGGGCTCGGCGCGCTGGGCGGACGGGTGTTCCGCATCGGCCATCTCGGCGACCTGAACGAGCCGATGGTGCTGGGCACGCTCGGCGCGGTGGAGATGAGCCTGCGCGATCTCGGCATCCCGCACGGGCGGGGCGGGGTGCAGGCGGCGATGGATGCGCTCGCGTAAGATCAAGGCAGGAGGAGCGTGGGAAGGGACCCTGCGTCCTCTCGTCCCGAGGCCGCATCCCTTGTGACCCCGCACCGGCGGGGGTTAGCATCCCGGTCCGATCCAGACGCTGCGGGAGAAGCGACGATGACGCTCCGACGTGCCCTGCTCGCCGCCACGCTGCTTGCCGGTTTCGCCCTGCCGGCACTGGCGCAGAAATCCGCCGACACGCTGCGCGTGGTCGAGCGCTCGACCGTCACCAATGTCGATCCCTACTACAACTCGCTGCGCGCAGGGCTGATCCTGGCGCACCAGACCTTCGACGGGCTGGTCTATCGCGATCCGGACGGGTTCGTGATCAAGCCGGCCCTCGCCACGGCCTGGCGCCAGATCGACGACGTCACGATCGAGTTCGACCTGCGCCGCGGCGTCAGGTTCCACAACGGCGACCCGTTCACCGCCGAGGACGTGGTCTACACGCTGAACCTGGTGTCGAATCCGGAGAGCAAGGTCGCGACCCCGGCGAACTACTCCTGGATCAGGGAGGCCGAGAAGGTCGACGACTTCACCGTGCGCCTGCACCTGAAGGCGCCGTTCCCGGCCGCGCTGCAGTACCTCGCCTTCGTCACGCCGATCTACCCGAAGGCCTATCGCGAGCGCGTCGGCGCGGAGGGCTTCAGCCGCGCCCCGGTCGGCACGGGGCCGTACCGGATCGTCCGCGTCGACCAGGCCAAGCAGGTCGATCTCGAGCGCTGGGACGGCTACTACGAGGGCGCGCCCAAGCCGCGGCCGGCGATCGGCAGGATCCAGATCCGCTACGTGCCCGACGCGGCGACCGAGATGACCGAACTCCTCGCCGGCCGCGCCGACTGGATCTGGAACTTCAACCCCGACCAGTTCGAGCGCATCCGCCAGCATCCGCGCCTCACGGCGCAGCAGCAGGAGACCATGCGCATCGCCTATCTCTCGATCGACGCCGCCGGGCGGACCGGCGAGGGCAATCCGCTGACCAAGCAGAAGGTGCGCCAGGCGATCTGGCACGCGATCGACCGCGAGACGATCGCGAGGCAGCTCGTGCGCGGCGGCTCGCGCGTGCCGGCCGCGCCCTGCTACCCGACGCAGTTCGGCTGCGACCAGGAGGCGGCCGTCGTGTACGCGTATGATCCGGCGAAGGCGAAGCAGCTCCTCGCCGAGGCGGGCTATCCGGACGGGTTCGAGACGGAGCTCGTCAGCTACATCCAGCCGACACAGTGGACGGCGGCGGTGCAATCCTATCTCCAGGCGGTCGGGATCCGCGCGCGCGTCAGCCAGCTCCAGGTGCAGGCGGCGATCCAGCGCTCCTGGGCCGGCACCACGCCGCTCTACATGGGCAGCTGGGGCAGCTACTCGATCAACGACGTCTCGGCGATCATGCCGAACTGGATGGGCCGCGGCGCCAGCGACGACTACTCGCGCGATCCGGACATCCATCGCTGGCTCGAGGAGGGCGGATCGACCAACGACACCGAGAAGCGGCTCGCCGCATACCGCAACGTGATCCGGCGCGCGACCGAGCAGGCCTACTGGCTGCCGCTGTTCACCTACGTCTCCTACTACGCGCACACGCGGGATCTCGAGTTCACGCCCTACCCGGACGAGATGCCGCGCTGGTACCGCTCGAAGTGGAACTGATCCTCTCCGCGCACGGGTCCTCTCCGCGCCTGGGCTTGTCCCTCGTGCGGAGGGGATCGCGCGCGGGGGCCGAGGGGGGCATCGTGAAGCGTGCCGCCGCGTGGGCGCGAGTCCGACGGGTTCCGGACCGCGCCAGCTCCGGCACAGGTCGGGACGGGGCCGCGCCGCGCCACCCGGCCGGACAGTCCGTCGCATCCATCTCGATCAGACGTCCGGGCGCCCGGCATCACGCAGAGGGCATCGGCCGCGGCGCCGCGGGCCGCTTCGGCGCCGCCCGGGCTCAATGGCTGTGCCGGCTCTCGCCCCGCGTCTCGACGATGTTCAGGTAGAGCGTCGCCGGCTCCAGGCAGGCCCCGGTGCCGAGCTGGCCGACCATCGCGCGGTAGATCTCCTCCCACGGCGTCTTGTGCGCGAGTGCGGGCGGCGTCCAGGCGGCGCGGCGCGCGGCGAGCTCGGCCTCGTCGATCAGCACATCGACGCGGCGCGCATCGAGGTCGATCCGCACCCGGTCGCCGGTGCGCAGCAGGGCCAAGCCCCCGCCGACGGCCGCCTCGGGCGAGACGTTGAGGATCGAGGGGCTGCCCGAGGTGCCGGACTGCCGCCCGTCGCCCATGGTCGGCAGGGCCGCGATCCCCCTGGCGAGCAGCGCCTTCGGCGGCTGCATGTTCACCACCTCCGCCGAGCCCGGATAGCCGACCGGCCCGCAGTTGCGGATCACCAGGATCGTCCGCTCGTCGACGCCGAGCGCGGGGTCCTCGATGCGCGCGTGGTAGTCCTCCGGGCCCTCGAACACCACGGCCCTGCCCTCGAACACGTCCGGCGGATCGGCGAGGAAGCGGCGGCGGAACTCGGGGTCGATCACGCTCACCTTCATCACCGCGTTGTCGAACAGGTTGCCGGAGAGCACGACGAAGCCGGCCTTCTCCTTCAGCGGGCGGGCATAGGCGCGGATCACCTCGCGATCGGGCTCCGGCACCGCGGCGAGGTTGTCGGCAACGGTGCGGCCCGTCACGGTCATCGCCGCGCCATGCAGCCGGCCGGCATCGAGCAGCTCCTTCATCACGGCCGGCACGCCGCCGGCGCGGTGGAACCGCTCGCCGAGGAACCGGCCGGCCGGCTGGCAGTCCACCAGGAGCGGGATGTCGGCGCCGATCGTCTGCCAGTCCTCGATCGCGAGCGCCACGCCCATGTGCCGGGCGATGGCGATGATGTGCGGCGGGCAGTTCGACGAGGCGCCGATGGCGGAGGCCACCACGATCGCGTTCTCGAACGCCGCGCGGGTCAGGATGTCGGAGGGGCGGAGGTTCTCGCGCACCATGGCGACGATGCGCCGGCCGGTCTCGTAGGCCATCCAGCCGCGCTCGCGATAGGGCGCGGGGATGGCGGCGCAGCCCGGCAGGCTCATCCCAAGCGCCTCGGCGAGGCTGTTCATCGACAGCGCCGTGCCCATGGTGTTGCAGTGCCCGGCAGAGGGCGCCGACGAGGCGGCGATCTGCATGAACTGCTCGGTGTCGATCTGGCCGGTGGCGAGCAGCTTGCGCGCCTCCCAGATCACGGTGCCGGAGCCCGCGAGCCGCCCGTTCCACCACCCGTCCAGCATCGGCCCGCCGGAGAGCACGATCGCGGGGATGTTCACGGTGGCCGCGCCCATCAGGCAGGCGGGCGTGGTCTTGTCACAGCCGGTGGTCAGCACCACGCCGTCGATCGGGTAGCCGTGCAGCACCTCGACCAGCGACAGATACGCGAGATTGCGGTCGAGCGCCGCGGTCGGGCGCTTGCCGGTCTCCTGGATCGGGTGGATCGGGAACTCGATCGGCACGCCACCCGCGTCGCGGATGCCGTCCTTGACGCGGGACGCCAGCTGGAGGTGGTGGCGGTTGCACGGGGCGAGGTCGCTGCCGGTCTGGGCGATGCCGATGATCGGCCGCCCCGACTGCAGCTCCTCGCGCGTCAGCCCGTAGTTCAGGTAGCGCTCGAGATAGAGCGCGGTCATGCCCGGATCGTCCGGGTCGTCGAACCACTGCCGGCTCCTCAGCCGCTTCCTGCCGCTGCCCTGCCCGTCGCCCTCGGCCATCGCGTCCCCTCCTGCCCGTGCCCCAAGCCTCCGCGGCGGCTCACGCGGCTGTCAATGCCGCCGCCGCGCTTTGAAATCCGTCCCGTTTGGCCTAAGTCACCCCCCGACGGCCCGCCGGCCATTCCGCCGCGGCCCCTTGGCGCGCGACGCCCGGACCCATGACAGACACGCCGCTCCACCTGATCCGCAACTTCTCGATCATCGCGCATATCGACCACGGCAAGTCCACGCTCGCGGACCGGCTGATCCAGGCCTGCGGCGCGCTCTCGGAGCGCGAGATGAAGGACCAGGTGCTCGACTCGATGGAGATCGAGCGCGAGCGCGGCATCACCATCAAGGCGCAGACGGTGCGGCTGATCTACCCCGCCAAGGACGGCAACACCTACGAGCTGAACCTGATGGACACGCCGGGGCACGTCGATTTCGCCTACGAGGTGTCGCGCAGCCTCGCGGCGTGCGAGGGCTCGCTCCTGGTGGTGGACGCGTCCCAGGGCGTGGAGGCGCAGACGCTCGCCAACGTCTATCAGGCGATCGAGGCCGGCCACGAGATCGTGCCGGTGCTGAACAAGATCGACCTGCCCGCCGCCGAGCCCGACCGGGTGAAGACGCAGATCGAGGACGTGATCGGCCTGCCGGCCGACGACGCGGTGATGATCAGCGCCAAGACGGGGCTGAACATCGAGGGCGTGCTGGAGGCGATCGTCACGCGGCTGCCGCCGCCCCAGGGCGACGCCGCCGCGCCGACCAAGGCCCTGCTGGTCGACAGCTGGTACGACGCCTATCTCGGCGTGGTGATCCTGGTCCGGGTCAAGGACGGGCGACTGCGGAAGGGCCAGCGCATCCGCTTCATGAGCACGGGCGCGGTGCACACCGTGGAGGCGACCGGGATCTTCACGCCGAAGATGGTGCCTGTCGAGGATCTCGGCCCCGGCGAGATCGGCTACATCACCGCCGGGATCAAGACGGTGGCGGACTGCAAGGTCGGCGACACGATCACCGACGACCGCAATCCAGCCGCCGAGCCGCTGCCCGGCTTCAAGCCCTCGGTGCCGGTGGTGTGGTGCGGCCTCTACCCGACCGACGCCGACGATTTCGAGAAGCTGCGCGAGAGCCTCGCCAAGCTGCGCCTCAACGACGCCTCGTTCCATTACGAGCCCGAGACTTCGGCCGCGCTCGGCTTCGGCTTCCGCTGCGGCTTCCTCGGCCTGCTGCACCTCGAGATCGTCCAGGAACGGCTGATGCGCGAGTTCGATCTCGACCTGATCGCGACCGCGCCCTCGGTGGTCTATCGGATCCACAGGACCGACGGCACGGTGATGGAGCTGCACAACCCGGCCGACATGCCGGACGGCTCCGTGATCGACCACATCGAGGAGCCCTGGATCAAGGCGACGATCTTCGTGCCCGACGACTATCTCGGCGCGATCCTCACGCTCTGCAACGAACGCCGCGGCCAGCAGGTGGATCTCACCTATGTCGGCAACCGGGCGATGGCGGTCTATCGCCTGCCGCTCAACGAGGTCGTGTTCGACTTCTACGACCGGCTGAAGTCGGTGAGCCGAGGTTACGCGTCCTTCGACTACGCGATGGACGGCTATGCCGAGGCCGATCTCGTCAAGATCACCATCCTGGTGAACGGCGATCCGGTGGATGCGCTCTCGTTCATCGCGCACCGCAGCCAGGCCGAGAAGCGCGGGCGGGCGATCTGCGAGAAGCTGAAGGAGCTGATCCCGCGCCAGCTGTTCAAGATCGCGATCCAGGCCGCGATCGGCGGGCGGGTGATCGCGCGCGAGACGATCTCGGCGCTGTCGAAGGACGTCACCGCGAAGTGCTACGGCGGCGACATCACGCGCAAGCGCAAGCTGCTGGAGAAGCAGAAGGAAGGCAAGAAGCGCATGCGCCAGTTCGGCAAGGTCGAGATCCCGCAGACGGCGTTCCTGGCCGCGCTGAAGATGGACGCTTGATACCCTCCGCACAAAGGCTCGACCTTTGTGCGGAGGGTATCGCGCGCGGGGCTGGTGGGGCGGCCGCGCGCGAACATGACCCCATACCAGCCCGCCGAAGGTCAAACCTTCGGCGGGCTGGTATGAGGCGCACGTCGCGTCCAGCGGGAGCGACGCCCGCAGCAGGGGGAGGACCAGCGTCGTCCCCCCACCTCACCTTCAGTCCTCGAACAGATCCTTCGGACTCGGCTCCCTGCGGCTGTACTCGATCGCGCAGAACGGCCCGCCCTGGTAGCGTTCCTCCACCGGATCGCCGCTGACCTTGCCCGCGAGCTGCCCGGCGAAGGTGTCCGCGCTGTCCTGCGGCGCCCAGCCGATGCGCGCGCGCGCATCCTTGCGCCAGAAGGTCCGGCTGTTGTTCGAGGCACCCCAGATCACCGCGCAGCCGACGCGTTCGGCCAGCACGGAGCGCTCCACCAGGCGGCAGAGATCGGGATAGGAGAGCCAGGTGGAGAGCATCCGGTTGTTCACCGGCTCCGGCACCGAACTGCCGATGCGCAGGAACACGCTCTCCACACCGTGCTTGTCCCAGTAGAGCCGGCCCATCAGCTCGCCATAGGCCTTCGCCAGGCCGTAATAGCCGTCGGGGCGGAAGTCGCAGTCGTGATCGAGCGGTTCGCTGCGCTCGTGGAAGCCGATCGTGTGGTTGGACGAGGCGAACACCACGCGCGCGCCCTCGCGGCGCGCCGCCTCGTAGACGTGGTAGAGGCCGCGGATGTTCGGCCCGAGCACCTCCTCGAACGGACGCTCGACCGAGACGCCGCCGAAATGCAGGATCGCGCCGCAGCCCTCGGCGAGGCGCAGGATCGCCACACCGTCGTTCAGGTCCGCCTTCGTGAAGGTCGCCCCCTTCGGCACCGGGTCGGGAAACGGTGCGATGTCGGTCAGCCGCAGCGTCCAGCCCGCCTCGGCGAGAAAGCGGGTCAGCTGCCGCCCGAGCGCGCCGGAGGCGCCGGTCAGCAGCACGGGCTTGGCGGGAACCGTCATCTCCACCTCCTCGTTCAGTCGGCGAACCGTGCGACGGGCACGCCGGGCTCGTCCGAACGCATGACGAACAGTGCACCGGAGAGCGGGCTTGCGCCGATGCCCTCTGCACCGAGCGGGGTACGCAACGAACTCCACACCACCGTGCGCAGGTCGGGGCCGCAGAAGCACGGCATGGTGATGCCGAGGGCCGGGAACGGCAGGCTGTCGATCAGCGTGCCGTCGGTGCGGAAGCGGTTGATGCGCCCCTTGCGCACGCCGGCCGACCAGTAGCGGCCCGCCGTGTCGAAGGCCGCGCCGTCGGGCCGGCCGATCGCATCCGCATCGGGCGTGGCGATGCGGCGGCGGTTCGTTGCCGTACCGGCATCCGGGTCGAAGTCCCAGGCGTCGATCCAGGGCGCGCCGCTGTCCGTGTGCAGCATGGTCCGCCCGTCATGCGTCCAGGCGAGGCCGTTGGAGGTGAGCAGGCCGTCGCAGATCTCGCGCCAGCTGCCGTCGGGCGCGATGCGGAACAGCCGGCCGACCGGCCCGCGCTGCGCGCGCTCGTCCATGGAGCCGACCCAGAAGGCGCCGTCCGGGCCGACCTTGCCGTCGTTCAGCCGGCCGTATGGCGGGATCGGGCCTGGCGTGCAGAACGGCTCGATGCGGCGCGTGCGCCAGTCGTACAGCACCACCGCGTGGCGCAGCGCGACGATCCAGCGGCCCGACCGGCAGAGGCCGAAGGAACCGACCTCGGAGGGGAAGTGCCAGACGTCCAGCACCGCGCCGTGCAGCGACAGGGCCGTGATGGTGCAGGCGAGGATGTCGGCGACCAGGACGCGGTCCTGCGCCTCGTCCCAGACCGGGCCCTCGCCGAGCGCCATGCGCAGGTCCGGGTTCAGCACGCGGATCTCGATCATCGATGTCCTTCCGGCCGGGGGGCCGCCTCATCCGCCGTAGCCGAGCGTCAGCCGCGGCAGCGTCAGGGATACCGCCGGCCAGTAGGTGGTGAGCGCGAGCGCGAAGACGATCGCGCCCCAGAACGGCCAGATCGTGCGCACCACGCTCTCGATGCGCACCTTGGCGATGGCGCAGCCGACGAACAGACAGGCGCCGACGGGTGGCGTGGTCAGACCGAGGCCCAGGTTCATCATCATCACCATGCCGAACTGGACCGGATCCATGCCCAGCTGCTGCACCACAGGCAGGAAGATCGGCGTGCAGATCAGGATCAGCGCCGCCATGTCCATGATGCAGCCGAGGGCGAGGAAGGCGAGGTTGACCAGCAGGAAGATCACCCAGGGCTTGTCGGAGAGGCCGGTCATGAACGCGAGCAGCTGCTCCGGCACGCGGTGCGCGGCGAGCACCCAGGCGAAGGCGGTCGCGGCCCCGACGAGGATCAGCACCATGCTGGTGGTACGCACCGCCGCCGCAACCGTGGTGACGAAAGCGTTCCATGACAGGCCACGATACACGATGAGCGTGACCGCGAGCGCCCAGGCCGCGCCAAAGGCGGCGCTCTCGGTGACGGTGAAGATGCCCGAGAGCACGCCGCCGAGGATGATCACCGCCGTCATCAGCCCGGGCACCGAGAGCAGGAAGGCGACGATCAGGCGCCGGACTCCGCCCCACGGCTCGGCCGGATAGCCGCGCCGCAGCGCCACCAGATAGGCCGCGACGGCCAGGATCACGCACATCATCACGCCAGGTACCACGCCGGCCATGAACAGGGCCGAGACCGAGACACCGCCGCCGGCGGCGAGCGAGTAGAGCACCATGTTGTGGCTGGGCGGGATCATGATGCCGGCGATCGAGGAGGTGATCGTCACGTTCACCGCATAGTCGGTGTCGTAGCCCTTCTTGCGCATCATCGGGATCACGACCGACCCGAGTGCCGAGACATCGGCCACCGCCGAGCCGGAGATGCCGCCGAACAGCATGGAGTCGAACACATTCATCACGCCGAGCCCGCCGCGCAGCCAGCCGAAGGCGGCGGCAGCGAGATCGACCAGGCGCTGCGCGATGCCGCCGTGCAGCATCACCTCGCCGGCGAAGATGAAGAACGGGATCGCCAGCAGCGAGAAGAAGTTCATCCCCGAAGTCATCTGCTGGAACACCACCGCGAGCGGCACGCCGTCCCACCAGAACCCGGCAACCGCCGCGCCGGCCATGGCAAAGGCGACCGGCATGCCCATGGCGAGGGCGAGGACAAAGCTGCCGAACAGCACGATCAGTGTCATCGCCGGTCAGTCCAGGCCGAGCGCGGGATTGCCGAGCGGCGGCAGCCCCGCGAGGCGGCGCAGCAGGTGCTCGACGACGAACAGCGCCATCAGTCCGCCGCAGATCGTCATCGGCAGGAACTGCAGCCCCTGGGGCAGGCCGACGAGCGGAATGTTGAACGCCCACATCTGCGTCACCAGCACCCAGGAGTGCAGCATCATCACCACGCCAAGGCCGAACAGCAGCAGGTCCGTCGTGATCCGGACGGCGCCGCGGAGGCCCGGCGGCAGCGCGACCAGCACGATCTCCACACTCATGTGGAACCGCTCGCGGATACCGACCGCCGCCACCGGGAGCGCGATATAGAGGATCGAAAGCAACGCCCAGCGCTCGACCCAGGTCGGCGTGTCGTTCAGAACGTAACGGCCGAACACCATCCAACTGGTTGCCGCAACCAGGGCCATCAGCGCCACCCCCGCGGTGACGACCACCAGTCGCGACAGTGCATCGAGCGCCGCCGAAAGGGCGGCGACCGCCGCCCTCACGCGCGCCCTCCGCTCACCGCGTGGCCCGGATCTGCTCGACCAGCGCCTTCAGGTTCGGCGTGCCGGCATACTTGGCGTAGAGCGGCTCCATGAGTTCGGCGAAGGGCCGGCGGTCCTGGATCTCGGTCACCACCACCCCGGCGGCCACCACCTTGTCGCGGCTCGCCTTCTCGCGCTCCGCCCAGAGCTGGCGCTGCAGCGCGGAGGCCTCGCGCGCCGCCGCCCGCACGATCTCCCTGTCGGCGGCCGAGAGCCGGTCCCAGCGCTGCTTGTTCACCACCACGATCTCGGGGACGTTCGAGTGCTCGGTGGTCGAGTAGTACTTGGCGTGCTCGAAGTGGCGCTGGCTCTCATAGGACGGCCAGTTGTTCTCCGCCCCGTCCACCACGCCCGTCTGCAGCGCGGTGTAGAGCTCGCCGAAGGGCAGCGGCACCGGGTTGGCGCCGAGGGCGCGCATCAGGTCGATGAAGAGATCCGAGGTCTGCACGCGGATCTTGAGGCCCCGCATGTCGGCGGGCGTGCGGACCGGCCGGTCGCGCGTATAGACGGAGCGCGCGCCGGCATCGAACCAGCTCACCACCACCATGTTCAGCTTGGCCTCGATCTCGCGTGCGATCGCGTCGCCCACCGCCCCGTCCACCACGCGGTGGCTGTGGCCGACATCGCGGAAGATGAAGGGCAGGGTCAGCACCTGGGTCTCGGGCACCAGGTTGTTCAGCGGGGTGATGTTGAAGTTGGCGACGTCGATCGCGCCGAGGCGGAGCTGCTGGATCGCCTCGTCCTGCTGGCCGAGCTGGGCGGAGTGGAACATGCGCATGCGGATGCGGTTGCTGGTGCGCTGGGCCACCAGCTCGGCCCACCGGTCGAGCCCCTTGCTGTTCGGATAGTCGGGCACGTGGATGTTCCAGCCGCGCCACTCCTGCGCCGCGGCGGGCGCTGCGGCGATCGCGAGGGCGGCGGCGGCCGCGAGCAGATGCCTGGACATGTCTCCTCCGTCGTTCTTCGTGGTCTGGCGACCCGACGCCATGCATCGTGCCGCATTGAACACGAGACTGCCACCTGATACATCAGTGCGCAATGGCGAGTTTCGCGCGCACCTCCGACCGCCGCGCCGCCGCCCTGCCGGCGCAGGAGGCGTCGGTGCCGGTCGCAGAGCAGGTCTATCGGCGGCTGCGCGACGACATTGCCGCCGGCCGGCTGGCGCCGCGCGCGCGCCTCTCGGAACGCGCGCTCTCGGCCGCGCTCGGCGTCTCGACCAGCCCGATCAAGGCGGCGCTGAAACGGCTCGAGCAGGAGGGCATGGTGGTGACCCAGCCGCGGCGCGGCACCTGGGTCGCCTTCGCGCCCGAGAAGGCGCACGAAATGGGCCTGATCCGGGCGGCGCTCGAGGGCATTGCCGCGCGTCTGGCCGCGCTGCGCATCGGCCCGGCCGATCTCGCCGCGCTGGAGGCGATCCTCGCCGAGCTCCGCCGCGCCACCGAGTCGCTCGACCGCGAGGCGCTGGTCGAGGCGAACGACCGCTACCACGCCCTGGTGCTGAAGGCGGCCGACAACGTGTTCCTCGCCAACGCCGTGCGCGGCCTGCGCGGCTACTTCCTGATCACCCAGGCGCGCATGCGCACGATGCGGCTCAGGCCCGAACTCGCCATGGCCGAGCACGAGGCGATCTTCGCCGCCCTCGCCGCGCACGACGCCGAGGCGGCGGAGACGGCGATGCGCGCGCACATCGCCCGCACGGTCGAGACGCTCTGGGGGCCGGGGGCGGCGCCGGCGGCGCGGCTCAGGCG
>NZ_VIKA01000094.1 GCF_006704265.1 Elioraea sp. Yellowstone | reverse complement strand
GCCCACCCCTGCCGGCGGCGGCGAAGCTGATGGCCGAGGCGGGGCTGAAGCCTTCGCAGGTCGAGGGCTCCGGCAAGGGCGGCCAGATCACCAAGGGGGACGTGCTGAAGGTGATCGAGGGCGGTGCGGCGGCAGCGAAGCCGGAGGCGTCGCCCGCGCCGAAGCCCGCCGCCGCGAAGCCCGCCGCAGCCCTGGCCGCGAAGGCGCCGGCCGTGCCGGGCGAACGCCGCGTCGAGCGGGTCAGGATGACGCGGCTGCGCCAGACCATCGCGCGGCGGCTGAAGGAGGCGCAGAACACCGCCGCCATCCTGACGACCTTCAACGAGATCGACATGTCCGCGGTGATGGCGCTGCGCGCGACGTACCGCGACGCCTTCGAGAGGCGCCACGGCGTGCGGCTCGGCTTCATGGGCTTCTTCGTCAAGGCGTGCGTCGCGGCCCTGCGCGAGTTCCCCCTCGTCAACGCCTTCATCGAGGGCGACGAGATCGTCCAGCACCACTACATGGACATCGGCATCGCGGTCTCCGGCCCGACCGGGCTCGTCGTGCCGGTGCTGCGCAATGCCGAGACGCTGAGCCTCGCCCAGATCGAGGCGGCGATCGCGGAGTTCGGCAGGAAGGCGCGCGAGGGCACGCTCACGCTCGAGGAGATGTCGGGCGGAACGTTCTCGATCACCAACGGAGGCGTGTTCGGCAGCCTGCTCTCGACGCCGATCCTGAACCCGCCGCAATCCGCGATCCTGGGGATGCACAAGATCGAGGAGCGGCCGGTCGCGGTCGGCGGCAAGGTGGAGATCCGGCCGATGATGTACGTGGCGCTCTCCTACGACCACCGCATCATCGACGGCCGCGAGGCGGTCTCCACCCTGGTGCGCATCAAGGAGGCCGTCGAGGCGCCCGAGCGTCTGCTGCTCGAGGTGTGAGGCGGCGGATTCCTATCCGCGCACACCAATCCAGCGGCCGTTGTCGTCAAAGCCCTGGGCCTCTGGCCAGCCGACCGCCTGCCAGATCATGTCGAGGATTGGTTTGGCGTTACGATCAATGTCTCCGTCGAGCGTCTCGATGAGGTGCTCGGGTATCGCGATGACGTCCCTGTCGAGGACCCATTCGTTGCGCGGATGGCGACCTGCCCCGACGCCCATCCGCCAACCATTCATACCGATCAGTGTGATCCCTACGGCGGGCGGGAGCGTCGGCTCCGATCTTCCGCAGAATGTCTCGCGTCGCAGACAACTTGCTGCGCACAGTTTCGGCAATTTCATTGCAGGGCAACACGGGAACGCCGCGAGGAGCGTGGTACGGCCAGTCTTCGGCGACCTCGATCGTCCCGTTACGGTAGACTTGAGCGTAGGCCCTGTGGGGTTGTGTTTGGGGCCTGCTGACACCGTCGACGTTGGGGCGTCTGAGCCCGCCTGATACGCCGAGCCCGTCGAACGCGGCGTTATTTCCCAGGATTGCACGGACATCGAGAAGCCCGGACGATCCGAACGCGCTGAAGGGAATCGCGTGCCAGACGATCCTGTGGTCTCCCGTCACAACAAAGGGGGTTTGGCCACTGATTATCAGTACGAGACGTTCCTCTCGGAAACGGCGAATCCGGTCGCCGATGGTTTCGCTGAGCGTGAACAGCGACCGAAGCGCGTCCACGTCGAGAGGCGCGTTGCTCCGTGACCGCCTTCCGTAAAAACGGTATGTGCCGTTCGCGACGACCTGGTGCGGCGCACGCCAGCTCTTCGGAACGCGAACGACGATGGCCGCAAGGCGTTCACCGTCGCGAATGGGCTTGAAGCGCACGCCGGCGATCGATGGCTGGACGCTGGTGCGAAGGACGTCGTCCATCCGCCGGATCTCATACCAGCCCGCCGAAGGTTTGACCTTCGGCGGGCTGGTACGGGGTCATGTTCGCGCGCGGCCGCCCCACCAGCCCCGCGCGCGATACCCTCCGCACAAAGGTCGAGCCTTTGTGCGGAGGGTATCAGCGTCAGGATCGATGCCGTCCAAGGCCGACGATCTCGGATGGCTCACCTTCGGTCTCCGAGATGCCAAGAACCACATGCCCGCCCTGCGTGTTGGCGAGCGCCGAGACGTCCTTCGCGATCTCAAGGTTGTCTTTGCTGCCGTAGACTTGGCGCTTGTAGTCCAGGCGCTCGCTCTCCGGCACCTTGCTCTCCACCAGCGAACGCAAGGTCTCGATGGATATGTCGTCCCAATCGATGTCATCAAGCATGGATCAATTCCTGCGCTATCGAGCCGGGCCGGCTACCGACCGGCCCGTCTCCGCGACTCGACCGCGTTCGATGCATGGTAGTGCCGTGGCGGCCCATGCCGCGAGTCTCCTCCCACTGGATGCGAACGACGGATTCTCATGCGCCGCCGGGTCGTCCGTGCTCTCCTGATCGCGTTCGCCGCGGCTCTGCTGCTGCCCGCAGCGGTGGTGCTCGCCTACCGCTTCGTCCCGCCACCGGCGACCCCGCTGATGGTCATCCGCTCGATCGACGGGCATGGCCGGTCGCGCGAGTGGGTGCCGCTCGACCGCATCTCGCCGTTCCTCGTGCGCGCGGTGATCGCGGCCGAGGATCAGCGCTTCTGCGCGCATTGGGGTTTCGATGCGGTCGAGCTGCGCCGCGCGGTGGATGACTGGCGCGACGGCGGGCGGTTGCGCGGGGCCAGCACGCTCACGCAGCAGACCGCGAAGAACCTGTTCCTCTGGCCGCGGAGCGACTGGCTGCGCAAGGCGCTCGAGGTCTATCCGACGCTGCTGATCGAGCTCCTGTGGCCGAAGCGGCGCATCGTCGAGGTCTATCTCAACGTCGTCGAGTTCGGCCCCGGCCTCTATGGCGCGGAGGCGGCGTCGCGCGCGCTGTTCGGCCGCGGTGCGGCGGCGCTGACGCCGGTGCAGGCCTCGCTGCTCGCCGCCGTTCTGCCCAATCCGTTGGGACGCAACGCCTCGCGGCCCGAGGCCCACGTCTCGACGCGCGCCCCGCGCCTCCGCGGCGTCATGGATCAGGTCGATACGGCCTGCCTCTGACGGGTGCAGGGGCGAGAGCCGTTCGGCCCCTGGCCCCCGCGGGCCCCCCCTGGAGGGAGAGGGCCATCGGCCCTTCCCTCCAGACCACCCATCCGACCTACACGCCGAGACCCTCCGCCGTCAGCGGCAGGCGGCGGATGCGGCGGCCGGTGGCGGCGAAGATCGCATTGGCCACCGCCGGCGCGATCGGCGGCACGCCGGGCTCGCCCACCCCGCCCCAGCCCTGCCCGGAGCGGATCACGTGCGCCTCCACCTTCGGGGCGCGATCGATCCGCAGGATCGGGTAGGTGTCGAAGTTGCGCTGCTCGGCTGCGCCGTTCTTCAGGGTGATCGCCTCGCCCAGCATCGCCGACAGCCCCTGCGTGACACCGCCCATGAGCTGCGCCTCGACGGCATCGGGATTGACGATGTCGCCGCAGTCGAGCGCCACCACCACGCGATGCACGCGCACGCCATCGGCGCCGACCGACACCTCGGCCACCTCGGCGCAGAGCGAGCCGTAGCTCTCCATATAGGCGATGCCGCGCGCACGGCCCGCGGGCAGCGGCGAGCCCCAGCCGGCCTTCTCGGCGGCCGTGTCCAGCACCTTCAGCGCGCGCGCGTCGTGCGCGAGAAGCTCGCGACGGAACCGGTACGGATCCTGCCCCGCCGCATGCGCCACCTCGTCGAGGAAACTCTCGAGGAAGAAGCCGTTCTGGCTCGCCCCCACCGACCGCCAGATCCAGTTGCGCGGCGGCCCGTCGACGCGCACCCAGTCGGCGCGGAACGCACCGAACCGGTACCGGCTGTCGGCGACCGAGGCGACCTGCTGCGGGTCGAGCCCGTTCGGCTGGATCGCATTCGGCCGGAACTCGGCCACGGTGGACGGGCCTGCGGCGCGGAACCAGAAGCCGATCAGCCGGCCGTCGGCATCGAGGGCTGCGCGCATGCGCGCGACCTGCGCGGGACGGTAGTAGCCCTGCGCGAACTCGTCCTCGCGGCGCCAGAACAGCTTCACCGGCCGTCCGACGGCCTTGGCCACCGTCACCGCCTGGCCGACCACCTCGGAGGCGTAGCGACGCCCGAAGCCGCCGCCGAGCAGCGTGGTGTGGATCGTCACCTTCGAGGGATCGACGCCGGCGGCGCGTGCGGCCTCGGCGAGCGCCCAGTCCTGGTGCTGCGTCGGCGCCCAGACCGTGACGCCCTCGGCCGTCACCTGGGCGGTGGCGTTGTCGGTCTCCATGCAGGCATGGGCGAGATAGGGCACCTCGTAGACCGCCTCGACGGTCTTGGCCGCGTTGCGCAGCACCGCCTCGACATCGCCCTCGTTCTTCGCGATCGCCCTGGTCTCCTGGTCGAGCGCGGCGATCATGCGCTGCGACAGCGCCGCACTGTCGAGCGTGTCGTGCGGCGTCGGCTTGAAGCGGATCGCGATCGCCTCCGCGCCCCTGATCGCGGCCCAGGAATTCTCCGCCACCACCGCCACGCCGCGCGGCAGCGGCACGACATCGACGATGCCGTCGATGCGGTCGAGCGAGGCGCGGTCGAAGCCGTCGAGCTCGGCGCGATAGACGGGTGCAAGGCGGGCGCAGGCATAGAGCATGCCCGGCACCTTGACGTCCATGCCGAACACGGCGCGCCCCGTCACCTTGGCGGGGATGTCGAGACGCGGGGTGGGCCGGCCGACGATGCGGAGCTCGCCGGCCGGACGCAGCGCCGGCTTCTCGGGCAGGGGCAGGAGGGCGGCCTCGCGCACCAGCGAGCCGATCGGGATCGAGCGGTCCGAGGCGGCGTGCACGATCGCCCCATCCTGGCATTTCAGTTCCGCAACCGGCACGTTCATGCGCCGCGCCGCGGCCTCGGTGAGCACCTCGCGCGCCTGCGCGGCAGCGGTGCGCAGACGCGCGACCCAGGCGCGCGTGCCGGTCGATCCGCCAGTGGACTGTTCGCCCGGCGGGCGGCGCATCGGCTCGGAGGGCTGCCCGACGCGGATCGTCCGGATCGCCGAGAGCGGCACGCCGAGCTCGTCGGCGACCAGCATGGCGTGCGCGGTATGCGTGCCCTGGCCCATCTCGGTCGCGGGCGTGATTAGGGTGATGGCGCCGTCCTGCGCGATGCGCAGATAGGCGGTGAGCGCGTCGCCGTTGCGCGCGAGCCCGCGCGCGGGCAGGGCTACAGGGATGCTGAGCGCGACCGCGGCGGCGGCGCCGCTCCGCAGCAGGCCGCGCCGGTTCAGGGTGACGGCGTTCATGGCGGCCTCCCTCAGGCAAGCTCGGCGGCGCGATGGATCGCCGCGCGGATGCGCTCGTAGGTGGCGCAGCGGCAGAGATTGCCTGCCATCGCCGCGTCGATCTCGGCGTCGGTCGGCTTCGGATGCTCCCGCAGCAACGCCGCCGCCTGCATGATCTGGCCGGACTGGCAGTAGCCGCATTGCGGCACCTGGAGCTCGACCCAGGCGCGTTGCACCGGGTGCCGGCCGTCCGGATCGAGCCCCTCGATCGTCACGACCGCGCGACCGGCGGCTGCGGAGAGCGGGGTCACGCAGGCGCGCGTGGCCACGCCGTCGATGTGCACGGTGCAGGCGCCGCAGGCGGCGATCCCGCAGCCGTACTTCGTTCCGGTGAGGTCGAGCAGGTCGCGCAGCGCCCAGAGCAGCGGCATCTCCGGGTCGGCATCGAGCCGATGCGCGCGACCGTTCACGGTGAGTGCGATCACGACATGTCCTCCCCTCTTCGTTGTCGGAGGGAGGCTATGGCGATGCGCAGGGGCGGTCAATTCACGGGCGGGCGCCCGGTTCCGTTCCGCGATGCGGCATGGTTTGCTGTGCCGCCATGGAGATGCCCCCGGTCGGGATCCTGGAGCGTGCCGCGCTGAACGCGGTGCCGGCGCCGCGCCAGGCGCTGTGCGGCTCGGCGGTGGTGCGCGCGGGGCATGGCGGCGCGGGGCGGGTGAACAGCGCGACCTGGCTCGATCCGGAGGACGGGGCGGATCTGCCCGCGCGGGTGCAGCGGATCGAGGGGTGGTACGCGCGGTCCGGCCTGCCGCCCAGGTTCCGGCTCACGCCGTTGTCGCCCGCGGCCCTGGAACCGGTGCTGATGGCGCGCGGCTACGGGCGGACGGGCGAGACGATCGTGATGGTCGGGGCGCTGGACGGGCTGCCCCTGCCGGACGGGCCGGCGGAGACGGCGGAGGCGCCGGATCAGGCCTGGTTCGATGCTGCGGAGGCGGCCGCGGCGCGGTCGGCGGCGCGGATGGCCGAGCTCAGGCTGTTCCCTGCGCTCCTTCTGGTGCCGGCGGCCTGGGTGGCGGTGCGGGTGGAGGGCCGGGTGGCGTCGGTGGCCTGTGTGGCGGCGGATGGCGCGGTCGCCGTGCTGTCCGGCGTGGCGACCCTGCCGGCAATGCGCGGCCGCGGCCTCGCGCGGCGTGCGTGTCTCGCCTCCTTCGGCTGGGCACGGTCCGAGGGGGCGCGGGTCGCGTGCTTGCAGGTCGAGGTGGACAACGACGCCGCGCTGTCGCTCTACCGCCGCTTGGGGTTCCGCGAGTCGTACCGCTACGCCTATCGGGTGCGGGAGTGAGCGCAGCCGGCCGGCGGATCAGCGCGATCCCTGCCGGACGCTCCTTTCGATCCAGTCCACGAACCGCTCGAGCAGCGTGTCGAGCATCCGGGCGGTCATCTCGTCGGCCAGCGCACCCTGATCGTCGAACCGTGTCGCCGCCTGGGTGACGAACACGTTCGGTCCCGGCAGGACCGGCAGCGCGAGATTCTGCAGCGCCTGGCGCAGCTGCGCCTGGGCGCGCGCCGTGCCCATCAGCCCCGGGGTCGCGCCGATGATCGCGACGGGTTTGCCGTTCAAGGGCGCCGGCCCGGCGGAGGTCCTGCGCGAGAGCCAGTCGAGCGCGTTCTTGAGCGGCCCCGGCACGGAGGCGTTATATTCCGGCGTCGCGATCAACACGGCGTCCGCCGCGCGCACGGACGCGCCGGCGGCGAGTACGGCGTGGGGCCAGGGGTCGCGCTCCAGGTCCTCGTTGAACAGGGGCAGGTCGCCGATCGGCACCTCGCGGATCGAGAGTGCGGCGGGGGCGCGCGCGATGGCGGCGTCCATCAGCCTGCGGTTCCACGAGGCGCTGCGCAGGGAACCGCAGATCGCGGCGACAGAGTAGGGGCCGGCCATGGTGTTCTCCGCGGTCAGTAGGGGGTGCCGTCCTTGCGCATGAAGCGGCGCGATCCGTCCGGTCCGGGTTCGATCCTCAGGTCCTCATCCGGATAGTCGACGGTGTCGCGATCGGGGGCGCGGGTGCCGACGACCAGGAAGACCACATCCGCTGTCGAGCGGTTGACGAGGTGGTGGGCGTCGCCGGTGTTGCAAGGGAAGCCGACGCAGAGCCCGGGAGAGAGCGTCTCCTCGGCATCGTTCGTGACCAGGGTCGGATGTCCTTGCAGAACAAGAACGAATTCGTCCTCGGCCGAGTGGGCGTGGCGCAGCGCGCTCATCGCGCCGGGGGCGAGGCGGACGAGGTTGACGCCGAACTGGGTGAGCCCGAAGGCGTCGGCCAGGCGGCGGTAGTGCCGCCCGGCGACCCGGTCACGGAACGGTTCGGGATAGGAGCTGGTGCTGCGTTCCTCGATCGCGGTGATCGGGAGTGCGCGCGTCACGGCAGCAGCACCGTCGAGCCGGTGGTCTGCCGCGCCTCCAGCGCGCGGTGCGCCTCGGCCGCGTCCCTGAGCGGGAAGCGCTGGTTCACCTCGATCTTCACCGCGCCCTTGCGCACGACCTCGAACAGCGCCTCGGCGGAGGCGACCAGGTCCTCGCGCTTGGCGGTGTAGGTGGCAAGCGTGGGGCGCGTCAGGAACAGCGAGCCCTTGGCGGCGAGGATGCCGACATCGAAGGGCGGCACGGCGCCGGAGGCGTTGCCGAACACCACCATCATGCCGAGGGGTGCCAGGCAGTCGAGCGACTTGAGGAAGGTCTCGCGGCCGACGCTGTCGTACACCACCGGCAGCATCTTGCCTCCGGTGATCTCCTTCACGCGCGCCTGGAAGTCCTCGCGCGTGTACACGATCGGATGGTCGCAGCCATGGGCGCGGGCCAGTTCGGCCTTGGCGTCGGAGCCGACCGTGCCGATCACGGTCGCGCCGAGATGCTTCGCCCACTGGCACATGATCAGCCCGACCCCGCCGGCAGCGGCGTGGACGAGGATGGTCTGGCCGGGCTTCACCGGGAAGGTGCGGCGGAGCAGGTACTCGACGGTCATGCCCTGGAGCATCATCGCCGCGGCAACCTCGAACGAGATGTCGTCGGGCAGCTTCACGAGCCGGTCGGCCTTGATGGTGCGGACCTCGGCATAGGCGCCGATCGGGGCGGTGGCGTAGGCGACACGGTCACCGGGCCGCACCACCGTCACGCCCTCGCCGACGGCCTCGACGATGCCGGCACCTTCCATGCCGATCACGCAGGGCAGCGAGGGCGGCTTGTAGAGCCCCGTGCGGAAATAGACGTCGATGTAGTTGAGGCCGACGGCGGCGTGGCGCACCAGGGCCTCGCCCGGGCCGGGCGAGGGGGTGGGGATCTCCTCCCACTTCATGGCCTCGGGGCCGCCGTGCTCGTGGATGCGGATCGCGTGGTTCATCAGGCGCGTCCTTCGAGGGGGTTGCCGGTGGTGTCAGGCCTGTTCGAGGCCGAGGAGGTAGCGCTTGGTGGCGGCGCCGTCGCCGCCGGAGTAGCCGCCGAGGCCGCGTGCGCCGGTCACCCGGTGGCAGGGGATGATGACGGGGATGGGGTTGGCGCCGCAGGCGGCGCCGACGGCGCGGGCGGAGGAGCGCAGGTCGCGGGCGAGTTCGCCGTAGCTGCGGGTCCGGCCGCGCGGGATGGCCCGCATGGCGGTCCAGACGCGACGCTGGAAGGCGGTGCCCGCGGGGTTGAGGGGCAGGTCGGCAAAGGGCTCGGCCGCCCCGTCGAAATAGGCGTGCAGGGCAGCTATGGCCCGCTGGAGCAGGGGGGTGGCGGTCTGATCGCGGCCGCGGCCCCAGTCGAGCGCGACGATGGCCCCGTCCTCCTCGGACAGGGTGAGCTCGCCGAGCGGGGTGAGCGCGGTCAGTTGCGGCACGGGCCCTCTCCCGTTGGGCCTGGGGGCGGGCGTTTGGGGCGGGCGGGGGGGGGGGTGTCAAGGTGGCGGGCGTGGCGCCGGCCTCGGCCGGCCCTGCCCCCGCTCCCGGCCTCATGCTGCGCGGCCCGGGGCCGTGGCACCGCCGGCCGCTCGCCCTGGAGCACCTCTCATGACGGCGCGGCGGACGCGCGGGTTCCGCCGCGGTCGGCCTCACCCGCGCCCGCGCCGCGACGGGGCGGATGACGCGTCCTGAGCCCGGAGGCGGTCCGGCGGATAGGCGTGATCGTCGCCCCAGGGATCGCGGGCCCTCCAGGATCCGTCCGGCCCGCGCGCGAGATGGCTCTCGCCTGCCGGCACCTTGCCGTGCCCGCCGGGGATGTCGAGGATCAGGGTCGGGATGGCGTGGCCCGGCAGCCGGCCCCGCAAGCTCCGGTGAAGAGCGCGCGCGCGCGCGACCTCGACGCGGAAGCGCGCCGTGCCGGGAGCGAAGTCCAGCATGTGCAGGTAGTGCGGCTTGACGCGCGCGGCGATCAGCGCGCGGCAGAGCGCCTCCAGGGCCGCCTCGCTGTCGTTCACCCCGGCGAGCAGCACGGACTGCGACAGCAGCGGGATGCCGCGCGCCACCAGCCGTGCCAGCGCCGCGCGCGCCGCCGCCGCGAGCTCCCGCGCGTGGTTCACGTGCACGGCCACCCACAGCGCCTTCCGGGTCGCGAGCGCCGCGACCAGCGCCTCGGTGACCAGCGACGGCGCGGCGACCGGCACGCGCGTGTGGATGCGCAGGCTTTCGAGATGCGGGATGGCCTCGAGCGCGGCCAGGATCCCGCGCAGCCGCCGGGGCGAGAGCATCAGCGGATCGCCGCCGGTCAGGATCACCTCGCGGATCGCCGGACGCGCGGCGATGTAGGCGAGGGCGGCAGCGAGTTCGGTCTCGCTCAGCACGCCGCCGTCGGGTCCGACCTGCTCGCGGCGGAAGCAGAACCGGCAATAGACCGGGCAGGCGAGCAGCGGCTTCAGCAGCACACGGTCGGGATAGCGGTGCACGATGCCCTTCACCGGGCTCAGGGCCAGGTCCGCGATCGGATCGGGATGCTCGTCCGGCGCGGTGATGCGCTCGTCCGGATGGGGCACGTACTGCGCGGCGATCGGATCGGCCGGATCAGACGGGTCGATCAGCGCGGTGACGGCAGGTGTGAGCGCGATCGCATAGCGCGCCGCGACCTGCTCCAGCGCGGCGCCCTCGCCGGCGCGCACGAGCCCGGCGGCGATCAGGCCGGGGATGTCGCGGATGGTGCGGATGAGCGTGCCGTCGGGCATGGCGCGAGCGGTGTAGGGCCGCGCACGGGCCGCGGCAACCGTCAGGCGGGCTTCGGGTCGCCGAGGAAGAGCCGCACCAGCAGCGCGACCGCCACATTCTCGCGCGGGGCGGGCGCGGTGACCGGCTCGTGCGCCTCCGAGAACAGCCGCCGGATCAGGGCCGCCCGCGCCTCGTCCGACACCGCCTCGAAGCGGAGCCCGATCCCCGTCGGGCGCACCCCCGCGACGGAGGCGGCGAGCGGCGGCACGCCGGCGATCTCGACCGCCACCCGGTCGCCGGGCCGCGCGGCGCAGTCGCCTTCGGGGCGAAGCAGCGCCCCGGACAGGCTGAGATCCACCAGCGCGGCGGGCAGGCGCGCCTCGCCCGCGACCAGGGCGGCCGGCTCGCCGCCCATGGCGAAGCGCTCCTCGGCCCGCGCCGGCGGGCGCGCGATCGCCATCGCCGCCACCAGCAGCAGCACCACGGCGTTCACGACCGACCAGCCGGCCACCACCGGGATCAGCGCCGCGCGCTCGACGATCCGCCACGCGGGCACGGCGTTCAGCACCAGCCCGAGCGCGGTCGCGGCGGTCAGGGTGAGCGCCGCGCCGGCAACCAGCCGGTCCACCCCGCCGGCGATCGCGTCGCGACCCTTCGGCGTGACGCGGAAGGCATGCCCGTGCGGCCGGACCAGCGTCACCAACACCGCCGGCAGGAGCCGTACCGCCGAGAAGGCGCTCAGCACCAGCGCCGCGAGCGGATGATAGGCGCCGCGCGACAGCACCTGCAGCGACCCCATGTAGCCCACGACCACGGGGAGCTGGTAGGTCAGCACCTCGGGCACGCCGACATTGGCGATCGGCACGATCCCGGTGAGCATGAACAGCACCGGCGCGATCAGCGAGAAGCTCTGCACCAGGCTGCCCGAGAGCCAGTGCGTCGGCAGGAAGAACAGCCGGTGCAGCAGGCCGAGCCCCGGACCGAGCGGGCCATGGCGGAGGTGGAGGATCTGGATCGCGCCGCGGGCCCAGCGCGCGCGCTGCACGAAGAAGGCGTTGGTGGATTCGGGGGCGAGCCCGAGCGCCAGGGTCTCGTTCAGGTAGCGGGTGACATAGCCCTTGCGCAGCAGCACCAGGGTGAGGAGCATGTCCTCCGTGATCGAGCCCTCGGGCAGCCTTCCGCCCACCTCGGCCAGCGCGGAACGGCGGATCACCCCGTTGGAGCCGCAGCAGAACGCGGCGTCCCAGGCATCGCGCGCGGGCATGATGACGTCGAAGAACAGCCGCTGATCGTCCGGCAGCACGCGGTGCAGCCTGAGGTTCTGCTGCATCGGATCGGGATTGAAGAAGCGGTGCGGCGCCTGGACGATGCCGACGCGCGGATCGGCGAAGAAGCCCATGGTGCGGCGCAGGAAGTTGGCGCGCGGCGCGAAATCCGCGTCCAGCACCAGCACGAAGGGGGCGGAGGTGCGGCCGAGGGCTGCGTTGATGTTGCCCGCCTTCGCGCCCTTGTTGTCGGGCCGCGTCAGGTAGCCCGCGCCGCGGTCCGCGCACCAGCGCCTGAGCCAGTCGCGCCGCCCGTCGTCCAGCACCCAGACCCTGAGGTTGGGCCAGTCGAGCGCGAGGGCGGCGATGATCGTGCGCTCCAGCACCTCGAGCGGCTCGTTGTAGGTGGCGATGAACACGTCGACTGCCGGCAGGCTCGCCGGATCGGCGGCGGCGAGGCGGCGCTCGTGCCGGTCGGCCTCGGCCGAGTTGTCGCGCCGGCGCGACAGCATCAGCATCAGGATCATGCCGTCCGCGAGCGCGAGCAGCTCGACGCCGAGGAAGGCGTGGATGAAGGCGTGGTCGGCGGGACCGAGTCCGGGACCCTCCAGCGTCGCGGCGAAGCGCCAGACGAGATAGTGCGCGACGATCAGCGCCACCGCGGGCGGCAAGGCGGCACGCGCGAGGCGATCGCTGCCGATCCCCCTGACGAGGAGCAGCAGGCCGCAGACGGCGAGCAGCGGCCAGAAGGCCTCATGCGGGATGTCGAGGATCATGCGCCGGCCCGCCCCGCGCGCGATCAGGGGGCGGCGGCGCGCGCGGCGGGGGAGGGGCTGACGAGTCCGACCGCCCAGCCGGCGGCGGCCCCGAGCCTGCGCGCCAGGTCGGCGAGCCGCTCGGCCAGCCCGCCCGCCACGCCCAGGCCGGCCGGGAAGCTCACCTCGGCGATCCGGCCGATGCCGCAGAACCCGCCCTCGGCCTCGGGCGTGATCCGGGCGGCGGCGTCTTGCGGCAGCGCCACCTCGACGGTCAGGCGCGCTCCGTGCTCGCCCGGCCGTTCGGCGGCGAGCAGGGTCTTGCGGCTGCGCGCGCCGGCACCGCGGATGGAACGGATCGTGCCGTCGAGCGCGACGTCGCCGCGCAGTTTCACGTGCGCGGTCTGGCCCGTGGCGAGAGCGCTGTAGGCGGTATCGGGCAGCGCCACCTCGACGAACAGGCGGTCGCAGCGGACCAGGTCCAGCAGGGGATCGCCCGGCTTCACCGGCGCGCCGGGCGTGGCGTGGCGTTCCCACACAACGAGGTTGTCCGGTGCGGCGTAGGCGTAGCGCGAGCGCGCCTCGAGCGCCGCCTGCTCCGCGGCCAGGGCGGCCGCGAGCGCCCCTTCGCGCGCCTCGGCCTCGGCCAGCCGATCGGCGAGCTGCCGTCGTTCCAGCATCACCCGGTCACGCTGCTGCACGGTGTAGGGCACGTCGTTCTGGCCGTCGCGGAGCTGCAGCCCGGCCTCGGCGGCCTGACGTTCGATCTCGAGCCGCGCGATCCGTGCGGCCAGGGCCTCGGCCGCCGCCTCGGCCCGGCGCAACGCCGCCTCGGCCGCCTCGACGCGGACCGGAGCGACATGGCGCGCCGCCAGCAGGCTGCGCAGATGCGCGAGGTCCGCGCG
>NZ_VIKA01000093.1 GCF_006704265.1 Elioraea sp. Yellowstone | reverse complement strand
CGCCGAGGGTCGCGAAGCCCTGCGCCACCAGCCGCGCGGCTGCCTTCGGGCCGATCCCCGGCAGCGCGCCGACCGGAAGGGGCGCGAGCACCCGGGCCGCCTCGCCCGCGCCGATGACCGCGAAGCCGCGCGGCTTGTCGCGCTCGGCCGCCATCTTCGCGAGCATCCGATTGGGCGCCAGCCCGACCGAGATGGTGACGCCGAGTTCGCTCTCGACCGTGCGCGCGAGCCGCGCCAGCACCACCGCCGGCGGCGCGCCGTGCAACGCCTCGGTGCCCGAGAGGTCGAGCACGGCCTCGTCGATCGAGAGCGGCTCGACCAGCGGCGTGAGGCGCTGCATCAGCGCACGCAGCGCGCGCCCGACCGCGGCGTATTTCGCCATGTCGGGGCGGATCACCACCGCGTCGCGGCAGAGCGCGAGCGCCTTGAACATCGGCATCGCCGCACGCACGCCAGAGCGGCGCGCAAGGTAGCAGGCGGCGGTCACGACACCGCGCCGGCCGCCGCCGACGATCACCGGGCGATCCGCAAGCTCGGGCCGGTCCCGCTTCTCGACGCTGGCGTAGAACGCATCGGCATCGACATGCGCGATCGCGAGCGCGAACAGCTCCGCATGGCGCACCAGCCGCGTCGAGCCGCAGCGCGGACAGCGGTCGCGATCGGAAGGCTCCGCGGCATGCCAGTCGCAGTCGCGGCAGAGCGTGGGCGTCACGGCGCCTCGTCCGGACGCCACAGCCAGGCGGCCCCCCGCACGCCGGAGCTGTCGCCGTGCTTCGCCTTGAGGACCGGCGTGGCCACGACATCGCTGAACACGTAGGCCGGCAGGAGCCGCGGCACGGCCTCGTAGAGATGGTCCATGTTCGAGAGGCCGCCGCCGAGCACGATCGCATCCGGATCGATCAGGTCGATCACCACCGCGAGCCCGCGCGCGAGCCGGTCGGCGTGGCGCGCGAGCGCCGCCCGGGCACGGGGTTCGCCCGCGGCTGCGCGCCGCTCCACCGCCACCGCGTCGCGCGCGCCCGGCCCGTCGCAGTCCTCGGCGAGGCCGGTGCCGCTGATCCAGGTCTCGAGGCAGCCGTGCCGGCCGCACCAGCAGCGCCGCCCCGGCACCTCGACCGCCGAGGGCCACGGGAGCGGCGCATGCCCCCACTCGCCGGCGATCGCGTGGGGGCCGACCAGCGGCGTGCCGTCCACCACCACGCCGCCGCCGCAGCCCGTCCCCAGGATCACGCCGAAGACGACGCGCCTGCCGGCCGCGGCCCCGTCCGCGGCCTCGGAGAGCGCGAAGCAGTTGGCGTCGTTCATCACGCGCACGGGACGGCCGAGCGCGGCGGCGAGGTCGCGCTCGAAGGGCATGCCGTTCAGGAAGGTGCTGTTCGCGCCCTTGACGAGACCGGTCGCCGGGCTGATGCAGCCGGGCATGCCGATGCCCACGGTCGCGCGCGCGGCGAGCCGCGACTCGGTGGCCTCGACGAGGCCGCGGATCGCACGGATCACGCCCCAGTAGTCGCTGGGGGTGGCGATGCGTTCACGGTGACGCTCCGCGCCCGCTGCGTCGAGCGCGATGATCTCGATCTTGGTGCCGCCGAGGTCGATGCCGATGCGCATGACGGCACTCTGCGGTCCCGCAAGCCGGCGCTCAAGCCTCGCGCGCGGCCCCGCGCAGGCGTGCGCGCAGCTCGTATTTCTGGATCTTGCCCGTCGCCGTCTTGGGGAGCGGGCCGAAGGTGACCCGCTTGGGCGCCTTGAAATGCGCGAGCCGATCGCGGCACCAGGCGATCAGCGCGGCCTCGCTCACGCTGCCCTCGGCGTCGGGCTTGAGCGCCACGAAGGCATGAGGCACCTCGCCCCATGTCGGGTCCGGCGCGGCAACCACCGCCGCCTCCATCACCGCCGGATGGCGGTACAGCACCTCCTCCACCTCCAGGCTGGAGATGTTCTCCCCGCCCGAGATGACGATGTCCTTGGCGCGGTCCTTCACCTCGATGTAGCCGTCCGGGTGCAACACGCCGAGATCGCCGGTGCGGAACCAGCCGCCCACGAACACCGCCGCATTGGCTTTCGGGTTGCGCAGATAACCCTTCATGATCGTGTTGCCGCGCAGCACGATCTCGCCGAGGGTTGTCCCATCCGCCGGTACGCGCGCGCCCGTGCCGCGATCGAGCACCGTCGCCTCCTCGAGCGTGGGCAGGGCGACACCCTGGCGCGCCATGAACGACGCGCGCTCGGCAAGCGGCCGGTCCTCGAGCCCCGGCTGCCAGGCGCAGGCGAGCGAGGGGCCGAAGCTCTCGGTCAGGCCGTAGAGATGCGTCACCTCGAATCCCATCTCCTCCATCGCCGCGATCACCGGCGAGGGCGGCGCGGCCCCGCCGGTGGCGATCTGCACGCGCTGAGGAAAGGCAAGGCGCTGCTCTGCCGGCGCATTGATCAGCATGGTCAGCACCACGGGGGCCGCGCAGAGATGCGTCACCCCGTGCCCGGCGATCAGGGCGAAGACGCGCGCGGGCTCGATGCGGCGCAGACAGACATGCGTCCCACCCTGCAGCGTCACCGCCCAAGTGTAGCACCAGCCGTTGCAGTGGAACATCGGCAGCGTCCAGAGATAGACGCTCCGCGGCGAGAGGCCGAAGGCGAGAGCGTTGCCGCAGGCGTTCAGATAGGCGCCGCGATGGTGCACCACGACGCCCTTCGGATCGCCGGTGGTGCCGGAAGTGTAGGAGAGGCTGATCGCGGCCCATTCGTCCGCGGGCGGCACGAGGGGGAAGGCCGGGTCGCCGGCGGCGATCACCGCCTCGTAGGGCGCCGCGTCGATCGCCGCCCCGCCCGGACCTTCCGGATCGTCCACCACGATCACGCGCGGGCGCGGCGCGAGCCCCTCGAGCGCGGCGGCCGCGGTGGCGGCGAACTCGCGGTCGACGATCAGCACCTTCGCCTCGGCATGGCCGAGGATGAAGCGGATCGTTCCGGGATCCAGGCGGATATTGATCGGGCACAGCACCGCCTGCGCCGTCGGCACGCCGAAATGCGCCTCCAGCATCTCGGGGACGTTGGGCAGCAGCACGGCGACCACGTCGCCTGGTGCCACGCCCAGGCCGCGCAGGGCCGAGGCAAGGCGGCGGCTGCGCTCGGACAGCCCGGCGTAGGTCAGCCTGCGCGCGCCGTGGATCACCGCCGTGCGCGGGCCCCATACGGCGGCGGCGCGGCGCAGGAACGACACCGGCGAGAGCGGCACGTGGTTCGCGTCGGTCTTCGGCAGATCGTCCTGCATGGTCTCATCCTCCGCCGAGCGCCTTCGGCGCGCTCACCGAACAGCGCAGCCGGGCGAGATCCTTGAGCAGCCGAGCCGCCTCGGCATGGCGTTCCGTGCCGGGATCGAAGGCGCCGGCGCGGATCGCCGCGGCGAGCGCGCGCAGGGGATCGGCCGCCTCGCCGGTGAGTGCCGCAACACGCGCGACCAGGGCGGTGCGGGCGTCGCCGGCGAGTGCCGTCTCGCGCGCGGCGATGCCGATCGCGTTCGCCACCATGCGCACCGCGAACCGTTGCGCCTCCGGCAGCGCGGGCAGGACCTCGTCCAGCAGGGTCGCGCGCGCGATCGCGAGCAGGTCGGGCGTGTAAGGCCGCTCAAGCGGCATCGCGCGCCTCCACGGCGGCGAGGATGTCCCATTCGAGCTGCGGCACGATGTGGCCGGTCAGCGCGAGCTCGAGGCTCGGCTCCGCGCCCGAGAGGTGCCGCTCCGCCTGGTCGAGCGCGATGGTCGCCCAGCGCAGATGCGCCGCGATCTCCCACCAGGCGACGCGGCCAGGATCGGGCGGCGCGCCGCCGGCGGCGACGTAGCCGGCGTAGAGGGCGTCGCGCGGGCCGATCCCGCCCGCCTCCTCGGCGTCGTTGCCGAAGCGCCAGCACTTCGCGCAGAGCCAGCCCAGATCGGCATGCGGATCGCCCCAGCCGGCGAACTCCCAGTCCAGCACCGCGGTCACGCCGCGCGCGTCGAACATGATGTTGCCGGTGCGGAAATCGTTGTGACATAGTACCGACGTGATCGGTGCCGGCGCCCGGCGCGCGAGATGCCGAAGCCCCCATTCCAGGATCGGATGCGGGTCGCGCTGGCGGTCGAGCGCGCGCTGCTGGCCGGCCAGGAAGGCAGCCGCCGGATCGGCCGGAGGCGCGCCGAGGAAGGGAAGATCGGCGCGCGGCGGGCGGATCGCGTGGATGCGGGCGAGCTCGCGCCCGACCGCTTCCGCCGCGGCGCGGCGCCCGCCGGCGAGCGTGCCGCACCTCACCACGCGATGCCCGGCCGCGACGCCCTCGACCCGGCGCATCACGAAGAACGGCGCACCAATCACCGCCCGGTCGGGGCAGAGGAAGAGCGGTTCCGGCACCGTCACGCCGGCCGCCTGCGCGGCGCGCAGCAGGGCGAACTCCTCCGCCCTGCCGTGCGAGACCGCGAGCGTGGCGGCGTTGTCGGTGCGCAGCACCCAGGCGGCGGTGCAGCCGTCGCCGCACCGCACGTCGAGCGCCCAGTTCTGCTGGATCGCCCCGCCCGAGAGCCGCCGCAGATCCGCGATCGCGAGTGCCGCGTCACCCGTCTCGGCGCGCAGCCAGGCTTCGAGGCGGACGCGGCGCGCCTCATCCATGCACGGGCATCCCCCAGCCGAAGAAGTCGCGCCCCTCGCGGCGCAGGATGTTGGCGATCACCATCCGGTGCACCTCGGAGGCGCCGTCCACCAGGCGCGCCTGGCGCGCGTAGCGGTACATCCACTCCACCACCGTGTCCTTCGAGTAGCCCTTCGCGCCGAGGAGCTGCAATGCCGTGTCCACCGCCTTGTGCAGCGCATCGGCGACGACGATCTTCGCCATCGAGATCTCCTTGCGCGCGAAGCCGCCCTGGTCGAGCACCCAGGCCGCCTTCATGGTGAGCAGCCGGCCGATCTCGATCTCCATCGCCGCCTGGCCGATCATGCCCTGCACGCTCTCGCGCTCGATCAGCATCTGCCCGAACGACTTCCGCTGCGCGACATGCGCGGTCGCGATCTCAAGCGCGCGCCGTGCCATGCCGAGCCAGCGCATGCAGTGCGTCAGCCGCGCCGGGCCGAGGCGGATCTGCGTCACCTTCAGCCCGTCGCCCACGCCGAGCAGGCGCTGGCTGTCGGGAATCTCCAGCCCCTCGAAGGCGAGCTCGCAATGCCCGCCGTGCTCCTCCGGCCCCATGATCGGGATGCGCCGGACGATGCGCCAGCCGGGACTGTCGGCGTCGAACAGGAAGGCGGTGAGGCCCTTGCGCTCGTCCGTTGAGGTGCGCGCGACGACGATGAAGATCCTCGCGGCCTCCGCCCCCGTGATGAACCATTTGCGGCCGACGATGCGCCAGCGATCGCCCACGCGCTCGGCGGTGGTGTAGGTGAGGCCCGGGTCGGAGCCGCAGCCGTCCGGCTCGGTCATGGCGAAGGCCGACTGCACGCGGCCGTCGATGATCGGCTGCAGCCAGCGCTCCTTCATCGCCTCGGGCAGCACGCGCTCGAGGAGCATCATGTTGCCGTCGTCGGGGGCAGCACTGTTGAACACCACGGGGCCGAAGATCGACCGGTTCATCTCCTCGTAGACGGCCGCCATGCCGACGCGGTCGAGCCCGCCGCCGCCGCGGGATTTCGGCATCTGCAGCGCCCAGAGCCCCTCGGCGCGCGCAGCCGCGCGCATCTCGGCGAGCAGCGCGGGCGCGATGTTCTCGTGCCCGTCGTAGCTCGCCGCATCGGCTTCGAGCGGGATCAGACGGTCGTCGACGAAGCGACGGACGCGCTGGCGGATCGCCTCGACCTCGGGAGGGAGCGTGAAGTCCATCGGGTCTCGCCTCAGAGCGGGTTGATCGAATGCCCGCCGTCCACGGTCACCACCGCGCCGGTCATGTGCGCGGAGGCATCGGAGGCGAGCAACAGGAAGGCACCCGTGAGATCCGCGGGCGTGCCGAGCCGCCGGGTCGGGATGCGCCGGATCATCGCCTGGCCGGCATCGGTTGCGAAGAAGGCGCGGTTCATGTCGGTCTCGACATAGCCGGGGGCGAGCGCGTTGACGCGGATGCGGTGGCGCGCGAGCTCGATCGCAAGCGTGCGGGTGAGCTGGATCATCCCGGCCTTGGCGGCGGCATAGGCGGCGACCCCGGCCGTCACGCGCAGGCCGAGGATCGAGGCGATGTTGACGATCACGCCGGGCCTGCCGCCAGCCACGAGGCGACGCGCGCCCTCCTGCGCCACCAGGAACGCGCCGCGCAGGTTCACGCCCACCACCGCGTCCCACGCCTCGGTGGCGAGTTCGAGCGCGGGCTGCGTCACGGCCACGCCCGCGTTGTTGACGATCACGTCGCACGGCGCCCCGAACGCGGCCTCGCCGGCAGCGAAGGCGGCGGCGATCGCGGCAGGATCCGCAAGGTCTAGCGGCACGGCAACGGCACGGCCGCCGAGCTCGGCCGCAAGCGACCCGCAGGCCGGCAGGCGACGCGCCGCGAGCACCACCGCCGCGCCGGCCGCGTGCAGCACGCGCGCGAAATGGGCACCCAGCGTGCCGGAGGCGCCGGTCACCAGCGCCACCCGGCCTTCGAGCGAGAACAGGCCGGCGAGATCCACCCGATGCTTCTCCCGCCGCACGGGTGCCATGCGGCGCCGGTCGAGGCAAGCGGCCGGCGCTTGCCCGATCGCAGGTGGCGGCGCAGAGTGGGGGCATGGCCGAGACGCTGCTCGATCTCAAGGGGCTGAGCTGCCCGCTGCCCGTGCTGCGCGCCAACAAGGCCTTGCGTGGCCTGCCGGCGGGGGCGCGGCTGCGCGTGCTGGCGACCGACCCCGCGTCGGTCAGGGATTTTCGCAACTACTGCGAAACGACCGGGCATGCGCTGGTGGCGGTCAGCGAGGCGCAGGGCGTGTACAGTTTCGTGATCCAGAAGAAGGCCGAGGCGGGGTCGTGACGACCGCGCTGTTCACGCATCCCGCCTGCCTGGACCACGACAACGGCCCCGGACATCCGGAGCGGCCGGACCGCCTGCGCGCGGTGCTGCGCGCCCTGGAAGGCGAGGCGTTCGCCACGCTCGCCCGCGAGGAGGCGCCCGAGGCGACCCCCGAGCAGCTGATGCGCGTGCACCCTGAGCGTTATGTCGAGGCGATCCTGTCGATCGCGCCGCCGCCCGGCGAGCGGGTGATGCTCGACCCCGACACCGGCATGAGCGGCGGCAGTCGCGCTGCGGCCCTGCGGTCGGCGGGCGCTGCGGTGGCGGCCGTGGACGCGGTGATGCAGGGCTGGGCACGCGCGGCATTCTGCGCGACCCGCCCGCCCGGCCATCACGCCGAGGCCGCGCGGCCGATGGGGTTCTGCCTGTTCAGCAACGCCGCGATCGCCGCGCATCACGCCCGCGCGGTCTGGGGTGTCCGGCGTGTCGCCGTGCTCGACTTCGACGTGCATCACGGCAATGG
Source organism: Elioraea sp. Yellowstone (assembly GCF_006704265.1). Lineage (GTDB taxonomy): Bacteria > Pseudomonadota > Alphaproteobacteria > Acetobacterales > Acetobacteraceae > Elioraea. The sequence goes on along the minus strand of NZ_VIKA01000093.1, from coordinate 6,009 downwards.
CAGCCAAGCGATCCTGCAGGACGACCCCGACTTCTTCTATGCCTCCTCGCACGAGATGCCGCTCTACCCGGGCACCGGACATCCCTCCGAGCGCGGCTGCGCGGAGAACGTGCGCAACGTCGCGCTCGAGCCCTTCGCGGGCGGGCCCGAGTTCCGCGCCGCCTGGGGCGACGTGATCATTCCTGAAGTCGATCGGTTTTGCCCCGGCCTCATCATCGTCTCGGCCGGGTTCGACGCCCATGCGCGCGATCCGCTCGCCTCGCTGCGGGTGCAGACGCCGGACTTCTCCTGGCTGTCGCGCGCGCTGGTCGAACTCGCCGATCGCGTCTGCGGGGGCCGGATCGTCAGCCTGCTCGAGGGCGGCTACGACCTGATCGCGCTTGCCGAGGGCGCCGCCGTCCACGTGCGTGCGCTGATGCGGATCTGACCGGCCGCGCTCCGCTCGTCACGCCACGACAGCACCAAGGGAACGCAGATGCGAGTCGCCTATGTCTTCGCCACCCCCAACGCCGCGACCTTCAAGCTGGCCGGGATGATCCTGCCCCAGCTCGAGGAGGGACGACACGGTGCCGAGGTGGTCGGGATGTTCTTCTTCGACGACAACGTCCACGTGCTGCGCGCCGGCGATCCGACCGGCGAACGCCTGGCGCGGATCGCCGCCCGCAGCGGCATGCTGCTGATGATCTGCGACGATTGCGCGCTCCGGCGCGGCCTCGCCGAGGGTGACTTCACCGGCTGCGGCCGCGGCGAGGTGAGGGCCAAGGGCTGCGTGGCGGGCGTGGTCGCGGGCTGCTTCCCGCAGCTCTACCAGGCGCTCTCGACGTCGCCGCCCGACCAGGTGATCACGCTGTGATCGGCGTTGCCCGCCGGCAGTCCGGCACGGCCGACGATCATGACGGGCGTCGGGCAAGGGCGGCCTCTCGGGCCGACCGCTGCGGTTCCGGCGCAGCCGGGGAACCGCCCGCGCCCCGGCGTCACAGCCAGCCCTTGCGGCGGAAGTAGATCACCGGCAGCACCGCCGAGACGACCATCGCGACCAGCGACAAGGGATAGCCGACGCTCCAGCCGAGTTCGGGCATGTGCTCGAAGTTCATGCCGTAGATCGAGGCGATCAGGGTCGGCGGCATCAGCGCCACCGCCACCACCGAGAAGGTCTTGATCACCGCCGTCTGCTCGATGTTGATCACGCCGAGTACCGCATCGAGCAGGAAGGTCGCCTTCTCGTTGAGGAACTTCGCGTGCTCCTGCAGGCTGCGCAGGTCGCGCGCCAGCGTCTTGATGCGCGGCTTGTTCTCCTTGCGGATGGCGCTGTCCTTCTCGGCGGTGATGAAGGCCATGATGCGCGCAAGTCCGAGCAGCGTCTCGTTCGCCCGCGCGGTCGCATCCCCCACCCGGCCGAGGGTGATGAGAGCCTCCTTCAGTGCCGCGTTCTTGGTCGAAGCCGGCTCGCTGCTGCGCGCAGCGCGGAAGGCCGCGGCGCTCGAGCGATCCATGTCGGCGGTGATCCGCTCCAGCACGTCGGCGAGGCGGTCGACCACCTGCTCGAACAGGCCCAGCATCACCCCGTCCGCGGTCGCCACCAGCGAGGCGTTCTTGGCGGCGCGCGCGGCGTAGATGCCGAAGGCGCGCGGCGTCGCATGGCGCACGGTGACCAGGGTCTGGGCCGTCAGCACAAAGGTGATCGCGGCGGTTCCCGGCTCGCCGGTATCGGCGCCATGCATCACGGGGGTGGTGAGGAAGAGCGCCTCGCCCTCGCGATAGAGCCGCGAGGAGGCCTCGATCTCCTGCTGTTCCTCGCGCGTCGGCAGCTCGACGCCGATCAGCCGCTCGACCATGCGCTCCTCCTGCCAGGTCGGCTGGAGGAGGTCGATCCAGACCGGCAGCGGGGCCGCGGCGGCGCCCTCGGAGGGAGGATGCGGCGCCTCGCCCACAATCAGCCGCCCGCCCTCGACCCGATAGGTCGTGATCATGCTGCCTCCGCCTGCTGCTTCGGGCGTTCTAGCCAAGCCCCGCCGGCCTAGGCGAGTCCCAGCAGCCGCGCGCCGATTCCGAGGATCACCAGCACGATCACCACGTCGATCGCGATCGCGGCGATCAGGATCGCGATCGAGACCAGGAACAGCCGCCGATCCGCCTCCACCAGCGCCACCGACATCACCACGATCGCAAGCGCCGGAGCCGGATTGCCGAAGGGGATCGGCAGGGCGAGCAGCGTGGCGTTGATGCCGAGCAGCAGCGCCGCGGTGATCTCGACGCCCCGATGCGGCAGCCTGAGCGTGCCCGGGCGGACGAAGCGCTCGAGCCGCGCGAGCCAGGGCTGCGCGCGCGCGAGCACCGCCTCCATTGCCGCGCGCGGCACCGTCCGTTCGCGGATCGCGCGCGGCAGCACGGGCTGCGGATAGCCGACCAGCATCATGGCAGCGAGGATGATGATCGGCGTGCCGAGCACGCCCGAGAGGCCAGGGATCGGCGCCGGGATCAGATTCGGCAGCGCCAGCGCCAGCATGAGCAGCCCATAGCCGCGATCGCCGAGCGCGGTCATCAGGTCGCCGATCGCGATCCGATCGGTCGGCCAGGCGCGGCAGAGATCGAGCAGCAGCGCCGAGGCACGCTTGCGTTCGCCCGGCGGTTCGATCCGATTCGCCGACTCTCCCATCAGCCCTGCCGCTCCTGGCCTGCCACACGGCCTGACCCTGCCAACAGCACCGCCCCGGGGCAATCGCAGGGGTGACGGAAGCGGCCGCTACAGCCGCACCTCGAACCAGAGATCCGCGGCGCGGATATCGCGCGCCGCCGGCACCGGCGGCACCCCGTCCCTGCCGGCATCGGCGCGCAGCACGCGTCCCCCGGTGCGCTCCGCGAGCCGCGTCATCAGCGAGGGCAGCGGAATGCGGGTCCAGTTCTGCCGCCGCGCGATCGCCTCGTCCACCGGCACGAGCGCGGTGGCCAGCCGCCCCATCGTCTCCAGCCCCTGCTCGCGCAGCGTCGCGTTGTGGCTGCCATGGTGGCCGACCTTGTACAGCACCGTGCGCGCAAGGAGGTCGGGACCCGTCACCTCGCCTCCCGCCACCTGCCAGCGCAGCCCCTGCCACGACAGCCAGTTGCCGACCTGCGCGTCGCCGGCGAACAGCAGCACCGCGCCGCTGGGAAGCTCGATCGCGAGCACGAGGCTCGTGTTGTTGGTGTGCGCGTCGAGCTTGAGCGCGAGCTCGGCGAGGCCGTCGAGCCAGGCGCCGGAGATGCCGCGCCAGCGCTCCTCGGGCGAGACGAGCACACGGCGGAAGAACGGCAGCGTGGCGGCCACCTCCAGCGGGATCGCCCAGCGCGCGGCGAAGGGCGCCTCCGCCGCGCCGGCGAGGCAGGCGGCAGCATCGTCGAGCGGCAGGCCGGGCGCGATCTCGTAGGTCTCGCGGCCGGCACGCGACGGCTGCGAACGCAGCAGCAGCGCCTCGTCGCGCGGCGGGCCGAGGATATAGATCCGCGCGCCCGTGCCCTCGATCTCGAGCGGCCCCTCGCCGGGCTCGAGATACCGCGGCCTGCCGCCGGGAGCGAGCGCGCGCGCCGCCTCCAGGGCGTCGCGCGTCGAGCTGCCGCCCGCGCCGAAGAAGCCGAGCAGGCCGGCGAGCGGTCCCTCGCCGTCCGCCCCGGCAAGCCCAAGCCGCGCCATCCCGAGCCGCAGCGCCGCGAGCGCGCGCGCGCGCTCCCCGGCCAGCCGCCGTGCCTGCGGATCATCGGGATTCTCGGCCCAGCTCATCCACACCTGGCGCGTGCGGAGCGCGCGCATCCCCTCGCCGGCCTGGAGGAACCCCGAGACGTGATCCCAGTGCTCGTGCGTGACCGCCAGCAGCGCGATCTCGCCGCCGGTGACGCGGGCGATGTCGGCCACGACCGCCTGCACGGTCGCGGCGGCATCCCTGGTGCCGAGCAGCACGCCGCAGTCGATCATGATGTGCGCCTCGCCCCGGCCGCGCGGCAGGCTGATCAGGAAGCAGTCGCCGAAACCGTGGCGGTACATGCGCACCCGCGGCCGGCGCGGGGGGCGGGGGCGTTTCGTCGCGGCAGGCTTGCGGGACCTCGAGGTCGCCATGGCGCTACTCCCCCGGCCCGTGGGCATGCAGCACCGCGAAAGGCTCCCGCCCCGGGCGGTCGAGGCCATAGGGATCCGCGGCCGCGTGCGCCGCCGCCTCGGCCGCGAAGGCGATCTGCTCGCCGGTCCGGCGCGGCTGCGCCACGCTCTTGCGAATGCAGTAGCGCAGCTCGGCCGTCCCGGTATCGATCAGCAGCGTGCAGCCGCCGCGCAGCCGGAGCTGCGGGGCGTCGTCCGGCACCCAGGACTGCGTCGCCTCCACCACCAGGTCGCGGCGCGTCTCGCCGTCCGGGCCGACGCGCAGCGCATGCCGCACCGCATGAACCTCGATCGGCTGCAGCCGGCCGGCGCGGCCGGCGACGGCGAGCGGGCCGGGTTCGCGGCGCAGGCCGAACAGCGCCCGCTCCTCATCGCGCAGCCGATCGGGCGCATCCAGCCAGCGCTTGAGCAGGCGTGCCTGGCGGCGTGAACGCTCCCACAGCCGCCGCCGATCCGTGCCCAGGCCGCCGGCCCGCGCCAAGGCGCGCAGCGTGCCGGCGAGCGAGGTCGGCTGGAGTTCCGGCGGCTCCCAGAGAAGGTTTTCGGCGGCGACCAGGCCGACACCCTCGGGCTGGATGCCCCGTGCGCGGAACGCGGCGACGAGCGCGGTGCGGTAGCCGAACGGATCGGCCGGCGCCATGTCGCGGTCGGCCGTGACCAGGGCGCGCAGGTACTCGCCGAAGGTGATGTCGACCGGCGGGCAATAGTCGAGTGCGCGGATGCACATGCCGAGCACATGCCGCGCGGCCTTCGCGGCCTCCTCGGCGAGCGCGCGCACCAGCACCTCGGGCAACGCCCCCTCGGGCAGCACGCCCGACCCGCCGGAGGCGAGCCGGACCAGCACCTCGGCGCGGCGGTGGTAGATCTGACGGAACGCGTCGAACACCGCGGCCACCAGCACCGCTCCGCGCGCGTGCGGCTGGCGTGATGCAGCGTAATCGGTCGGGCGCGGCCGGCGCGGCACCCACACGGCCTCGCCGTCGCGGTCGATCGTCTCGCCGATGAAGTCGCGCAGCGCACCGTGGCCGCCGAGCGCCCGGCCGAACTGGCGCGCGAGCGCACCGAGCAGGTTCTCCCGCCCGAGATCGCCGCGCGTGCGCGCGATCTCCGCCTCGAGCGCCTCGGCGATGCCGAAGTGCTGGAACAGGGCGACGATGTCGGAGAACGCCTCGTGGAAGGCGAGCACATCCGGATTGGTGGGTTCGCGGAAGCGGCGGTGCACGCCGTCGAGCAGGGCGTGCGCCGTCTCGTGCGCGATCACGTCGTGCGAGAGGCAGGTGAACACGATCCCGCCCGGCACGTGCCCGGCGCCCGCGCCGGCGCGCGCGCGGAAATAGCCGAACAGCAGCGCCTTGCGCTCGGGGCTGTAGTACGCGTTCGCCGCGCGCAGCGCGTGCGGATAGATGCGCAGCCGTGCGACGAAGTGCTCGCGCGGCCTTCCCCCGGCATCGCGATCGACGTGCGGGGCCCAGAGCACCGGCCGGCCGAGCGCGCGTTCGAAGGCGCCGATCGTGCGCATCGCCACGGCGTAGACCATCTGCTGGTGGAAGCGCGGATCGGACTCCGAAGGCGCAAGGCCCTGGGCGGCGATCAGCGCCGGATCGTCGAGATCGATCGGGGCATAGGCCGCGCCGCTCGCCGGGTCGATGTCCACAACCTCGAGCAAGTCACCGACCGGTCCGGGCTCGACGCGCTCCCACGGGATCTCGAGCGTGGTCTCGTTGAGGCCGAGGGTCTCGAGCCGGGCGGCGAGGGAGGGATCGAAGGCGAACACGCGCAGGCGCCGGCAGGAGGGCTCGGGCAGCGGGGGCGCCGCCGCACGGGCGAGGCGTGCCGCCGCGACCGCCTCGCCCTCGGCGGCCGCTGCCGGCAGGGCCCCGACC
>NZ_VIKA01000092.1 GCF_006704265.1 Elioraea sp. Yellowstone | reverse complement strand
CCTCGGGCGCGGCGGCGGCCAGCGCCCGCGCGAGCGGATGGCGCGAGGCCGCAGCGAGTGCCGCGGCCGCACGCAGGTCGTCCGCCGTCCATGCCCCAGGCTGGAGCACCGGCCGGCCGCGCGTCAGCGTGCCGGTCTTGTCGAGCACCGCGACATCCGCCTGCGCGAGCCGTTCGAACGCCGTGCCGGAGGTGACCAGAACGCCGCGCCGCATCAGCGCACCGGCCGCGGCCACCTGCACCGCCGGCACGGCGATGCCGAGCGCGCAGGGGCAGGTGATGATCAGCACCGCCACGGCATGGACGAGCGCCTGCTGCCAGACCACATCGAACGCGCCCCACCACGCCAGGAACGTTCCGATCGCCAGCACATGCACCACGGGTGTGTACCAGCGCGACACCCGGTCGGCCAGCGCGACGAAGCGCGAGCGCGACTGTTCGGCGCGCTCCATCAGCCGCACGATCGCGGCGAGCAGCGTGTCCGCGCCGCAGGCGCGCGCCTCGACCACCAGCGCGGCGTCGCGGTTCAGCGTGCCGGCATGCACGGCATCGCCCGGGCTGGCCGGGCGCGGCAGGGTCTCGCCGGTGAGCAGGCTCTCATCCAGCGTCGTCCGACCGGAGACCACGACGCCGTCCACGCCGATCCGCTCCCCGGGCGCGACCAGCACGCGCTCGCCCGGCCGCACCTCCTCGGGCGCGCGCGGATGCGCGATTCCGGCCTCGTCCAGCACGCCCACGGGTGCGCGGTTCAGCGTCATCAACCGGGCGGCGGCCTCGCGTGCGCGGCCGCGCGCGCGGCGGTCGAGATAGCGGCCGACCAGCAGCAGGAAGACGAGCATGACCGCCGAGTCGAAATAGGCGTAGTCGCCGCCGCGGACCGTCTCGGAGAGGCTCATCGCCGAGGTCGCGAGCACGCCGAGGCTGATCGGCAGGTCCAGGCTCGCGCGCCCGGCGCGCAGTGCGGCGAAGGCCGGGCGGAAGAACGGCATCCCCGCGACCGCCACCGCCGGGAGCGCGATCAGCGCGGCGAGCCAGTGCATCAGGTCGCGCGTCGCCGGCCCCATGTCGCCGGTGGCATGCCCGACCCAGACCGCGACCGAGACGAGCATCACGTTCATCGAGGCGAAGGCGGCGATGCCCATCGCGCGGAGAAGCCGCTTCGCCTCCGCCTCGTCGCCGGCGGCGAGGCAGGAGGGATCGAACGGCGCGACCGCGAAGCCGAGCGCGGCGATGCGCGCGCCGAACTCGTTCGCGCGCGCGGCCGCGCCGCGCCAGCGGATGGTCAGCCGCCGGGTGGAGAGCGCGACGCGCGCCCAGGTGATATCGGGCTCGCGCGCCAGCACCTGCTCGATCAGCCAGCAGCAGGCGGCGCAGGTGATGCCGCCGACCATCAGATCGACCGCCATGACGTCGCCGTCGCGGCGCGCGCGCGCGGCGAGATCGTGGCGTGGCGCGTCGGGGTCGGGCTTCGGCGCATGGCCCTCCAGCCGTGCGTAGAACCGATCCAGGCCAAGCCCGCGGATCAGGGCATGGGCGCCTTCGCAGCCGGCGCAGCAGAACCGCGCCCCGTCGGCGCAGAGCGCGCCGCAATGCGCGCAGGCCGTGCTGGCGCGGGGGGGCTCGACGCGCGTCCCGGCGAAGGCGTTCATCGCACGATGATCCGCTCGCGGAACTCGACCGGACCGTCCGCGCCGCGTCGCGCCGCCAGCCGCACTTCCCACTGGCCGGCGCCGTCGAGGGTGACCGGCGCGACGTAGCGGCCGCTGCCGGCCTGGGTCAAGGCGAGGGGGATCGGCGCGGGCCGGCCGAGCGGGCGCAGCACCTTGCCCTCGATCGCGAGTCCCTCCAGCGGTGCACCATGCCGGTCGGTCGCGGCGACGACGAGGCGGCCCTTGTTCGGCTCCGTCGCCGGTGCCCAGCGCAGCTCGAACCGCCAGCCGAACGCGGCCTGGCGCTCGGCTTCGGCCAGCACCTCATTGTAGCGCCGTCCGCGCTCGTAGGCGCGATCGATGGTGGTGCCGGTGAAGGTCGAGAGCGCGAGATAGACCATCACGCCGTTGACCGCGGCGACGAGGCCCATGAAGGCGACGAAAGCCCAGGGAATCCAGCCGCTGCGGCGTGCGGGCGCGCTCGCCATGCTCATCGTCCCGGAGCGAGGAAGACGCTTGCGTGCCGCGCTGCCTCGCGGCCGTCGGGCTCGACCAAGCGGAAGGTGACCGGTGTGCTCGCGGGCAGAGGCGCGCCGGCCGGGGCGAAGACATGCACGCGGTGCGTGGCGACCGATCCCGGCCGCACCGAGAGGGGGATCGTGCGGTCGCGCGCCTCGTCGACCCCGAGGCCGGCAAGGGTCGCGCCGGGCAGGCCATCGAGGTGGAGCGTCAGCGTCCGGTCGTGGTGCCGCTTCTCGACGATCTTCAGCGTGTAGCTGTTGCGCACCGAACCGTCGGCCAGCGTGACGAACAGCGGCGCGCGATCGCGCAGCACGGAAAGTTCCGTCGTCTCGCGCATCGCGAGCGTGCCGAGCATCAGCAGGCCGACCAGTCCGAGCACCGCCGCGTAGATGAGCGTGCGCGGACGGATCAGCTTGAGCGGCGTGTGCGCGGCCGCGGCGATCTCCACGCGGCGCGGTCCGGGCGGCACCCCGGCGATCGCGCGCTCGCAGGCCTGCATGTCGGCGAGCGTGTCGAGCGCGATCAGGCCGCGCGGCCGCCCGACCTTGTCCATGATCGCGTCGCAGGCGTCGATGCAGAGGCCGCAGCCGATGCATTCGAGCTGCTGGCCGTCGCGGATGTCGATCCCGGTCGGGCAGACATTCACGCATTGGCGACAGTCGATGCAGTCGCCGCGGCCGTCCCAGCTCTCGCCCTGCTTGTGCTTGCCGCGTGGCTCGCCGCGCCAGGCGCGGTAGCTGACCACGAGCGACTGCGTGTCCAGCATGGCGGCCTGGAAGCGCGGCCAGGGGCACATATAGGTGCAGACCTGCTCGCGCGCCCAGCCCGCAAGCGCGTAGGTGGTGAAGGTGAGGATGCCGACGAAGGTATAGGTCCAGGCGCCCGCCTGGCCGGTGAAGATCGCGCGCACCGCCGTCGGCGCGTCCTGGACGTAGAGCACGAAGGAACCGCCGGTGGCGGCGGCGATCACCAGCCAGATCGCGTGCTTGGTGACCTTCTTCGTCCAGTAGGCGCCGTTCCTCGGCCCCTGGTCGAGCTTCATGCGCGCGTTGCGGTCGCCCTCGATGCGCCGTTCGACCCACATGTAGAGATCCGTCCAGACCGTCTGCGGGCAGGCGAAGCCGCACCAGACGCGGCCGAACAGCGATGTCACCAGGAACAGCGCGATCGCCGAGAAGATCAGCAGGAAGGTGACGAGGTAGATCTCCTGCGGCCAGACCTCGAGCGGGCCGAGATAGAAGCGGCGGCCGGCGAGGTCGATCAGCAGGAACTGGTCGGGCGCGTCGCCGGGGCGGTGCCAGCGCAGCCAGGGCAGCAGGTAGTAGACCGCGAGGGCGAAGACGAGGAATGCCCACTTGAACCGGCGGAAGCGACCGTGCACGCGCGCGGGATAGACCTTCACGCGGTTGGCGTAGAGCGACCCCTGAGCCGGGCTCATCGGCGCCTCGGCCGCCTTGGCGGGCCTGTCCACGCGCATTCCTCTCCCTCGCGCTACTCGCCGCCGCCGAGCGTGTGGACGTAGACGGTCAGCATGCGGATCGTCGCCTCGTCGAGCCGTCCCTGCCAGGGCGGCATCACGCCCATGCGCGGATTGGCGATCTGCGCGGCGATCTCGCGCTTGGCGCCGCCGTAGAGCCAGATCGCGTCGTTCAGCGCCGGCCCGCCCTGGGCACGCACGCCCTCGCCACGCTCGCCGTGGCAGGCGACGCACTGCTCGGTGTAGATCGTCGCGCCGCGCGCCGCGCTCGCCGCATCGGTGCTGCGGCCGGTCAGGCTCAGCACGTGCTCGGCGACGTCGTCGATCTCCTGGCGCGAGAGGATCTGCCCGTAGGCCGGCATCAGGCTCATCCGCGCCTCCGGGTCCTGGGTGTTGCGGATGCCGTGGCGGATCGTGACATGGATGTCCTCGAGCGTGCCGCCCCAGATCCAGGAATCGTCGGCAAGGTTGGGGAAACCTCCCGGCCGGCCTTCGCCGCCGGCGCCGTGGCAGGCGGCGCAGTTGTCGGCGAAGGCGACACGCCCGCCCGCCATAGCGTACTGGAGCAGGTCGGGGTCGCGCCGGATCTCGTCCAGCGCGGCGGCGCGGATGCGCTCCAGCATCGGCGCGCGCTCGGCCTCGACCGCCTGCATCTGCTGGACGATCGCGCTGCGCTGCGTCCAGCCGGTGGTGCCGCGCCAGTGGCCCGAGAGACCCGGGAACGACGGATAGAGCACCGCCCACACCGCTGACCAGGCGATCGTCGCATACAGGATGTAGAGCCACCATTTCGGCAGCGGCGTGTTCAGCTCCTTGATGCCGTCCCATTCGTGGCCGGTGGTCTCCTTGCCGGTGACCGCGTCCTTCTCGATCTTCGTGGGCACGAGGGCGCTCCTCTCTCAGCGGTCATCGTCGAGCGGGATGCGGCCCTGCCGCTCCAGCCGCTCCTTGTTGCGTGGCCAGAACGCCCAGGCGACGATGCCGACGAACAGCAGCAGGAACCACACCGACCATAACTGGCGGAACGCGGCGTAGTGGTCGGCGAGCCAGTCCATCATCGCCGCCCCCTCACTGGCGCACCGACTCGGGGGTGACGTCGGCGAAATCGACCAGCGTGCCCAGCATCTGCATGTAGGCGATCAGTGCGTCCATCTCGGTCACTCGGCCGGGATTGCCGTCGAATGCGCCGGTCGGCGCCTTCGGATAGCGTTCCAGGAGGCCGGAATGATCGCCGTCGGGATCGGCCTGCGCGCGCAGGTCGGCCGCCGCGTTGGCGATCATCGCGTCGGTATAGGGCACGCCAAGACGCTGCAGCGCGCGCAGATGGCGCTCGATGTCGTCGGTCCGGAGCGGGCGGAGCAGGAAGCCGTAGGGCGGCATGACGCTCTCCGGCACGACGCTGCGCGGATCGATGAAGTGCTGGAGGTGCCATTCGTTCGAGTACTTGCCCCCCACCCGCGCGAGATCCGGCCCGGTGCGCTTCGAGCCCCACTGGAACGGCTTGTCGTACATGGACTCGGCGGCGAGCGAGTAGTGGCCGTAGCGCTCGAGTTCGTCGCGGAACGGGCGGACCATCTGGCTGTGGCAGGCGTAGCAGCCCTCGCGCAGATAGATGTTGCGCCCGGCGAGCTCGAGCGGCGTGTAGGGACGGATGCCCTCGACGCGCTCGATCGTCGTCTCGATGGTGAACAGCGGCACGATCTGCACGATGCCGCCGATCGAGACCGTGATCAGCGTCAGCACCGCAAGCAGGATGACGTTGCGCTCGATGGTGGCGTGGCGAAGCATCGGCTGGCCCTCCCTACTCGGCTGCCTGCGGACGCCATGCGGGTGCGGGCTGTCGGACCGGTTCGCTGTGCGTCACGGTCTTCCACAGGTTGTAGACCATGATCAGCGCCCCGGTGAGGTAGAGCACGCCGCCGAGCGCGCGGATCACATAGTAGGGGTGCATCGCCGCGACCGTCTCGATGAAGCTGTATTGCAGGAAGCCCAGCTCGTCATAGGCGCGCCACATCAGCCCCTGCATCACGCCCGAGACCCACATCGCGGTGATGTAGAAGACGATGCCCAGCGTCGCGATCCAGAAGTGCCACTCGACCAGCTTCAGGCTGTAGAGGCCGCGGCGCTTCCACAGCACGGGCACCAGGTAGTACATCGCGCCGAACACGATGAACCCGACCCAGCCCATCGCGCCCGAGTGCACGTGACCGACGGTCCAGTCCGTGTAGTGGCTGAGCGCATTCACCGCCTTCACGCTCATCACCGGCCCCTCGAAGGTGGACATGCCGTAGAACGCGACGGCGACGACCGAGAAGCGCAGGCCGGGATCGGTGCGCAGTTTGTCCCACGCCCCCGAGAGGGTCATGATGCCGTTGATCATGCCGCCCCAGGACGGCATCCAGAGCATCACGCTGAAGATCATCCCCAGCGTCTGCGCCCAGTCCGGCAGCGCGGTGTAGTGCAGGTGGTGGGGCCCGGCCCAGATGTAGAGGAAGATCAGCGACCAGAAATGCACGATCGAGAGCCGGTAGGAGTAGACCGGCCGTTCGGCCTGCTTGGGGATGAAGTAGTACATCATCCCGAGGAAGCCGGCGGTCAGGAAGAATCCCACCGCGTTGTGGCCGTACCACCACTGGATCATCGCGTCCTGCACGCCGGAGGAGAGCTGGTAGCTCTTCGATGCGCCCCAGGCGATCGGCAGGGTCAGGTTGTTGCCGATGTGCAGCATCGCGATCGTGACGATGAAGGCGAGGTAGAACCAGTTCGCCACGTAGATGTGCGGCTCCTCGCGCTTCATGATCGTGCCCACGAACACGACCAGGTAGACCACCCAGACGAAGGTCAGGAACAGGTCGATGAACCACTCGGGCTCGGCGTATTCCTTGCTCTGGCTGTAGCCCATCACGTAGGAGAGCGCGGCGAGCACGATGAAGGTCTGATAGCCCCAGAACAGGAACCATCCGGCCTCCGCCCCGCCGAACAGCCTTGCGCGGCAGGTGCGCTGGACCACGTGCAGGCTGGTGCCGAGCAGCGCGTTGCCGCCGAAGGCGAAGATCACCGCCGAGGTGTGCACCGGGCGGAGCCGACCGAACGTCGTCCACTCGAGGTCGAGGTTGAGGATCGGGTAGGCAAGCTGGAAGGCGATCGTCGTGCCCATCAGGAACCCGACCACGCCCCAGAACACGGTGGCGACGATGAAGGCCCGGATGACATCCTCGACATAGCCGGGCGCCGGTCGAGCCCCTGCCGTCGCCGCAATGCTCTGCGCCATGCTACCCTCGTTCCGTGTTCCGGCCGGTGCCGCCAGCCTCGCAACGATGGCAGCGTGGCAGCCGCGCCGCGGTGCAACATTGATGTGCGTCAAGGTGGCGCCCGGCCGCACGCGCGAGAAAGGTGGCGCGGCGGCGCGGCCGGAGCCACGCCCAGTGCATGGGGATACGTGCATGACCGACCAGGCGATCCCGGTGTTCTACGGCGACAGCCCGCGGGTGCGGCTGGTGCCGGTCGACCGGCCCTGGACCTGGCTGGCGGCGGGCTGGCGCGACGTGCTGGCCGCGCCCGGCGTCAGCCTGGCCTACGGCGCGTTGATGGTGGTGCTGACCTACGTGCTGCTGATCCTGCTGCTGCAGGTGGGCGTGTTCTGGCTCGTGCTGCCGATGACGGCCGGGTTCTTCTTCCTCGCTCCCCTGATGGCGGTCGGGCTGTACGAGACCAGCCGGCGGCTGGAGACGGGCGAGCCGGTCAGCCTGGGCGCGGCGCTCGGCGCGTTCCGGCGCAACCCGCTGCAGCTCTCCTACCTGGGCGCGCTGCTCGGCCTCTTCCATCTCGGCTGGATCCGCATCGCGCTCCTGATCTTCGCCGTCTTCTTCGGTCTCGGCTTCAACCCCAACTGGGACAACCTCGTGATCCGTCTGGCCCAGGCGGACGCCATCCCGTTCTGGGCCTTCGGCAGCGCGGTGGGCGCGGTGTTCGCCGCGGTGGTGTTCGCGATCTCGGCGGTGTCGATCCCGATGATGCTCGACCGTAGCGACGTCACCGTCTGGGTCGCGGTCGCCACCAGCTTCGTCGCGGTGCGGCGCAACTGGCCGGCGATGACGCTCTGGGCCGGGCTGATCGTCGCCTTCACGGCCTTCGGCATCATCCCGCTGTTCCTCGGCCTCGCCGTCACCATGCCGCTGATCGGGCATGCCACCTGGCACGCCTATCGCGACGTGGTGGAATGATCAGGCCGCCGCGCGCATCGCGAGCACGGCCAGCACCGCGGCGTTGATCACCAGCATCGGTGCGGCGATGGCGCGCGCGGCCGGCAGGAAGCGCCGGCCGAAGAAGGCGCCGGCCAGCCCGACACCCATGAGCGCCGGCATGGTGCCGAGCGCGAAGGCCGCCATGGCGAAGGCCGCTCCGAGCGCGCTGCCCGCAGCGGCCGCCGCGGCGAGCGCGCCGTAGAGCAGACCGCAGGGCAGGAAGCCGAGCACCAGGCCGAGCAGGAAGCGCCGCGACCCCCGCGCATCGGCCATCAGCGGCGCGGCCGCGAGCGCGACCCGGTCGGCGAGACCCGCCGGCGCCGCCGGCAGCAGCGTCGCAAGCTGGGCGATCGCCTGCGCCAGCATCAGCACGGCGCCGACCGCCAGCAGCCCGACCAGCACCGGACGGAAGCCGGCGCCGTGCACCACCACGCCGGAGACCAGCCCCGCCGCCGCGCCGAGCCCGACATAGGTCGCCGCGCGTCCGAGATGATACGGCAGCAGCGCCCCGGCCGAGAGCCGCGTCAGCGTCGGCCGCGCGGCGAGGCCCGACGTCACCTGCGCGATCACGAAGGGTCCGCACATCCCGGCACAGTGGGTCGCCCCGCCTGCCAGGCCGGCGACGAAGAGCGAGGCGACGAGCGCGGCCGTCCCCTCCGCGTCGAGCGCGGTCAGCGCGTGCAGGCAGTCGCCCAGCCACTCCATCGCGCCGTTCTAGACCCGGTTGCGCCGGGTCGGAACCGGTTCTACGCCGCCTTCTCCGCGAAGCCGCGGAGGCGTGCGGCGATGACATCGCCCACCGCCTGCAGCGCCGCCCGCCGCGGACAGCGCGCGCGCCAGGCGAGGCGTACCGTCCGCCCGGCCCGGCTCGCCAGCGGCCGCAGCACGATCCCGGCATCCTCCGCCGCTCCCGCCGCCAGCCCAGGGACCAGCGTGGTGCCGTAGCCGGCCGCCACCATGTTGAGCAGTGTCGCGAGACTGGCCGCGCGCAGCGGCCCGCCCAGCGCCCCGTCGCGGCCGCAGATCGCGAGCGCCTGGTCGCGCAGGCAGTGGCCATCCGTCAGGACCAGGATGTCCTGCGCGAGCTCCCCCTCCGCCACCACCGCGCGCGCAGCGAGGGGATGCCCGGGCGGCAGGCCGGCGAGGAAGGGTTCGTCGAAGAGCGGCCGGCTGTCCAGGTCCTGGCCATCCACCTCGCTCGCCAGCAGCGCGGCGTCGAGCTCGTGGGTGCGCAGCCGTGCGAGGAGCCCGGCCGTCTGGTCCTCCCACGGCTCCACCTCGAGCCTCGGCAGCGCCTCGCGCAGCGGCATGAAGATCAGCGGCAGCAGATAGGGGGCGAGGGTGGGAATGATGCCGAGCCGCACATGGCCGGCCAGCGGGTCGCGAAGCTCGCGCGCCGCCGCGAGGATCGCGTCCGCCTCCGCGACCGCGGCACGGACATGGCCGAGCAGGCGCTCGCAGGCGGGGGTGGGCACCACCCTCCGGCTGCTGCGCTCGAACAGCGTCACGCCGAGCAGGTCCTCGAGCTTGCGGATCTGCACCGACAGGGTCGGCTGGCTGATCCCGCAGGCCTCGGCGGCGCGGCCGAAACTGCGATGGTCGGCCACGGCCAGCAGGTAGCGGAGATCGCGGAGGTTCATCGTCTCGACCTTCGGTTCACCATAGACCCAATCTATCAGATCGGTTGATTCTTGATGCTTTCTTTGATCGTCGGGATGCTGCAAGCTGCGTGCACGATGACTCGCCCCGGAGCGAGGGCAGGAGACGGCCTCACCGTCGGCACGGTCGTGCCCGCGGCGCAGGCGTGCCGGTCACGCGGCTGATCCTGAGCATCCGGCCGGCGGGAGGATGGCGTCGCGGCGTCGAGACCGGCGCCGCTGGCGGACCAGGCGACTGAAGGCAGCCGACTGAGGAGAGGACCATGGACGGAAATATCGGCTCGAGCGCCGGCACCTGCCCGGTGATCCACGGCGTTCGCCCGAACGCGACGCTGCGAGGCCGGACCAACCGCGACTGGTGGCCGAACCAGCTCAACCTTCGCATCCTGCGCCAGCACTCGGCGCTGTCGAACCCGATGGGGCCAAGCTTCGACTACCGCAAGGCCTTCAAGGAGCTCGACTACTGGGCGCTGAAGCGGGACCTGCAGGCCCTGATGACGGACTCGCAGGACTGGTGGCCGGCGGATTACGGGCACTACGGTCCGCTGCTGATCCGCATGGCATGGCACGCCGCCGGCACCTACCGCATCGGCGACGGACGCGGCGGCGCCTCGACCGGCGCGCAGCGTTTCGCCCCCGAGAACTCCTGGCCGGACAACGCCAATCTCGACAAGGCGCGGCGGCTGCTGTGGCCGATCAAGAGGAAGTACGGCGAGAAGATCTCCTGGGCTGACCTGTTCATCCTCGCCGGCAACGTGGCGCTCGAATCGATGGGGCTGAAGACCTTCGGTTTCGGCGGCGGCCGCGTCGACATCTGGGAGCCCGAGGAGGACATCTACTGGGGCAGCGAGGATGTCTGGCTCGGCGACAAGCGCTACAGCGGCGACCGCCAGCTCGAGAACCCGCTCGCCGCGGTGCAGATGGGCCTGATCTACGTCAATCCGGAAGGACCGAACGGCAATCCTGACCCGGTGGCGGCGGGGCGCGACATCCGCGAGACCTTCGCGCGCATGGCGATGAACGACGAGGAGACCGTCGCGCTGACCGCCGGCGGCCACACCTTCGGCAAGTGCCACGGCGCGGCGCCGGCGACGCATGTCGGGCCGGAGCCGGAAGGCGCGCCGATCGCCCAGCAGGGCCTCGGCTGGTACAACCGTTTCGGCACCGGCAAGGGCGGCGACACCATCACCAGCGGCATCGAGGGTGCGTGGACCCCGACCCCGACGAAGTGGGACAACAGCTATTTCGACATGCTGTTCGGCTACGAGTGGAAGCTGACCAAGAGCCCGGCTGGCGCCTGGCAGTGGATCCCGACCGATCCTGCCGCGGCGACGCTCGTCCCGGATGCCCATGATCCCGCCAAGCGCCATCCGCCGATCATGACCACGGCGGACATGGCGATGCGCATGGATCCGATCTACGAGCCGATCTCGCGGCGGTTCCACAAGGACCCGGCCGCCTTCGCCGACGCCTTCGCGCGCGCCTGGTTCAAGCTGACCCACCGCGACATGGGGCCGAAGGTCCGGTATCTCGGTCCCGAGGTGCCGGCCGAGGACCTGATCTGGCAGGATCCCGTGCCCGCGGTGGACCACGCGCTGGTCGACGCCGCGGACATCCGCGCCCTGAAGGCGAAGATCCTCGCCTCGGGCCTGACCGTCCGCGAGCTCGTCGCCACCGCCTGGTGCTCGGCCTCCACCTTCCGCGGCTCCGACAAGCGCGGCGGCGCGAACGGTGCGCGCATCCGGCTTGCCCCCCAGAAGGACTGGGAGGCGAACGAGCCGGCGCAGCTCGCCAAGGTGCTGGCGACGCTGGAGGGGATCCGGTCGTCGTTCAACGCCAGCGCGAATGGCGGCAAGAAGGTCTCGCTCGCCGACCTGATCGTGCTCGGCGGCTCGGCCGCCATCGAGCAGGCGGCGCGGGCTGCGGGCCACGAGATCGAGGTGCCGTTCACGCCCGGCCGGACGGACGCGACGCAGGAGCAGACGGATGTCGACTCCTTCGCCGTGCTCGAGCCGGTCGCCGACGGGTTCCGCAACTACGTCAAGGGCGATCGGCCGGTTGCGACCGAGGAGTTCCTGGTGGACCGGGCGCAGCTCCTCACCCTGACCGCGCCCGAGATGACCGTCCTCGTCGGCGGGATGCGTGCGCTCGACGCGAACTTCGCGGGCGCGCGGCACGGCGTGTTCACGACCCGTCCCGGCACGCTGACGAACGACTTCTTCGTCAACCTGCTGGACATGCGGACGGTGTGGAGCCCCACCTCGGAGGCGGAGATGCTGTTCGAGGGCCGTGACCGCCGCACGGGCGAGCTGAAATGGACCGGCACGCGGGTCGATCTGATCTTCGGTTCGAACTCCGAGCTGCGGGCGCTCGCCGAGGTGTATGCCTGCGACGACGCGCAGGAGAAGTTCGTGCGCGACTTCGTCGCGGCATGGACCAAGGTGATGAACCTGGACCGTTTCGATCTCGCCTGAGCCCGGCGGCGGCAGGCCGCCGCATGAGGGCCGGGGGAAGGGCCGCGAGGCCCTTCCCCCTGCACCCCCCATCCCGGGAACCTGCATCCGTCAGACGAAACTCACCGGGTCGACATCGACGTCGATGCGCGCCGCGCGCGGCACCTCGGCCGCCGCCAGCCAGTCGCGCATCAGCGCCTGCACATCGACCTCGCGCGCGGCCTTCAGGAGCAGCCGCCGCCGGTGCATCCCGCGCAGCACCGCGAGCGGCGCCGGCGCGGGACCCAGCACCACGAAGCGCTCGCCCGTCGGCGCGGCACGCCTGAGCGCCGCCGCGGCCGCATCCGCCACCGCCGCCTCGCCCGCCGAGACGATCACCGCCACCAGCCGCCCGAACGGCGGCCAGCCGCCCGCGCGCCGCTCGGCCATCTCCTCGGTGACGAAACGATCGACCTCGCCGGAGACGAGCGCCCGCATCACGGGATGGCCGGGATTCCAGGTCTGCAACAGCACGCGCCCCGCCTGCGCCGCGCGCCCCGCCCGTCCGCCCACCTGGTGCAGCACCTGGAAGGTGCGCTCCGCCGCGCGCAGATCGCCGCCCGCGAGCCCGAGATCCGCATCCACCACGCCGACCAGCGTCAGATGCGGGAAATGCCAACCCTTGGCGACGAGCTGCGTGCCGACGATCAGGTCGATCTCGCGGTTCTCGATCATCGCCGCCATCGCCGCGGCCGAATGCGCTCCGCGCACCGTGTCGCTGCTCATCTCCAGCACGCGCGCCGCGGGGAACAGCGCGTGCGCCTCCTCCGCCACCCGTTCCACGCCCGGCCCGATCGCGGTGAGCGATCCTTCGGCCCCGCACTCCGGGCAGGTCTCCGGCGCGGCCTCGGTGTGCCCGCAATGGTGGCACTGCAGCGTGCGCGCGTAGCGGTGCTCCACCAGCCAGGCGGTGCAGTTCGGGCACTGGAACCGATGCCCGCAGGCACGGCAGAGCGTCAGCGGCGCGAAGCCGCGCCGGTTCAGGAACAGCAGCGCCTGCTCGCCGCGCGCCAGCGTCTCCTCGATCGCCGCGACCAGGGGTGGCGCGAGGAACCGCCCGCGCGGCGGCGGGGTGCGTCTGAGATCGATCGCCGCCACCTGCGGCATCCCCGCCTCGCCGTGCCGCTCGGGGAGGTGAAGCCGCGCGTAGCGCCCGCGTTCGACATTGGCGAGCGTCTCCAGCGAGGGCGTGGCGCTCACCAGCACGCAGGGCACCCCTTCGAGGCGTGCGCGCACCACCGCCATGTCGCGCGCGTGGTAGGTGACGCCATCCTCCTGCTTGAACGCGGTCTCGTGCTCCTCGTCCACCACGATCAGGCCGAGTGCGGCGAAGTTCAGCCACAGCGCCGACCGCGCGCCCACCACGATCGGCGCGTGCCCTTCCGCCACCGCGCGCCAGGTCGCGCGCCGCCGCGCGCCCGCCACTTCCGAGTGCCACACCGCGGGCGGCGCGCCGAAGCGCGCGGTGAAGCGGTCGATCACCTGCGCCGAGAGCGCGATCTCCGGCAGCAGCACGAGCGCCTGGCGCCCGCGCGCGATCGCCGCCGCCACCGCCTCGAGATAGACCTCGGTCTTGCCGGATCCGGTGACGCCGTCGAGCAGCGTCACGCCGAAGCCGCCCGCCGCCACTGCGCGGCGCAGGCTCGCCGCCGCCCCGGCCTGCGCCGGCGTCAGCGCCCGCGCAGG
>NZ_VIKA01000091.1 GCF_006704265.1 Elioraea sp. Yellowstone | reverse complement strand
CCATCACCGCGGCGAGCAGCAGCACCGCCAGCGCGAGGACCGGGGCGGGCCCCCGGGCGCCGCGCCCCGCCCGATCCGCGCGCCCGCCCTGCCCGGACCCCGGGGGCCGCGGCCACGCGCTGATCGCGGCGTGATGTCGGCCGCGCTTCCCCGTGCGATCGGCTCCGGTTACCGTTGCGAGGCGATGACCACTGTCGGACAGACGAGCGTCACCTGCGCGGTGTGCGGGCGCGAAAGCCGCCAGCGCGCGGTGCGTGGCGGTGGTCCGGCGGGTCCGCCCGATCTCGACCTGCGGCCGGGCGAGACGACCCGCAGCACCATGGCCTACTGGCTCCAGCAGTGCCCGACCTGCGGCTATGCCGCCCCCCGGCTGGACGAGGCCACCCCCGCCGCCGCCGCCGTGGTGGCAGGCGGGCCGTATCGCGCGCTTCTGGCCGAGACCTCCTACCCGCCGCTCGCCCGTCGCTTCCTCTGCCGGGCCATGATCCTGGAGGAGACGGGCGAGCTGCACGCCGCGGCGGAGGCGACGCTGCAGGCCGCCTGGGTGGCGGACGACATGCGCAAGCCGGATCTTGCCCGCGAGTGGCGGCTCACCGCCGTCGCGCTCTTCCGTCAGGGGCCTGCGCCCGACCTCGAACAGCAGGTGCGGATCGTCGACATCCTGCGGCGCGCCGGGGACTTCGGTGCCGCGGCCGCCCAGGCGAGCGCCCTGGAACGCGGCCACCTCCCCGAACCCGTCGACCGGGTGGTCGCCTTCGAGCGGAAGCTGATCGCCGCCGGGGACGCCCGCGCCTACTCCGTCGCCTCGGCGCTGCCGCCGCCTGCCGCCCGGCCGCATGCCTCGCAGCGCGGCCCGGCGACCGGCCTGCCGCTGATGCGGCCCGTGTCGGGCGGCGGCCTCTTCGCCGTCCTCAGGCGGCTGTTCCGCCGTCGCTGACGGCGGCCGGGACCAGCCACCGCTCGGCGGCGGGTTCCTCGAGGGCGGCGGCGATCGCGGCCCGGGCATGCAGGGCGACGGCGAGGCGCGCCGAGGTGGCGACCGCGGCCTCGGCCAGCAGGCGGCGCGGTCCGATCAAGGTGCGCCCGGCCCCCTCCTGCTGATCAAGGAACGGGACGCGGGCGGCAGCGATGGTCGCCGTGAAGACGCCGACGCGCGCATCGCGCATGCCCCGCCCCGCCGCCGGCAGCGGCACCTGCAGCGTCCGCCAGAAGGCCAGGTCCTCGGGGACGATGCCGATCTCCTCGGCGAGTTCGCGCCGGATCGCCTGTTCGGCGGACTCGCCGGGTTCGACGGCGCCGCCGAACAGTCCCAGCGCGCCCGGATGCAGGATGCCGGGCGACCGGTCACGGATCTGCATCAGGTAGCGGCCGCGCTCGTCGACGATCAGGGCGGCGGCGAAGTGCGGTCTCACTGCTCGCGCCCCGTGCCCCAGGCGCGCAGGAACGTCTCGACCGCGGCCGCGACGACCGCGCGGATCTCGGCCGCGTCGGGTGCGGGCGGGACACCGAGCATGCGCCGCATCAGGGTGGAGCCCCGCTGCAGGGCGAGGAACTGTTCGGCAGCGACGGCGGGGTCGCCCGGGCGCAGCCGCCCCTGCCGCTGCAGCGCCGCGAACCAGCCCGCGACCCATTGGATCATGCGCCGTGGCCCGCTCTCGTAGAAGGCCCGGCCCAGCTCCGGAAATCGCGATCCCTCGGCGAGCACCACGCGCTGGATCGCCATCACCTCCTCGCGGCAGAGGAAGGACAGGTAGCCTTCGCCGAGGGCTACCAGCGCCCCGGCGAGATCGTCCTCGTGGTCGGTGAGACAGCAGGGCCGTCCCTCGGCGTGGCGTTCGCACGCTTCGCCGACGATCGCGGCGAACAGCGCGTCCTTGCCCTGGAAGTACGCATAGAGCGTCGCTTTCGAGACCCCGGCCTCGCGGGCGATCGCGTCCATGCTGGTCGCGCCATATCCCTGGGCCATGAACAGCCGGGCCGCGGCCTCCATCACCTGGCGTCGCTTGCGCTGGGAGGTGGTCAGCGCCGTGATCGGCACATCGACGGTGTGCGTATCGTTCATCATGTTCCGTTATGATGAACTGAACGGTTCAGTACATCAATGCGGTCGGCGCGCAGCGCGGCCCCGCGATTGGTCGCCTCCCGGGTCCGGACCGGGCGGCCGCACCGGCAGGACCGCGACGACGCATCAGTTTCGGAGCGGGATGACGACCCTGCGAGGGGAAGCGGGCTACCCGGCCGGCCGGTCCGTCAGATCGGCGTTGCCCACGCGCCGGCCGGCGAGATCGTGCAGCGGGCGCGGCCAGGCGCCGACGAAGCCGAGCCGGTCGAACTCGTCGGCGAGGGCGCGCAGGATGCGGGCGATCTCCGTGGCCGGATGGTGCTGGAAGGCGGGGCCATCCGTGCGGATCGACAGATGGAAGATGTTCATCGTCAATCGACCTCCTGGCTCGGATCGCAACGTGCGGCTCTATCCGCGGCGTGGTGTAGGCCGGTCCGCGTTAACCGATCCTGATCCGCGGCCGATCGCGGCGCGGTGGCGGGACGGGGACCGGCCTCCTGCGGCACGCCGCCGCCGGCCGGGCGGGATATCCCGCCGAGGCGGTGCGCCGATGTCTCGGACGACGGCGTCTTGAACCGGGTCGCCAAGGCGTGGAGGATGTCCGCGCGGGAACGGCACGCCGCGCCGGTCGCCGGCGCCATCCTCCGGCAGGCTGGCGTCGCCCGGCGATCACCCCGCCCACGCACATCCGGGCCCTCCGGGCATGACCGGCATCCCGGGCCCGCTCGACCCGAAGATCTGTGCCCCATGAGCGATCACGACCACTACAGTGACGAGGACCTGCGGGACATCCTGCGCTCGGTGCGTCTCATCGCCATGGTCGGCGCGAGCCCCGACTGGAACCGGCCGAGCTTCTTCGCGATGAAGTATCTTCAGGCCAAGGGCTACCGCGTCATCCCGGTCAATCCCCGCGCGGCCGGGCAGACCATCCTCGGCGAGACGGTCCATCCCGACCTCGCCGCGCTGCCGGTGACCCCAGACATGGTGGACATCTTCCGCAACGCGGAGGCGGCGGGCCCGATCACCGACCAGGCGATCGCGCTGGGCGCCAAGGTGGTCTGGATGCAGCTCGGGGTGCGCAACGACGCCGCGGCGGCGCGCGCCGAGGCGGCCGGGCTGCGCGTGGTGATGAACCGCTGTCCCAAGATCGAGTACATGCGGCTGTTCGGCGAGCTCGGCTGGCAGGGCATCAACACGCAGGTGCTCACGAGCCGGCGCCGCCCCCTCGCCCGCGCCACTCGGAAACTGATGTGATCCCATGAGCCAGTCCCGCACCTTCGGCTTCGAGACCCGCGCCATCCATGCCGGCGCCGCCCCGGACCCGGCGACCGGCGCGCGCGCCACGCCGATCTACCAGACCACAAGCTTCGTCTTCGACGACGCCGACCATGCGGCGACGCTGTTCAACCTCCAGCAGGCGGGCTTCATCTACTCCCGCCTGACCAATCCGACGGTGTCGGTGCTCGAGGAGCGTCTCGCCAGCCTGGAGGGCGGGCGCGGCGCGATCGCGACCTCGTCGGGCCACGCGGCGCAGCTCCTCGCGCTGTTTCCCCTGATGCGGCCGGGCGAGGAGATCGTCGCGGCCCGCCAGCTCTACGGCGGATCGCTCAACCAGATGGGCAACGCGTTCCGGCGCGCCTTCGGCTGGGTCACCCACTTCGTCGACGCCACCGATCCCGAGCGGGTGCGCGCCGCGGTGACCGACAGGACCCGGGCGATCTTCGTCGAGAGCCTCGCCAATCCGGGCGGCATCGTGATCGACCTGCGCGCCATCGCCGACATCGCGGATGCCGCCGGCGTGCCGCTGATCGTCGACAACACGCTCGCCACTCCCTGGCTGTGCCGGCCGATCGAGCACGGCGCCACGCTGGTGGTGCACTCGACCACCAAGTTCCTCTCCGGCAATGGAACGTCGATCGGCGGCGCGGTGATCGACAGTGGCCGCTTCGACTGGAGCCGCGGCGGCCGGTTCCCGGCGCTGTCCGAACCCGAGCCCGGCTATCACGGCCTGCGCTTCTTCGAGACCTTCGGCGACCTCGCCTTCTCGGTCTATGGACACGCCGTGGGGCTGCGCGATCTCGGCCCGTCGCAGGCGCCGCTGAACGCCTTCCTGACCCTCGCCGGCATCGAGACCCTGCCGCTCCGGATGGAACGCCATTGCGCCAACGCGCTGGCGGTCGCGCAATGGCTGGAGGGCCACCCGAAGGTGGCCTGGGTGAGCTACGCCGGGCTGCCGTCGAGCCCGTTCCATGCGCTGGCGCAGCGCTACCTGCCGCGCGGTGCCGGCGCGGTGTTCACCTTCGGGCTGAAGGGCGGCTACGAGGCCGGCATCAAGGTGGTGGAGTCCGTGCAGCTGATCAGCCACCTCGCCAACATCGGCGACTGCCGGTCGCTGATCATCCACCCGGCCTCGACCACGCATCGCCAGCTCACGCCCGAACAGCTGGCCGCGGCGGGCGCCGGGCCGGAGGTGGTGCGGCTGTCGATCGGCCTGGAGAGCGTGGCCGACATCATCGCCGACCTCGAGCAGGCGCTGGCGCAGCTTCCCTGACCCGCCGCGCCGACGCTTGACGCGGGCGTCCGGGGCGCGCACCTGGGAACGGTGCGGATCGTCGTCGCCATGTCGGGCGGCGTCGACTCCTCGGTGGTCGCCGGCCTGATGGCCGAGGCCGGGCACGAGGTGATCGGCGTCACCATGCAGCTCTACGACCACGGGGCCTCCGTGGGACGGAAGGGGGCCTGCTGCGCCGGCCAGGACATCCACGATGCGCGCCGGGTCGCCGACCGGCTCGGCATCGCCCACTACGTGCTGGACATGGAGGCGCGGTTCCGGAGCGCGGTGATCGAGGACTTCGCCGACACCTATGCCCGGGGCGAGACGCCGATCCCGTGCCTGCGCTGCAACCAGCGCCTGAAGTTCGCCGACCTCGTCGGTCTCGCGCGCGATCTCGGGGCGGAGGCGCTGGCGACCGGCCACTATGCGCGCATCGCGGCGGCGCCGGACGGCCCGGCGCTCTGCCGCGCCGCCGATCCGGCGCGCGACCAGTCCTACTTCCTGTTCGCGCTGAACCGCGCCGATCTGGCGTTCCTGCGCTTCCCCCTGGGCGGGCTGCGCAAGACCGAGGTGCGCGCCCATGCCGCGCGGCTTGGCCTGGCGGTGGCCGACAAGCCGGACAGCCAGGACATCTGCTTCATCCCTGACGGCCGCCATGCCGACCTCGTCGCGCGGCTCCGCCCGGAGGCGGCGGAGCCCGGCGAGGTGGTGGGCCTGGACGGCGCGGTGCTCGGCCGGCATCGCGGGGTGGCGCGCTACACGGTCGGCCAGGCGCGCGGACTGGGCGAGGCGTCGTGGCGCGCGGGCGAGCGGATGCACGTGGTGGCGATCGACGCGGCGCGGCGGCGCGTCGTGGTGGGGCCGCGCGTCGCGCTGGGCCGGCGCGAGGCGGTGGTGTGCGAGGTGACCTGGCTGGTCGATCCGCCCGCCCAGGACCTGCGCTGCGCGGTGAAGCTGCGCGCCCGCGAGGCGCCGCGGTCGGCCAGCGTCCTGTGGGACGGGATGCGGGCGCGGGTCGCCCTCGACGCGCCGGCGACGGTGGCGCCGGGGCAGGCGGCGGTGTTCTACGCCGGCGACCGGGTGCTGGGTGGAGGGATCATCGCCGCCGCTTCGGTTGACAGTGCGGCGGGCCGGGACGTATCTCCCGCGGCCTGACGGGCGCGTGGGGCCGCTGCGGCCGCCCTGCGTGTCGGGCCCGGTGGCGGCGTAGCTCAGCTGGTTAGAGCACGGCACTCATAATGCCGGGGTCGGCGGTTCAAGTCCGCCCGCCGCTACCACTCCCGCGCCGCTCCGCCGGATCATCGCGGCGCAGACGGACCCTCCGTCGGGCCGCCGCCCGCCCGCCGGAGCGTGCCGCGCCTGCGCGGAGGGCGCGTGACCGTCGCGGCAGGCGCCCTGGCCGTCGCACGATGCCCGGGCGGCGGGCCGGTGGAGCCGCGCAGCATCACCGGCGCCTCCAGCAGGGCTGTCGCAGGCGGCTCGGTCCGGCCGGCGGCGGCGGCGAGGCAATCCGCCGCCCTCCGCCCCATCTCGGCCGCCGGCACCCGCACCGTGGTCAGAGGCGGCGAGGCATAGGCGGCGAAGTCGAGGTCGTCGAAGCCGCAGACCGAGACGTCGTGCGGAACGGACAGGCCGAGCGAGCGGACGCCGGCGAGCGCGCCGAGCGCGAGATGGTCATTGCCGCAGACGATCGCCGTCGGCGGTTCGGGCAGGGAGAGCAGCACCAGCGCGGCGGCGTGACCGTCGGGCACGGTGTAGGGACGCTCCGTCAGGTAGGGCGGGGCGAGGGCGATGCCGACGGCGCTCAGCGCCTCCCGGACCCCTGCGACGCGGGCCATGGCCCGGTCGTTGCCGGTGGTGGGACCGGCGATCATCGCGATGCGACGGTGGCCGAGCTGCAGCAGGTGGTCGACGAGACGCCTCGCGGCCGCCCGATTGTCGAAGCCGATGCAGGCGACGGTGCTGCGGCTCGCCTCGCCGCTCCAGGTGACGACGACGGGCACGGCCGGGCGACGACGCTCGATGAGGGCCCAGACGGCGGACGGATGGTCCGCCCCGACCAGCATCAGGCCGTCGACGCCGCGCTCGAGCAGGACACGCACCTCGCGGGTCTCGCGCGCGGCATCGTAGCCGGCCGAGGCGATCAGCAGCGCGAAGCCGTGCTCGTCCAGGCGCTGCTGCAGCGCATCGATGCAGGCGGCGAAGACCGGGTTGTCGAGCGTGGGCACGATCGCGCCGATCGCCCTGCTGCGCCGCGAGGCGAGCGCGCGGGCGGCGCCATCGGCAAGGTAGCCGAGCCGGTCGGCCGCGTCCTGCACGCGGGCGCGCAAGGCGGCGGTGACCAGGTTCGGGCGGTTGAACACCCGGCTGACCGTCGCCACCGACACCTGGGCCGCCTTGGCCACATCGCGGATGGTCACCGGGGCGGTGGACATGAGTGCTTGTAAACGATTTCGCCCATTCGAGCCAAGCCTCGGGCGACCGCAGGCGAGAAATACAAGGGAATCCGTGGCGCTCTGGGTTGACAGGCGGGCATGATCGGGGCAGTCTGTGTAAACGCTTTCAAACGCCGCGGGATCGACGGCGGGGAGGAAACGGACGGTGCACGGGCTGCCCGCAGCACAGGCGGTGTCCGATGGCGCTGGGCGGTCGGCAGCCGGACGCAACGGCCCACGCCTGCTCGTCGCCGGCAGCCGGCGGTTCCGCATCGGCATCGCCAGCCTCGCCGGCACCCTCGCGCTCTGGTGGCTGCTCACCTCGCTCACCGGCCTCATCGGCCCGCACCGCTTCCCCGCACCTGCCGAGTTCTGGGCCGCCTTCGTCCAGATCGCCGT
Source organism: Elioraea sp. Yellowstone (assembly GCF_006704265.1). Taxonomy (GTDB): domain Bacteria; phylum Pseudomonadota; class Alphaproteobacteria; order Acetobacterales; family Acetobacteraceae; genus Elioraea. The sequence goes on along the minus strand of NZ_VIKA01000091.1, from coordinate 6,702 downwards.
CGACGGCTACGCCGGCGGCACGCTCCTGACCCAGGCCTGGCACAGCACGCGCCTCGTCATCATGGGCTTCCTCGTCGCGATCGCGACGGGCGTGCCGCTCGGGCTCGTCATGGGCATCTCGCATCGCGCCGAGGCGCTGCTCAACCCCGCCTTCCTTCTGGTCCGGCCGATCCCGCCGCTCGCCTGGATCCCGCTCGCGATCGTCTGGCTCGGCCTCGGCGACGCCGCCAAGATCCTGGTGATCTGGTTCGCGGCCTTCGTCCCGTCCGTGATCAACACCTGGACCGGCGTGCGCAGCGTCGACCGTACGCTGATCGAGGCCGCGCGCGTGCATGGCGCGAGCGAACTGCGCCTGCTGCGGGAGGTCGTCATCCCCGGCAGCCTGCCGATGATGTTCACGGGGCTCAGGCTGTCGCTGCAGGCGTCGTGGACCACGCTGGTCGCCGCCGAGCTCGTCGGCGCCTTCTTCGGTCTCGGCCGCGTGCTCGACGCGGCCTATCGCGACATCAACCCGCCGATGATCGCGGTGGCGATGCTCGCCGTCGGCGTGCTCGGCGCGCTCACCACGCGGCTCGTCGCGGTCGCGGAACGGAGGCTGACGCCGTGGCGTTCATGACGATCGCCGGACGCGCCCCGCATCCGCGCGCGCTCCTCCTGCTCTCGTTCGCCGGTGCGGTCCTGTTCTTCGGCGGCTGGCACCTCCTCGTCGCGACCGGCGCCGTCTCGGCCCAGACGCTGCCCTCGCCCGTCACGGTGCTCGCCACCGCCTGGCGCCTCGCCTTCGAGCCCTTCGCCGGCCACACCCTGCTCGAGCACATCCTCGCCAGCCTCGGGCGCTTCGCCATGGGCTTCCTGCTCGCCGCGGCAATCGGCGTGCCGCTCGGCCTCGCGATGGGGCGCTTCCCGCTGCTTGACGACATCGTCTCGCCGATCTTCGAGGCGCTGCGCTTCATCGCCCCGCTCGCCTGGGTGCCCTTCGCGGCGCTCTGGTTCGGCACCGGCATCGGCGGGCCGGTCATGGTGATCTTCGCCGGTGCCTTCCCGCCCTGCCTGATCAACGCCTATCGCGGCGCGAAGCTCGTCGAGCTGCGCCTCGTCGAGGCGGCGCAGACGCTCGGCGCCGGCGGCCTGCGCATCATGGCGGAGGTGCTGCTGCCCGGCGCGCTGCCCTCGATCGTGGCGGGACTGCGGGTCTCCGCCGGCCTCGCTTGGCAGTCGCTGGTGGGTGCGGAGCTGATCGTCGCCTCCGCCGGGATCGGCTACGTGATGGTGCAGGCGCAGAGCAACCTCGCCCCGGCGATCGTCATGGCCGGCATGCTCTCGGTCGGGGCGATCGGGCTTGCGATCGACGTCGCGCTGCGTCGCGCCGAGCGCCTCGTCAGGGCGCGCTGGGGCCAGACCTGAGGGGGCGCCGCATGAAGGATATCCGATTCGAAAACGTGACGAAATCGTTCCCGACGCGATCGGGCAGGCCGTTCGTCGCGATCCGCGACGTCAGCCTGACGGTCGCCGAGCGCGAGTTCGTCGCGGTGGTCGGTCCCTCCGGCAGCGGCAAGACCACGCTGATGCGCATGGCCGCCGGGCTCGATCGCCCGACCGAGGGCAGCGTGCGCGTGGGCGGGCGCGAGGTGACGGCGCCGGGTCCCGACCGCGCGGTCGTGTTCCAGCAGTTCGCGCTGTTCCCCTGGAAGTCGGTGCGCGAGAACATCGCCTTCGGACTGCGCTGCAAGGGCGTGCCGCGCGCACGCCAGGACGAGATCGTCGCGCACTACCTGAAGCTGATGTCGATGGAGGGGACGGAGGACCGGTTCCCCCATCAGCTCTCGGGCGGGATGCAGCAGCGCGTCGCGATCGCGCGCTCCTACGCGATCGAGCCAGACGTGCTGCTGATGGACGAGCCGTTCGGCGCCCTCGACGCGCAGACGCGCACGGTCATGCAGGAGGAGCTGGTCCGGCTCACGCGCAAGGAGCCGCGCACGGTCCTGTTCATCACGCACGCCGTGGACGAGGCGGTCTATCTCGCGGACCGCGTCGTGGTGCTGGCGCGCGATCCGGGGCGGCTGCGCGAGATCGTCGACATCCGTCCCACCCGCGAGGCGGAGGAGTGGGGGGCCCGCCCGATCGAGGAGGTGATGGACCTGCCCTCCTTCACCCATCTGCGCACCCATCTCTGGCGCCTGCTGCGCGACCAGATCCGCCCCGACGACTGAACCGGCAACAACCGAAGGGAGAGAGACATGATCCGACGGATGCTTCTGGTCGCGGCTGCCGCGGCGTTCGCTGCCGGCCAGGCGCCGCCGGCCGCCGCGCAGGCGCCGGTGACCATCAAGGTCTCCTACCAGCCTTCCCTCTACTGGGCGGTGCCGTTCTTCATCGCCGCCGAGAAGGGCTGGTGGCGCGAGATGGGGCTGGCGCCCGAGTTCTCGACCTTCGCCGCCGGCGCGCCCCAGGTCGCCGCCCTCGCCGCGCGCGCCTGGGAGGCGGGCGGCACCGGTTCCGCGCCCGCGGTGCTGGGCGCCCAGCGGTTCGGCCTGCTCACCATCGGCATCACCAACGACGAGAGCCGCGGCAACGCCGTTGTGGCACGACGCGCCGATGTCGAGCGCATCCGCGCCAATCCCCAGGTCCTGAAGGGCCAGCAGATCCTGCTCACGACCAACAGCACCGGCGAATACGCCGTGCTTGCCTGCCTGAAGTCCTGGGGTCTCGACCGCCGCGACGTCACGCTCGTGAATCTGGGCCAGGCGCAGATCATCTCGGCCTTCACCGCCGGGAACGGGCTGCTCGCCGGCGTCTGGGCGCCCAACACCTACACGCTGCAGGAGCGCGCCCAGGGCGTCGTGATCTGCGACGGCAAGGAGGCCGGCGCCACCGTTCCCGGCGCGATCGTCGCGCGCGCCGACTGGGTGCGCGAGCATCCCGACCGCGCCGCCGCCTTCCTCGCGGTCTATCTCCGCTCGATCGCCTGGCAGCGCGCGAACCGCGACGAGACGATCGCGCTGATGCGCCGCTTCTACGTGCAGGGCGGCGTGACGCTCGACGACCGCTACCTCGCCGCGGAGATCGACACGCGCCCGACCTTCACGCTCGAGGAGCAGCTGCGGCTGTTCTCCCGCGCCGAGGGCCCTTCGACAGTGGATCGCTGGCTGACCGATCTCGGCGCGTATCTCGTCTCGACCGGGACCCTGCAGCAGGCACCCGATCCGACGACATTCGCCACCGACGAGGTGCTGAAGCGGATCGCGGCCGATCCGCGGCTGCGCGCCTTCGCGAACAACGAGTGACGGACGGGCCTGCGGGGGATCGGTCATGGCGGCGACCTGGCTGAAGCGCGCGGCGAAGACGCCGGCGAGCAACGAGGGAACGGCGCGTGCGGTCGCCGCCGAGATCATCGCGGCCGTGGAGGCCGGCGGCGAGGCGGCGGCGCGGGACTACGCGCGCCGCCTCGACGGCTGGGACGGGCCCATCCCCGTGCCGGCGGACGAGGTGGCGCGGGCGATCGCGGCGGTGCCCGCGCAGGCGCGCGCGGACATCGATGCGGCGATCGCCAATGTGCGGCGCTTCGCCGAGGCCCAGAAGGACAGCATCCGGGACTTCGCGATCGAGGTGGTGCCGGGCGTCCAGGCCGGGCAGAAGCTGGTGCCGGTCGCCTGCGTCGGCGTCTATGTCCCGACCGGGCGCTACGCGCACATCGCCAGCGCCTACATGGGCATCGCCACGGCCAAGGCGGCCGGCGTCGGTCACGTCGTCGCCTGCTCGGCGCCGTATCGCGGCGGGCCGATCCATCCGCTGGTGCTCTATGCCATGCACCGGGCCGGGGCGGACACGATCCTTACCCTCGGCGGCGTGCAGGCGATCGCCGCGCTCGCCTTCGGCCTGTTCTCGGGCCGGCGCGCCGACGTGATCGTCGGCCCGGGCAACAAGTATGTCGCCGAGGCGAAGCGGATGCTGTTCGGTCGGGTCGGCATCGACGTCTTCGCCGGCCCCTCCGAGATCGCCGTGATCGCGGACCGTTCCGCCGATCCCGAGCTCGTCGCCGCGGACCTGGTCGGCCAGGCGGAGCACGGGCACGAGAGCCCCGCCTGGCTGATCGCGCTCGACCGCGCGCTCGCCGAGCGCGTGCTCGCCCGCGTGCCCGGGCTGATCGAGGCGCTGCCGCCGACCGCGCGCGAGGCCGCTGGCTCCGCCTGGCGCGACTACGGCGAGGTGGTCGTATGCGACAGCCGCGAGGAGGCCGCCCGCATCGCCGACGACTACGCGAGCGAACATCTCGAGGTGCACTGCGTCGATCTGCCCTGGTGGCGCGACCGGCTGGTCAACTACGGCAGCCTGTTCCTCGGCGAGGAGACGACCGTCGCCTTCGGCGACAAGTGCAGCGGGCCGAACCACGTGCTGCCGACCAGGGCGGCCGCGCGCTATGCGGCCGGGCTCTCGGTGCACAAGTTCCTCAAGCCGCTGACTTGGCAGCAGGCGACGCGCGAGGGGGCGCGGCGGCTTGCCGAGCTCACCGCGCGGATCTCGCGCCTGGAGGGGATGGAGGCGCATGCCCGCACCGCCGATCTGCGGCTCGCGAGGTATTTCCCCGGCCATGCGCTGCCGCTCGGCACGCCGGTCGAGGCCTGAGCCTTCGTGACCGTGCTCGACCGGTTCCGGATCGACGGGCGGGTGGCGCTGGTCACCGGCGGCGGATCGGGCATCGGCCGGGCGATCGCGGCCGCGCTGCATGCCGCGGGGGCGGCCGTCGTGCTGGTCGGCCGACGCGAGGCGGTGCTTGCGGATGCGGCCCGGGCGCTCGGCGGGCGTGCCGCTGCGGTCGCCGGCGATGTCGCGGACCGGTCCGCCCTGGCGGCGCTGGCGGCGCGGGCGGCGTCCCCCTTTGGCGCGCCCGACATCGTGGTGCACGCGGCCGGCCTGAATGCCCGCGAGCCGTGGCAGGACGTCACGGATGCGAGCTGGGACGCCCAGATCGAGGCGATGCTGGCCGCCCCCTTCTTCCTCTCCCGTCTGCTCGTGCCCGCGATGCGCGACCGCGGCTGGGGCAGGATCCTGGCGATCGCCTCGCTGCAGTCGGTGCGCGCGATGCCGGACAGCATCCCCTACGGCGCGGCCAAGGGCGGCGTGGTGCAGCTGACGCGCGCGATGGCCGAGGCATGGGGGCGCTTTGGCATCACCTGCAATGCGATCGCGCCGGGCTTCTTCCCGACCGCGCTCACCGGGCCCGTCTTCGCCGATGCCGCGCGCGCGGAACGGATCGCGTCAGCAACATGCCTTGGCCGCAACGGACGGCTCGAGGATGTCGAGGGCGCGGCCGTCTTCCTGTGCTCGCCGGCGTCGGACTACGTCACCGGCCAGGTGCTGTTCGTCGATGGCGGGTTCACCGCGAGATAGGCAGGTGGAGGATGAAGGCGCTGGTCTTCCTCGGTCCGGACACCGTCATGTGCCGCGACGAGCCGGACGTCCTGGCGCGCTCGGCCGACGAGGCGGTGGTGCGGGTGCACGCGGCCGGGATCTGCGGCAGTGACCTGCATGCCTATCACGGTCACGATCCGCGCCGCGTGCCGCCGCTGATCCTCGGCCACGAGGCGGTCGGGCGCACGCCCGACGGGCGCCGCGTCGTGGTCAATCCGCTCATCCCCTGCGGACGCTGCGCGCGCTGCGCCGAGGGGCGGACGCATCTCTGCCCAGAGCGCAGGATGCTGGGGATGCAGCTCCCTGGCTGCTTCGCCGAGGCCGTGGCCGTGCCGGAGGCCAACCTGATCCCCGTTCCGCCCCATGCGGGCGACGTCGCCGCGGCGCTGGCCGAGCCCGCGGCCTGCGTGCTGCACGCGTTGCACCTCTGCGCCCGCGCGCTCGCCCGGCCGGTGGCGGAGGCGCGGGCGCTGGTGATCGGCGGCGGCGCGATCGGGCTGCTGGCCGCCCTCTACCTGAAGGCCTGGGGCGCGCGCGGGGTGCGGCTGGCCGAGACCGCCGCCGCCCGGCGCGCCACCGTCGTGCGGACGGACGCCGCCGAGGCCTTCGATCCGCGCGCCATGCCGCCCGAGGCCGGCGCCTTCGATCTCGTCTTCGACGCGGTCGGCACGGCGCCGACGCGGCGCATGGCGAGCGCCGCGGCGGCACCGGGCGGGGTGCTGCTGCACATCGGCCTGCAGGACAACGACGGCGGCTTCGACGCCCGGCGCATCACGCTGCAGGAGATCGCGGTGCTCGGCAGCTACTGCTACACGCGGGCGGACATGGTGGCCGCGCTCGCGGCGCTGGCCGACGGCGTGCTCGGCGATCTCGCCTGGGTCGAGGAGCGGCCGCTGGCCGAGGGTGTGGCCGCCTTCGCGGAGCTCGCCTCCGGCCGCGCCTCGGCACCGAAGATCGTCCTTCGGCCGGGCTGAACGCGGCCTGCGCGGGTCAAGGACCCCGGGATCGCCGGCCCGTCTTCCGGCTTAGACCGTCGGTCCGGTCTCCGGTCGCACGGATGTGCGCGGGACCCGGACGCCGCCCGGGCGGATGCCGCCTTCATCTCTGGCGCAAGATGGGACAGGCTGGCCCGCGCAAGTGCGGGAGGGGTTCGCGCGGCGAGGTACGGCGCAGCGTCGCCCTGCGGCGCCGCTGGCCGGCCGGGACAGGGGCGGGGCGAGGGGAGGTGAGGCGCACCACACCGCGTGCGGCGCGCGACACGCCGCTCGAGACGACCGTCGCGCGCCTCGGCGC
>NZ_VIKA01000090.1 GCF_006704265.1 Elioraea sp. Yellowstone | reverse complement strand
TGGCACAAGATCGAGACCACCGAGGATGCGGAGTGGACGGGCCGCTACCCCTCCGAGGATCCGAACGAGAAGGCGTTCGGCGGGCGGGTGCAGATCTTCCTGAAGGACGGCACGCTGATCGCGTCCGTGCTGGCGGCCGACGCTTCCGGCCCGCCGCCGCGCCGCGCGGCCAATACCAATGTGCGGCGCACCGCCGCGATCGCGGCCTCGGTCGCGCTGGTGGTCGGCGGCATGCTGGGCGCGCTGCTGGCGCCGAGCCCGACCCGCATGGCGCACCCGCTCGACCCCCTCGGCCCCGCGACGCCGATGCTCGCCCGGGCGCTCGACGCGGCGGGAAGCGGCCAGGAGGTGGCCTTCATGGGCGGCATGATCCGCCTGCTGGCGAGCTATCCCACCGACCGCGGACCCTGCCGCAGCTTCGCGGTGGAGAGCGCCACACCGGTCACCGCGCTCGCCTGCCGGGAGGGGGATCTCTGGCGCACGCGGATCGCCGTGGCGCGCCCGATCACGCCGGACGGCTTCGCTCCGGCCTCGGGCGAGGACCCGCTGCTGCGCGAGCTGCTCGACCGGGTCGGCGCCGGCGCGCCGCTTGACACCGAAACGGAGCGGGCCGCGATCGCGCGCGGCTGGCGCTGAGCAGAACGAAAAGGGGGAGCGGGTCGCCCCGCTCCCCCGTCGCGCCGTGCGCCTCAGCGCCGGCCGCCGCCGCGGCCGCCGCGGCCCCCGCCGTCCGAGTTGGAGCTCGAGTTGCTCGAGGAGTTCGACGAGCTGTTGCTGCTCGAGTTCGAGGACGAGTTGCTCGAGGAGTTCGAGGAGCTGTTGCTCGACGAGTTGGACGAACTGTTGCTCGACGAGTTGCTGCTGCTGTTCGAGCTCGAGTTGCCGACGAACTGCAGCACGCTGGTCTCGGTCTGGCCGAGATCGACCGGCTTGAGGCGCGCCTCGGCCGTGCCCGCGGCGACCATCGCCGCGCCGGCCGCCGTGAGGATGGTGATCTTGCGCATCGGTAACGTTCTCCTCGCTGACCGGGCCCCGCTCACTCGCGGCGAAGCATCCGGTAGCGGAAGAACGCCCGGTGCTGCCCGCTATTCCCCTCATACCCGGAGCACGAGGGTTTGACCTTTGTGCGGAGGGTATGGCGCGCGGGGCTCAAGGGGCGGCCGCGCGCAGAACCAAGGCCTGATGCCCGGCCGGCAAAGGTCGAACCTTTGTCGGCCGGGCATCAGCGCGCCGCGCGCGCCTCGCGCCGGTACCAGCCGTCCGCGGCGATGGTCTGGCGCAGGATCCGCTCGCGGAGCGTCGCCTCCGCCGGCGTCTCCGCCCGCACCTCGCCCGCGATCGCTGCATCCGCGCGGCGGAACGGGATCACCTGCACCAGCGGCGTGCCGCGCTCGATCACGTGCACGCCGTCCGGCCCCGTGGCGAAGAACGGCAGATGCACCGGCGAGGCGTAGCTGTCGGTGTCGACGATGCCGGCGACGCACTGGAATACCGGGTTCGGACGGTTGAGCGGCGGCAGGAACAGGCACGACCAGCCCTTCGCGGTGCGGATGGTCCAGTGGTTGTGGAACTTGCAGGGCGGCCGCGGCTCCATCGGATTGCCCGCCACCTGCGGCGGGGAGTGGTTGCTGACCATGGTGCGGTCGAACTCCCAGCCCGCCTTCACCGTCCGCCCGCCATCGGCGATCTCGAGCCGCACCGTGGCCGCGATCGGCAGGATCCAGCCGGTCGCGAGCGCATCGAAGAACGGCATGCAGCGCTTGGCGGTCAGCCCGTTGTTGGTCGCCGAGCGATGCGCCCGGTCGATCGCCGGCAGCTTGCGGAACCAGTCCGGCAGCAGGGATTTCGCCGGCACCGGCGGGGCGATCACGCCCTCGTCCTCGGGCCGACAGGTGAACAGGATCACGGGGTCCTTGGACATCGCGCGCTCCTTCGGGATGCGCGGGCAACGCGCGGCGCGCCGGGTTATTCCGCGCGTGGGGACCAGGGCCATCGCGCGTGGCCCACATCTCCGATCTGCGCAGGCCCCCTCCGTCGGGCAGGGTGCGCGCCGGGCCCGCCGTCAGCCGCGCCGCCGCCGCGTCTCCGCCGCCTCGTCCAGCGCCATCTGCGCCTTGCGCGCGGCGCGCTTCTGCGACGCGGCCGCGCGGCGTTCCGCCATCAGCTCGACCGCGCGTTCCGCCGCGCGCGCCTCGGCGAGCAGGGTGCGCGCCCTGTCCACCCCCAGCTCCGCCGCCTCGGCCGCTGCCGCCGCCTCGCCCGCGCGCCTGAGCCCCGTCGGCAGCCAGGCGCCGTAGAGTGCCGCATCCGCTGCCGCCTCGACCTCCAGCGCGCGCAGCGCCGTCGCGGCCGCCAGCTCGCGCGCGGCCGCCTCGGCCAGCGCATCGGCGAGGTCGCGCTTCGCCTCGTCCACGGCCAGCCGGCGCAGCCGCCTGAGCGTCGCGAAGGGATCGCGGGGCGTCCTCACACGTCACCGTCCAGCGCCGCGGCAAGCTTGGCGAAGGCCGCCTCGGGCGCATCCGCCTCGCCCTTGTCCTGCGCCAGCACCGCCTCGATCGCGGGGGCGCGGCGCACCGCCTCGTCGACCTCCGGATCGGCGCCGGGCTTCCAGGCGCCGAGGCGCACCATGTCCTCCATGTCGGCGTGGATCGAGAGCAGCCGGCGGGCGCGCGCGACGAGCGTCTTCTCGCGCTCGGACAGGATGCCGTTCGCCGCCCGGCTCAGGCTGCGCAGCACGTCCACCGCCGGGTAGCGCCCCCGCTCGCCGATGCGACGATCGAGCACCACGTGGCCGTCGAGGATGCCGCGCACGGCGTCGGCCACCGGCTCGTCGTGGTCGTCGCCCTCCACCAGCACGGTGAACAGGCCGGTGATCGAGCCGCCCGTGCCCTCGATCCCGGGGCCGGCGCGCTCGAGCAGCTTCGGCAGTTCCGCGAACACCGAAGGCGGATAGCCGCGTGTCGCCGGGGGTTCCCCGGCCGAGAGCCCGATCTCGCGCAGCGCGAGGCAGAAGCGCGTGACGCTGTCCATCATCAGCAGCACGCGCTTGCCCTGGTCGCGGAAATGCTCGGCCACCGCCATCGCGGCATAGGCCGCCTCGCGGCGCATCAGAGGCGGCGCATCCGAGGTCGCGACCACGACCACCGAGCGCGCCAGTCCCTGCGGCCCGAGATCGTCCTCGACGAACTCGCGCACCTCGCGCCCGCGCTCGCCCACCAGCGCGATCACGGCGACGTCGCACTGCGCCTTGCGCGCGAGGCTCGCCATCAGCGTCGATTTCCCCACGCCCGAGCCCGCGAACAGGCCGAGCCGCTGGCCCTGGCGGCAGGCGGCGAAGAGGTCGAGCACGCGCACGCCGAGCGGCAGGCGGGGCCCGAGCCGCGCGCGCGCGGTCGCGCTGGGCGGACTCGCGCGCACCGGGCGCGTCGCCTGGCCGCGCGGCAGGGGCCCGAGCCCGTCGATCGGGTGGCCGAGCGGGTCGATCATCCGGCCGAGCCAGGCATCGGTCACCGCCAGCCCGGGCGCGTTCACCCGTTCCGCCCACAGCCCGGGCCCGAGCCCGGCGAGATCCCCGAGCGCCATGGCCTGCGCGCGGCCGTCGCGGAACCCCACCACCTCCAGCGGCACGCGCCGCCCGTCGCGCGCGGTCGCGACCAGCCGGTCCCCCACCGCGAGCAGCTTGGCGATCCCGTCCACCTCCACCATCAGTCCGGTGAGTCCGGCGATGCGGCCGCGCACGCTGACGCGCGAGAGCGCGCGGAGCGCGTTGGCGGCGGCCTCGATGCGCTCGTGGACGGGGAGCGCGCGCGCGGCCTGGGCGGCGCCGGCGCGGCCGGCAGGACGGTCGGCATGCATGGGCACGCGCGAACACTCGCCCGTCGGGGTTAAGGCATCGCTACCGGCCGATCACCCGCTTGCGGCCCTCCTCGTCGAGCGCGACGAAGGTGAAGATCGCCTCGGTGACCTTGATGTGACGGTCGCGGTCGCGCGGCCGGCGCCAGGCCGAGACGCGGTAGCGCAGCGAGGTGGTGCCGACCGAGAGGAGTTCGGCCCAGACCGTCACCTCGTCGCCCACCTTCACCGGCCGCTTGAAGCTCATGGCGTCGATCGCGACGGTGGCGACCCGTCCCCTGGCCTCGCGCATCGCGGCGAGCCCGCCGCCGAGGTCCATCTGGGCGAGCAGCCAGCCGCCGAAGATGTCGCCGGCCGGATTGGTGTCGGCCGGCATGGCGACGGTGCGGAGTGCCGGCTCGATCGGCGGCGGGGTCTCGTCGGTCATGTCAGATGCGGCAGCCCCAGATAGGTCTGGGACTGCATCTCGATCAGCCGCGAGGCGGTGCGCTGGAACATCGCCGCGTTCTCGCCGCGCTGGTAGAGCCGGTCGGGCAGGTCGGCGGCCGAGGCGATCAGCTTCACGCGATGCTCGTAGAGCGCATCGACCAGCGTGATGAAGCGCCGTGCCTGGTCGAAATTCGCGGGGCTGAGGCGCGGGATGCCGTCGATCAGCAGGGTGTGGATGTGGGTCGCGAGCGCGAGGTAGTCGGCCGGGCCGAGGGCGGCGCCGCAGAGGGTCGCGAAGTCCGCGCGCGCCACGCCGTTGGCCGCGAGCGGCAGCCTGACGCGCCGGCCGAGCACGGCAAGGTCGAGCGGCCGCCCGTCCTCGCCGGCGAACTCGCGGAACGCGGCATCGAGCGCGGCCTCGGCGCGCGCATCCGCCGGCACGTGCCACACCCCGACCGCGGCGAGCCGGTCGCGCCGGTAGTCGCGCGCGGCTTCCAGCACGAGCACATCGAGCCGGCGCTTGATCAGGTCGATGAAGGGCAGGAAGCGGTCGCGCTGCAGCCCGTCCCTGTAGAGGTCGTCGGGCAGGGTATTGGAGGTCGCGACCACCACCACGCCGCGCGCGAACAGCGCCTCGAACAGCCGGCCCAGGATCATCGCATCGACGATGTCGTGCACCTGGAACTCGTCGAAGCAGAGCAGGGCGGCCTCGGCGGCGATGCGGTCGGCGAGCGGCGGGATCGGATCGGCATCGCGCTCGGCGTCCTGGCGGAAGGCGTGGATGTGCCGGTGCGCCTCCTGCATGAACCTGTGGAAATGCACGCGCCGCTTGCGTGCGAGCGGGGCGCTCGCGAAGAACAGGTCCATCAGCATCGACTTGCCGCGCCCGACCGCGCCGACGATGTAGAGGCCCTGGGGGGCTTCGGTCGCGTCCTCGCGCGGGCTCCTCTCGCGCGCGAAGCCGAGCCGGGCGCGCAGGGCGGCGAGGAAGCCGCCGTTCTGCGCCGGCTGCGGGTCGTAGCCCCGGAGCGCGCGCCAGAGCTCCTGCAGCCGTTCGGCGGCGAGCGCCTGGGCGGGATCGTGCTCGAGCAGGCCCGCGCGCACGCGCGCGCGGAGTGCGGGCAGGGGACCGTCGGCGGTGGAGGCGGCGATTGCGTCCATCGGGCGGAGGTGGCCTATCCCGGGACGGGGCGGGGTTCAAGCGACCGCAGGCCGCGTCGATGACACGCCGCTGCGGGTCCGGCCGCTTGCATTGATCTTGCGCTCGCGCCGCGCCACCCTCCCGCCCGACCCGCGTCACGGGAGGGGCCCCTGTCCTCGTCAGCCTCCGATCCAGGCCCGGCGCGCGACCGGACGGAGATCTACGACCTTGCCGTCATCGGCGGCGGGATCAACGGCGCCGGCATCGCGCGCGATGCCGCCGGGCGCGGGCTTTCGGTGCTGCTCGTCGAGCAGGGCGACCTCGCCGGCGCCACCTCCTCGGCCTCCACCAAGCTGATCCACGGCGGGCTGCGCTATCTCGAACACCACGCCTTCCGCCTGGTGCGGGAGGCGCTGGCCGAGCGCGAGGTGCTGCTCCGTGCCGCACCGCACATCATCTGGCCGCTCCGCTTCGTGCTGCCGCATCACGCCGGGCTCAGGCCGCGCTGGCTGATCCGGCTCGGCCTGTTCCTCTACGACCATCTCGGCGGGCGGCGCATCCTGCCGCCGACGCGGAGCCTCGACCTGCGCCGCGCCCCGGAAGGGGCGGCGCTGAAGCCCGAGTTCACGCGCGGCTTCGCCTATGCCGATTGCTGGGTGGAGGATGCCCGGCTCGTGGTGCTGAACGCCCGCGACGCCGCGGATCGCGGCGCGAGGGTGTGCGTGCGCACGCGCTGCATGCGCGCCGCGCGCGAGGGTGCGGTCTGGCGGCTCGAACTCACGGGCGAGACGCCGGGCGAGGCGCGCGCGCGCGCGCTGGTGAACGCGACCGGGCCGTGGGTGGCCGAGTTCCTCGCCGGCGCGGTGCGGGCGGAGGCGCCGGCGAAGGTGCGGCTGGTGAAGGGCAGCCACATCGTCGTGCGCCGCCTCTGGGACGGGCCGCACTGCTACATCTTCCAGAACGCCGATCGGCGCATCTGCTTCGCCATCCCCTACGAGGACGACTTCACGCTGATCGGCACCACCGATCTCGACGTCACCGGCGATCCGGCCTCCGTCGCGATCGACGCGGACGAGGTCGCCTATCTCTGCACCGCGGTCAGCGCCTATCTCAGGGAGCCCGTGCGGCCCGAACACGTGGTGTGGAGCTATGCGGGCGTGCGTCCGCTCTACGACGACGGGGCGACGAAGGCGCAGGAAGCGACGCGCGACTACGTGCTCACGCTCGACGCGCCTGCGGGGGCTGCGCCGCTGCTCTCGGTATTCGGCGGCAAGATCACCACCTATCGCCGCCTCGCCGAGGCGGCGCTGGCGCGGCTTCAGCCGCATCTGCCGATGCGCGGCCCCTGGACCGCGGCGGCGCCGCTGCCGGGCGGCGACTTCCCGCATGACGGCGCGCCCGCCCTCGTCGCGCGGCTCGTCGCGGCGCATCCCTGGCTCGCGCCGGCCACCGCGCGCCGCCTGGTGCGCCAGTTCGGCACCCAGTCCTTCGCGCTGCTCGAGGGGGCGGCCGGGCCGGAGACGCCGCTGGTCGCCGATCTCGCGCCGCGCGAGGTGCGCTGGATGATCGAGCGCGAATGGGCGCGCACGCCGGACGACATCCTCTGGCGGCGCACCAAGCTCGGCCTGCGCGCCACCGCCGCCGAGCGCGCCGCACTCGCCGCCTTCATGGGCGCGCACCGCGACGCCCCCGGCGCCCGCGCCGCGGAGTGACGGATCCGGCATGACCCACATCCTCGCGCTCGACCAGGGCACCACCTCCACCCGCGCGATCGTCTTCGACGCGGCGCTGACACCGCGCGCCTCGGCACAGGCCGAGTTCCCGCAACACTTCCCGCGCTCCGGCTGGGTGGAGCACGACCCGGAGGATCTCTGGCGGACGTCGCTCGAGACCATGCGCGCGGCCCTCGGCCGGGCCGGGCTCGCCGCGCGCGACATCGCCGGCATCGGCATCACCAACCAGCGCGAGACCGTGGTGGTGTGGGAGCGCGCGACCGGCACGCCGATCCACAGGGCGATCGTCTGGCAGGACCGGCGCACCGCCGAGACCTGCGCCCGCCTCGCCGCGGAGGGGGGCGAGGCGCTGGTGACGACGCGCACGGGGCTGCTGCTCGATCCCTATTTCTCGGCGACCAAGATCGCCTGGATCCTCGACCACGTGGAGGGCGCGCGCGCGGCCGCCGAAGCGGGTGCGCTCGCCTTCGGCACGGTCGACACCTTCCTGCTGTGGCGGCTCACCGGCGGGGCGGTGCACGCGACCGACGCGACCAATGCCGCGCGCACCGCGCTCTGCGACATCCGCACCGGCCGGTGGGACGAGGAGATGCTCGCGCTGTTCCGCGTGCCGCGGGCGATGCTGCCGGAGATCCGCGACTGCGCGGCCGAGTTCGGCGCCACGCGGGCGGACCTGTTCGGCGCACCGATCGCCGTGCGGGGGCTGGCCGGCGACCAGCAGGCGGCGACCCTCGGCCAGGGCTGCGTCGCGCCGGGGATGATGAAGTCGACCTACGGCACCGGCTGCTTCGCGCTGCTCAACACCGGCGAGGCGCCGGTGGTGTCGCGCGCGCGGCTGCTCTCGACCATCGCCTGGCAGCTCGACGGGCGGCGCAGCTACGCGCTCGAGGGCGCGATCTTCGTCGCCGGCGCGGCCGTGCAGTGGCTGCGCGACGGGCTCGGCGTGATCCGGAACGCGGCCGAGACGGCCGCGCTCGCCGAGGCCGCCGACCCGGCCCAGCGCGTCATGCTCGTGCCGGCCTTCACCGGGCTCGGCGCGCCGTGGTGGGACGCGGAGGCGCGCGGCGCGCTCTACGGGCTGACCCGCGGCACCTCGCCGCGCGAGCTCGCCCGTGCCGCCCTCGAGAGCGTGGGCTTCCAGACGCGCGACCTGATCGAGGCGATGCGGCGCGACTGGGGTGCGGCCGCCGGCAGCGTGCTGCGCGTCGACGGCGGCATGACCGCATCGGACTGGGCGATGCAGTTCCTCGCCGACATCCTCGGCGCGCCGGTCGATCGCCCGGCGGTGACCGAGACCACCGCGCTCGGGGCGGCCTATCTCGCCGCGCTGCAGGCCGGGATCGCGCCGGCACCGGCGGACTGGGCGGCGCGCTGGCGGGCCGAGCGCCGCTTCGCGCCGCGCATGGCGGCGGAAGAGCGCGAACGGCTCTATGCGGCCTGGCAGGACGCGGTACGGCGCACGCTGACGCGGCGCTGATCAGACGATCCTGCGCCGCCGGACGCGCTTCGGCGGGTCGTGCGGGAAGGCGAGGCCGGAGGCGTCCGCGCCGAGATCGACCAGCATCTTCGCCATGGCGATCGCGCAACCGTAGCCCTCCAGCACCGGGGCGTCCCAGCCGAGCCCGGCCAAGCGCCGCTGCAGCACCGGCTTCAGCCAGTAGGCGGCGGAGCAGCCGAGGATCAGGGCCTCGGCGCCGTCCTCCTCGATCGCCGCGACCGCCTCCGCCACCGCCGTCTCCACCATCGCGGAGACCCCCTCGCGCACGAAGCGTTCGTTCTCGTCCTGCACCGAGATGCGGCCCTGATGGGCCGGGCGCGGCAGCGGGAATTCGAGATTGCGGATCGAGGCGCAGTGCCCGGTCATGCGGTAGAGCGCCACCAGGTCCGCCATGCGCAGGGTGTGCACCTCGGAGACGTCGAGGATCGAGAAGCGCTGCCCGAGCATCACCGCGGCATGCATCTGCGCGTGCGCGCAGGAGGTCACGGCCACGCCGTGGCGGTGGCCGATGTCGCGCGCGGCCAGATAGCCCGGATCGCCGCCGCCGAGCAGGACGATCGCGTTGTAGCGGCCGGAGGCGCAGGCCTCGCGCACGACCGGCAGGCGATTGACGCCGGTGATCTCGAACTCCTCGCGCGTCTCGACCGGCCAGGGGCCGTGTGTTGCCGGCGCGCCGGGATGGATGTCCCAGTCGATGCCGGTGAGCAGCGGCGCCAGCATCGCGTGGTTCATCAGCATCTCCTCCTTGCGGCCCCGGAAGGCGTGCATGCGGAAGGCCGCGCCCTCGGGCAGGCTGTAGGCGTTGACCAGCAGGAAACGATACGGCGACGGCGCATCCGCCATGCGGTGGCTCCTCGGCAGCGCGATCGCCGCGTCGGGCGGCGATCCGGATGCGGGATGATGCGCGCCGCGCCGGCGGCGGGAAAGGCCGCGAGGCGCGGCGGTGCTGCCGCGCCTCGGCTGCCGACGGCAGGACTACTCGGCGGCGACCGCGGTGATGCGCGTCCGGGAGGTCTCCTCGAAGAACTGCTCGTCCTCGGTCGAGCCGGCGAGGGCGGTGGTGGAGGAGCGGCCCGCGGTGATCGCCAGCGAGACCGCGTCGAAATAGCCGGTGCCGACCTCGCGCTGGTGCCGGGTCGCGGTGTAGCCCTCGGCCTCGGCGGCGAACTCGGCCTGCTGGAGTTCGGCATAGGCCGCCATGCCGCGCTCGCGGTAGCCGCGCGCGAGCCGGAACATCGCGTAGTTCAGGCTGTGGAAGCCGGCGAGCGTGACAAACTGGAACTTGTAGCCCATCGCGCCGAGCTCGCGCTGGAAGCTCGCGATGCGCTCGGGGCTCAGCTTCTTCGCCCAGTTGAACGAGGGCGAGCAGTTGTAGGCGAGCAGCTTGCCGGGGAACTCGCGATGGATCGCCTCGGCGAAGGCGCGTGCCTCCTCGAGGTTCGGCTCCGAGGTCTCCCACCACAGGAGATCGGCATAGGGCGCGTAGGCGAGGCTGCGCGCGATCGCGTACTCGTTGCCCACGCCGGGCTTGATGCGGAAGAAGCCCTCGGCGGTGCGCTCGCCGGAGAGGAACGGCCGGTCGCGCTCGTCGATGTCGGAGGTGATGAGCTGCGCCGACTGCGCATCCGTGCGGGAGAGCAGGACGGTCGGCACGCCCTCGACATCGGCGGCGAGGCGGGCGGCGGTGAGCGTGCGGATATGCGTGCCGATCGGCACCAGCACCTTGCCGCCCATGTGGCCGCACTTCTTCTCGCTGGCGAGCTGGTCCTCGAAATGCACGCCCGCCGCCCCCGCCTCGATCATCGCCTTCATCAGCTCGAAGGCGTTGAGCGGGCCGCCGAACCCGGCCTCGGCGTCGGCGACGATCGGGGCGAACCAGTGCGTGTCGGTGCGCCCCTCCAGGCGCGCGATCTGGTCGGCGCGGCGCAGCGCGGCGTTGATGCGCTTGACCACCGCGGGCACGGAGTTGACGGGGTAGAGGCTCTGGTCCGGGTACATCTCGCCGGCGAGGTTGGCGTCCGCCGCCACCTGCCATCCGGAGAGGTAGATCGCCTTCAGTCCCGCCTTCACCTGCTGCATCGCCTGGTTGCCGGTGAGCGCGCCGAGCGTGTTCAGGTAGGGTTCGGTCCTGAGCAGATGCCACAGCCGGCGCGCGCCCATCTCGGCGAGCGTGTGGCGGATGCGCACGGAGCCGGCGAGCCGCTCGACCTCGGCCGGGGTGTAGTCGCGGCGGATGCCGGCGAAGCGTTCCTGCATCCATTCAGTGGTGCCGAGCGCGCCCTCGGGCGCGTAGCAGCGCGGATAGTTCGTCGTGCTCATGGGCGTTGACCTCCTTGGCGAGCCTTCCAGGCCGATCGGCCATGCGTGAATGCTTCACACTGCACGTGCGAAGGCCAAGGGCGGTTGCGCAAGAAAATTAGCAAACATGTTGTTTCATTTGCCAAAAATGGCACAGTTCTGTAAAATTGGTAAATCGCCGGCGCTGCCGGGCAGCCGAACATGGAGGTCGCCATCGCCAGCAAACCGCGCATCGGCCGCACCGTGCGGCGCCTGCGCATCGAACGGGGCCTGACCCAGCAGGCACTCGCCGCCGCGCTCGGCATCTCGGCCAGCTACCTGAACCTGATCGAGCACGACCAGCGCGGCGTCACCGCCGCCCTGCTCCTGAAGCTCGCCCGGCACTTCGCGGTCGATCTCGCCGCCCTGGGCGGCGCCGAGGAGCGCCAGACCGAGGCGCATCTGCGCGAGGCCTTCGCGGACCCGCTGCTGGGCGCCGAGGCGGTGCCGGAGGGCGAGATCGCGGCGCTCGTGGATGCCGCCCCTGCCGCCGCCCGCGCGACGCTCGCGCTCTACCGCGCCTGGCGCGCGGCGCGCGAGGACACCTCGGGCCTCAGCCTGCCGTCGGGGCGGCGCATCCTGCTGCCGACCGAGGAGGCGCGCGACCACTTCCACGCGCGCCGGAACCACTTCCCGCGCCTGGAAGCCGCAGCGGAAGTGATCCATGCCGGGCTTGGCGCCGCCCTGCCGGCGGAGATGAACCATGCGATCGCCGAGCGGCTCCGGCGCACCCACGGCCTGCGCATCGCGGTCGGCGACCTCGCCGGCGCGCTGCGCCGCTTCGACGCCGAGACGCGCACGCTGCATCTCTCCGACCTCCTGCCGCGCGAGAGCCGAGGCTTCCAGATGGCGTTCCAGCTCATGCTGATCGAGGCGCAGGACGCCGTGGAAGAGGAGGTGGCCGAGGCGAAGCCGTCCTCCGAGGAGGCGGCCGCGCTGCTGCGCGTCGGCCTCCTGAACTATGCCGCCGGCGCGCTTCTGATGCCTTACGACGCCTATCTCGCGGCCGCGCGCTCGTTGCGTCACGATGTCGATGCGCTGGCGGCGCGCTTCGGTGTGAGCTTCGAGCAGGCCGCGCACCGCCTGACGACGCTGAACCGCGAGGGCGCGCGCGGCATCGCCTTCTTCTTCCTGCGCGCGGATGCCGCCGGCAACGTCACCAAGCGCTTCGCCGCCGCCGGTTTCCCCTTCGCGCGCTTCGGCGGCTCCTGCCCGCGCTGGGTGCCGCATCTCGCCTTCGCCTCGCCCGGCCGCGTGCAGGTGCAGGTCGCGCGCCTGCCCGACGGCGCGACCTTCCTCTGCTTCGCCAAGGCGCTCGCCCGTCCCGCCGGGCCCTGGCCCGAACCGCCCGAGGTGCACGTGGTGGCCCTCGGCTGCGACGTGGCGCATGCCGGCAGCGTCGCCTATGCCGACGGCCTGGATCTCGAGGCATCGGTGACCACGATCGGCCTCTCCTGCCCGCTCTGCGACCGGCCGAACTGCCGCAGCCGCGCCTTCCCGGCGGTGGCGCACCGGCTCGCGCTCGATCCGTCGGTGCGGGCCGCGGGCGCCTTCGGCTTCGCGCCGAGGCGCGCATGATCGGCACGCGGGTCGCGATCGAGGCCGGCGCGCCGGTGCTGACCCCGGCGCAGATGGCCGCAGCACTCGGGCTCGACGAGCGGGCGCTGCGGGACGAACTGCGTGCCGGACGGGTCTTCAGCCTGGTCGAGCGCGGCGAGGGGCGGGATGCGGGCCGGCTGCGCGGACGGCTGCGCTGGCGCTCGCTCGAGGTGGTGCTGGTGATCGACGCCGACGGCACCGTGTTGGAGATGGCGCGGAGCGGCGAGTGGCGACGCTGATCGACTCGGCACCGGCGCTATAGTCGCGTCCCATGGCCTTCCTCGCCGACCTGCACGTGCACTCGAAGCACTCGCGCGCCACCAGCCGGGACCTCGATCTCGAGCACCTCGCCTGGTGGGCCTGCCGCAAGGGCATCGCGGTGGTCGGCACGGGCGACTGCGTCCATCCCGCCTGGCTCGCCGAGATCAAGGACAAGCTGGAACCGGACGGCAGCGGCCTGTTCCGCCTGCGTCCCGACATCATGGCGCGACTGCACCGCACGCTTCCCGCCTCCTGCCGCGGCGAGGTGCGCTTCATGCTCTCGACCGAGATCTCGACCATCTACAAGAAGGGCGACAGGACGCGGAAGATCCACCACCTGATCTACCTGCCGGATCTCGACGCGGCGGACCGCCTCGCCGCGCGGCTCGCCGCGATCGGCAACATCGCCTCGGACGGGCGGCCGATCCTCGGTCTCGACTCGCGCGACCTCCTGGAGATCACGCTCGAGGTCCATCCGGACGCCTATCTCGTGCCCGCGCATGTCTGGACGCCGTGGTTCGCCGCGCTCGGCGCGCAGTCCGGCTTCGATTCGATCGAGGCGTGCTACGGCGACCTCGCCCCGCACATCTTCGCGATCGAAACGGGTCTCTCCTCCGATCCGGCGATGAACCGGCGCGTCTCCGCGCTCGACCGGTTCCGCCTCACCTCGAACTCGGATGCGCATTCGCCGGGCAAGCTCGGCCGCGAGGCGACGCGCTTCTCCTGCGAACCGGGCTTCCGCGCGATCCGCCATGCGCTCGCGACCGGCGAGGGCTACGCGGGCACGGTCGAGTTCTTCCCGGAGGAGGGGAAGTACCACATGGACGGGCACCGCGCCTGCGGGGTGCGGCTCGAGCCTGGCGAGACGATCGCGCGCGGCGGGGTCTGTCCCGTCTGCGGCGGACGCGTCACGGTCGGCGTGGCGCATCGCGTCGAGACGCTCGCCGATCGCGCGGAGCCCGCCGTGCCGGCCACCGCCGGCGCGGTGGCGAGCCTGGTGCCGCTCGCGGAGATCCTCGCCGAGATCACGGCGACCGGCGTCTCCGCGAACGCGGTGGCGCGGGCCTATGACCGCGCGACAGCCGCGCTCGGGCCGGAACTCGCGGTGCTGGAGGAGGTGCCGGTCGCCGAGATCGCCCGCGCCGATCCGCTGCTCGGCGAGGCGATCGGCCGGCTGCGCCGCGGCGCGGTGATCCGCGAGGCGGGCTACGATGGCCAGTACGGCGTGATCCGCCTGTTCGCCGAGGGCGAGCTCGACGCCGCGGCAAGGGGGGCGCTGCTGTTCGAAGCGCCGCGCCGCACGCGTTCGCCCCAGCCCCCTTGCCCGGCAGGCCGGCGCGCGGCCGAGGCGCGCGCCGCCCCCGATC
>NZ_VIKA01000008.1 GCF_006704265.1 Elioraea sp. Yellowstone | reverse complement strand
GGCGCGGATGGCGGCGCGCGCCGCCTCGGCCTCGGCGCGGAAGGCGGCGAGCGTGGCATCGCGGCCGAAGCGCTCGAGCAGCACCGCCGCCTGGGGCGCGCGCAGCAGCCGGTCGATCGAGGGGATCGGACTGCGGGGGAAGGCCATCCGCGCCAGCATGCGGCGGGAACCTCGTGCGTGCCATGGGGTTTGTGCGCCGGCCGCGGCTGCGTCAGCCTTGCCGCACGAGAGAGGTCGCGATCGACAGGAGCGGGGATGGCGCTCGCACCCGGCTACCACGACGTTCCCGCCGGACACGTGCCGGCGGTGGTCACGCATCTCGAGATGACCACGAGGCCGCCGCCGCGGCCGCTCTCCGGCGCCTGGCCGCTCCGTCTGGTCGAGCGGCCGGAGCCGGCGTGGTACCGCGACCTCTACCGCCGGATCGGCACGCAGCATCTCTGGGCCATGCGACTCGGCTGGTCGGACGAGACGATGCGCGCCAGGCTGCACCATGCGGCCGTCGAGATCTGGGCGCTGCGCGTCGGGGAGACGGACGAGGGCCTAGCCGAGCTCGACTTCGCGACCGAGGGAAGCTGCGAGATCCGGCTGTTCGGCGTCACCGCGGCGCTGCACGGCACCGGCGCGGCGCGCAGCCTGATGACGCACGCGCTCGACCGCGCCTGGTCGCGGCCGGGGCTCCGCCGGGTCTGGCTGCATACCTGCTCGCTCGACCATCCGCGCGCGCTCGGCTTCTACCTGCGCTCGGGCTTCGTGCCGTTCAGGTACCAGATCGAGATCATGCCCGACCCGCGGCTCGACGGCACGCTGCCCGAGGACGCGGCCCCCGGTGTGCCGATCATCCGGGCACGGCCGTGATCGGGGCGGCGGCTACTTGCGCCGCACGATCCAGCCCGAGAACTTGCCGACGCTGCCCTTCGGATAATCGTTGCGCTTGCCGCCGATGTCCCAGCCCACCGGCGTGTCGTCGGCATTGTAGGCCACCGACGCCCCGTCCTTCATCCTGGTGACGTGGACGTGCCCGTCCCACGGGTCGCAGACGCAGCCATAGCCGGCGTGGAACTCGTCGATCACCACGAAATGCGCGCCGCCGCCGTTCCACACCACGTGGCCGATCACCGGCGCCCCGTTGTCGGTGGCATTCTTCGCGGCCTTGGCGAAGCCGGTCTCGCCGGCGTTGGCGCACTCCCAGTTGCCGAGCCCAAGATTGCCGAGCACCGCAGGGAACTTCATCGCATCCGAGTACTGGCTGCCGTCATAGGGCGAACCGGTGACCTTCGTGTACTCGGCATAGACCTGCTTCTCGGTCTTCACCGCGGCGTCGAAGGCGGCCTTGCTCAGCGTCGCGCCGACATAGGAGCCGATGATCGGCACCACGGAGACCGCGCTGCCGGCGGCCATGCCGGCGAGCATGAGGCCCTTCTTCATCTTGAAGTTGACCATCATCATGCAGGCCATGCCGCAGGAGTTCTGCGCGTGCTGGGCATAGACCATGTGCGCGCTCGCGAAGCGCGTCAGCCGCAGGAACCAGGACATGGCGTCGCGTCCCCCATCCGTCCATGCGGCGCACCGCGCCGGCGCGGTGCGTCAGGATCGGGTCGATAATACCAGGGAACGTTCCTGCAGCAAATGAGGCAGGCGCATGCCGGGCGTCAGCCCCGCTTCGGCGGCAGGCCAATGCCCGCGAGCATCTGCCAGAAGCGGATGACGAAGGCGTCGTCGCGCCCGCCGTACCCGGCCGCCGAGACGCCGAGGAAGAGCTGGTGGGCCGCCGCGGTGAGCGGCAGCGGGAAGGTCATGCCGCGCGCCGCGTCCAGCACGATGCCGAGGTCCTTGACGAAGATGTCGATCGCCGAGCGCGGCGTGTCGTCGCCCTCGAGGATGTGCGGCACGCGGTCGCCGAACATCCAGGAGTTGCCGGCCGCGGTGGTGATGACCTCGTAGAGCATTCCCGGATCCGCGCCCGCACGGATGCCGAGCGCCATGGCCTCGGCGGCGGCGGCGATGTGCACCCCGGCGAGCAGCTGGTTGACCATCTTCACCGTGCTGCCGATGCCCGGCGCGTCGCCAAGCCGCCAAGTCTTGCGCGCGATCGCGGCGAGCACGGGCTCGGCCTTGGCGAAGGCGGCTTCGGATCCGGAGGCCATCACCACCATCGTGCCCTCGGCAGCACCCTTCGCCCCGCCCGAAACCGGCGCATCGAGCCAGAGCAGCCCCGCCGCCTCGGCTTCGGCCGCGAGAGCGCGTGCCGCCTCCGGTGCGACCGTCGCCGAACCGATGACCACAGCGCCCGGCGCGAGGCGCGGCGCCGCGCCGTCGGGGCCGAACAGCGCCGCCTCGGTCTGTTGCGCGTTCACGACCAGCACCAGCGCCGCCTCGGTGCCCTCGGGGATCTCGCCGGGGCGCGCGACCGCCCTGCCGCCCGCGGCGGCGAACGCCTCGCGCGCCTCCGCGCGCGGATCGACGCCCGTGATCTCGTGGCCCGACTTCAGCAGATTGAGCGCCGCCCCCATCCCCATCGAGCCGAGCCCGATCGCCGCGACCTTCATGCCGTTTCCTCATCAGAGACGGATCGTGAGCGCCGGAACGTAGCTGAACAGCAGCAGCACCGTAAGGCCCGCCGGCCAGCGCCCGACGCGGGGCAGCGCGCGCAGCAGCACATTCACCGCGACCTTCGGGTTGGCGCGGAACTCGGCGAGCAGCGTCGTGTCACTCTCCTTCATCAGGCGCCGGCTCATCGCCTCGGCCTCCTTCATGGCGTCGGTGAGGAGCCGCCAGTCTCCATCGCTGATTCGGGCGCACGCGATCCGGCTGACCAGCACGGACGAGCACTCCCACTTGTGGGCGGAGAACGAGATGCAGCGGTTGACCTCGTAGAGCTTGGACGAGTGGATGTTCGCGAGCGCATTCTCCTGCCCGTCCACCACGCCCTGCTGGAGCGCAACATGGAGCTCGCTGAAGGCGATCTGCTGCGCCGCCGCGCCGAGCGCCTGGAAGGTGTCGATGGCGGCGGGATCGGCCGGCGTGCGGATCCGCACACCGCGCAGGTCGTGCGGGACGGTGATCGGGCGGCGCGAGTTGGTGATGTGGCGGATGCCGTTGTCCCAGTAGCCGATCAGCAACAGGCCGAGCGGCCGAACCGATTCGCGCGATCCCGCCCGATCTGGCCATTGACCAGTCTGCATGCCGCCTCGCTGGTGGCGAACAGGAAGGGCAAGCCAAGGGCGGCCATCTCCGGTGCCAGGCTGGAGGCCGGCCCCTGGCTGTTCACCGAGATGTCGAGCGTGCCGGTGCGGCGGCCCGCAAGCATCGCAAGAGCGTCACCGTATCGATCGGCTTGATCGAGTAGAGATCGACGACGCGAAGCCCGATGCCCTCGCGCGCCAGGATGTCATGCGCATCGAGCGACGCCTTCACCAGGTTGCCGATGGCGAAGATCGTGGCGTGGCTGCCGTCGCGCAGCAGGTGCGAGCCGCCGCGCGTCCAGCCCGGCGGGCGATCGTACACCGGCACCTCGCGCCCCCGCCCGGCCCGGACATAGACCGGCCCATCATGATCGAGCATGGCCGGGATCGCGGCGCGGATCGCGTTGGCATCGCACGGCGCCATCACGGTCAGGTTGGCGGTCGCGCGCAGCAGGCCGATGTCCTCGCAGCAATGGTGCGAGATGCCGTAGAAGCCCATGGCGATGCCGCTGTGCGTGCCCACCATGCGAATCTTGAGGTTGGTGTAGGCGAGATCGTTGCGGATGTTCTCCGCCCCCATCAGGGCCAGGAAGAACGAGTAGTTGCTGATGACGGGCGTGAAGCCGACGGTGGCGAGCCCGGCCGTCGCGCCGATCATGTTCCGCTCGGCGATGCCGAAGTTGAAGTAGCGGTCGGGGAAGCGCCGGCCGAAATTGATGACCTGCGTGGGCCGACCGAGATCGGCGGTGCAGACGACGATGTCGTCGCGGCCCTGTTCGGCGAGTTCGATCAGCACCTCCCCGGTCGGCAGTTGCAGCGACAGGTTGAGGCTAGCCACCATGTCCCACGACGCTCCGTCGAAGCCGGGCTTCACGGTTGACTCGCTCATGTCCACGGCCGGGTTCCGGATCGCCGCATAGGCCGCGCGGCCGGTGCTGGCGTTCGTCATCTCAGGCGAGCCCCTTCTCGATCTCGGCGAGAGCGCGGTCGCGGTCGTTGGGGCCGAGGAAGCCGAGATGCCACTGCCACGTGCCCTCCATGAAGGACACGCCCTTGCCCGCGACGGTATCGGCCAGGATCACGCTCGGCCGGTCCTTCGGACGGTTGAGCGCCCAGTCGAGCGCCCCGCACACAGCGTCGAGGTCGTGCCCGTCGATGCGGCACACGCGCCAGCCGAACGCCGCCTACTTCTCCTGCAGCGGCTCGTTGTTCATCGTCTCCGCGGCCCGCCCGTCGGAGCCGACCGCGTTGATGTCGACGATGCCGACGAGGGTGGCCAGCCGGAATCGGACGACCCCAAGGTCGTTGCGCATGTGCTGGCCTTCCCACGCGACGCCTCCGATGCGGTCGCGCGGTTCGCCACTTGGCTGACCGGAGCGCTCGGGCTGCCGGGCACTCAGCCGAGTGCCGCGACGAAGGCGCGCGCGCGTCGCCCCACCATTGCCGCGTCGTCGCCCGGGCGGTAGAGCGCACTGCCGACGCCGAATCCCGCCGCGCCAGCCGCGCGCCACGCCGCGACCGTATCGGGCGCTACTCCGCCCACCGGCAGCACCGGCAGGTCCTGTGGCAGCACCGCGCGAAGGGCCTTGAGCAGCGCCGGTCCGCCGATCTCGGCCGGGAACAGTTTCAGCGCATCCGCGCCGGCATCGATCGCGGCGAAGGTGTCGGTCGCCGTGAACACGCCCGGCAGCGCCATCAGCCCGCGCCGCGCCGCATGCCGGATCACCGCGACGTCCGCGTGCGGCATTACGATCAGCCGCCCCCCCGCCTCGGCGACCCGATCCACCTCCGCCGGCGTGCGCACCGTGCCCGCACCGACCAGGATGTCGGCCGCAAGCGCCTCGGAGAGCCGCGCGATCGAGGCGAAGGGTGCGGGCGAGTTCAGCGGCACCTCGATCACGCACCATCCCGCCTCGACGACGGCCTGCGCGATCGGCACCACCTCCTCAGGGCGGACCCCGCGCAGGATCGCGACGAAGGGCGAACGCGCGAGCCAGGGGGCGATGCGGCTCATGCGATCCCCGCCTCGCGCGCGATCGCGAACAGGCCGCGCGCGGCGGTCTCCTCGCCATGCCTTGTGGCCGCGATGCCGAAGCAGGCGAGCGCGCGCGCGTAGCGCCCGGTCAGAGCCGGGCTGCCGACCAGATGAACCTCGCGCGCCTCGGCGGCGAGCTCGGCGATCTCGTGACCGATCAGCAGCCCGGAGAGCAGCGACGGCAGCGCGGCGGGCGCGAGCCGGCCGAGAAGCACGCCGGCGCGCAGGCCGAACAGGTGGTGCAGCAGCCCGCCCTCCGCGCGGACGCACGCGAGGCCGGCCTCGAACGCCGCCGCATCGTCGCCTGCGTCCTCGGGGATCAGCGGCGCGAGGATCGACTGCGCGCGCATCAGGCCGAACAGCTCGCCGGTCATCGCCGTGCGGAAACCCACCACCTGACCATCCTCGACCACCGCCCATTTGCTGTGCGTGCCCGGCAGGCAGAGCACGTGCCGGCCCGGGCCGAGCGCCGCCGTCACACCCATGATCTGCGTCTCCTCGCCGCGCATCACGTCGGGCGGGTCCTGCGACACGCCGGGCACGATCCAGACGCGGTCAATCCCCGGAACCGGCGCGAGCGCGGCGGCGATCGCCGCGAGCCCGGCAGGTGCTGCGACGTAGGGCGCCTCCACCCAGCCCTGGCGGCTGCCGATCATGCCGCACATCAGCACGGGCGCCGGTCGCCACACGCCGACCGCGCGGCCGAGCACGGCGGCGAAGTCGCGATCCGCGAGCGCGCGGATGCCGAACGGACCGGCGACGCGGTCCTGCACCGTCCCGTCCGGCGCGAGCCGCCAGGCGCGGAACGAGGTGAGGCCCCAGTCGACCGCGATCATCTCAGCCGCCCGTCGCGTAGGCCGGGGCACCGCGCGTCGCCCAGCGCGTGAAGCGACGCTCGATCAGCGCGGCGATGCCGTACATCGCGACCGCGAGCGCCGCGATCAGCAGCAGGGCGGCGAACATGCGCGGCACGTTCGCCGAGGCATCGCGCAGCATCAGGAAGCCGATGCCGCGATTCGCCGCCACCGTCTCGCTGATCACCGAGCCCACGAAGGCGAGCGTGATCGCGACCTTGAGCGAGGCGAAGAAGTAGGGAAGCGAGCGCGGGATCGCAACCTTCAGCATGATGTCGCGCCTCCTCGCGCCGAGACTGCGCAGCACGTCGAGCAGTTCGGGCTCGACCGTCGCGACACCGGTCGCGACGTTCACCACGATCGGGAAGAAGCTGATCAGGAAGGCGGTGATGATCGCTGGCACCGTGCCGATGCCGACCCAGATCACCAGCACCGGCACGATCGCCACCTTGGGGATCGCGTTGAAGGCGACCAGCAGCGGATAGATCGCCGCGTACAGCCAGGCCGAGGCGCCGATCGCAACCCCGAGGAACAGCCCGAACGCGACCGCGATCGCGAACCCGGCAAGCGTCGTGAGGAGTGTCTGCTCCGCGTTCAGCCAGATTCCCTCGCGGAACCGCCAGAGCGCCTCGAAGATCGCCGAAGGTGCGGGCAGGATGAAAGGACTGATCCCGCTGACCCGACAATGGGTCTCCCAGACGAGGAACAGCCCGATCGTGACCAGCCAGGGGGCCGCTGCCCGCGTCGCGAGAAAGCGCATCGGCAGGTCACGTCAGCATGCGCTCGGCGGCCGGCGGCAGGAACCCCGCGTCGAACAGATCGGCGGGCGCGATCCGGCGCGGCAGATCGAGCGCCGCGCTCACCTGCTCGATCGAGGCGGCGAGCCGGTCCTGCCCGGCCCCGCCCCAGCCGTCGCGGCGCACGCGCTCGGTCAGCACGTTGTCGGCGAGCGCCATGCGCAGCCGCTCGGTCTCGATCGCCTCGTCGACCAGCGGGTCGGTCGCCTTCAGCGCCGCGATCGCGCGGGTGGGGTCGGCGACGATGTCGCGCATCGCACGGACGGTCGCGCGCAGGAAGCCGCGCACCTGCTCGCCCCGCTCGGCCAGCATGCGCGGCGAGGCGAGGATGCCGTTGCCGTAGAACGGCAGGCCGTGACGGGAATAGAGGAACACGACGATGTCGTTCGCGGGTACGCCGCGCGCCCGGAGTTCCAGGATCGAGGTATAGAAATGCCCGGTGACGAAATCGACCTCGCCGCGCACTAGCATGGTCTCGCGCAAGGGCGGGGCCATCGCCTGCACCCGTACCTTCGATCGGTCCACGCCGGTGGCCGCGCAGAACGCCGGGAAGAGCCGGAACGAGGCGTCGAACTGCGGCGCGCCGAGCGTCTTGCCCTCGAGATCCTTGGGCGTCGCGATGCCCTTGTGCTTCAGCGTCAGGATCGAGAACGGTGCGGCATCGAACAGCACCATCACGCCCTTGATCGGCGCGCTCGGATTGTTCGCGTTGTACTCGATCGCGCTGTTCAGGTCGGCGAAGCCCATGTCGTAGGCGCCGCCGACGATGCGCTGGATCGCGCCCGCGCTGCCCTGGCCGGCATCCACGGTCACGTTCAGCCCCTCGGCGCGGTAGTAGCCGGCACGGTTCGCGTGCAGGAACACCGCGTTCGGGCCCTGGAACGTCCAGTCGAGCGTGAAGCGGATCGGTGCGCCCTGCGCGGCTGCGGGGCGGATCGCGGGGGCGGCGAGAAGGCCGGCGAGCACGGCCCGGCGTGAGGCGGCGAGCGTCATCGGTTGGGTCTCCCGGGGAGGTGGCAGAGGGTAGCGGCCTTGCAGTCCGCATGCCACGCTCGCGGGATGATCTCAACGCCCGACTTCGTGCCCAGGCTCCTCACCGGCCGGCTGGTGCTGCGCGGCTTCGCCGAGGCCGATCTCGACGCCTATGCGGCGATGCAGGCCGACCCGGAGGTGATGCGGCATCTCGGCGTCGGCCCCTCGGCGGGCCGGCCGCGCACGCGCGAGGAGAGCTGGACCGGCATGGCCGTGCTGATGGGCCAGTGGGCGCTCAAGGGATACGGCATGTTCACGGTGGAGGAACGCGCGACCGGCCGGTTCCTCGGCCGTGCCGGCATCCTGCATCTCGCCGGCTGGCCCGAACCCGAGCTTGCCTACGCCCTCGCCCGCGCCGCCTGGGGCCGCGGCTTCGCCACCGAGGCGTGCCGCGCCGCGCTGGACTGGGCCTGGACGCATGTGCCGGCCCAGCGGATCGTGAGCTTCGTCAAGCCCGGGAACATCGCGTCGGAGCGGGTCGCGGCCCGGCTCGGCGCAGTGCGCGAAGGGCCATGCGAGCTGCTCGGCGTGCCCTGCGACCTCTGGGTCCACCGGCGCGTCCCGACTGCACTCGCCTGAAACCGTGACCGCGATTCGGGCGCTCGGTGCCCTGGTGGGCGCGGTGTCGCTCAGCCAATGGGCGCGCACCCTGCCGGCGGTGATCGCCGGCGGCGTGACGGGCGAGTTCGGCCTTTCCGAGGCAGGGCTCGCGGTGGCGACCGCGATGGTGCATCTCGGATTCGCGGTCGGGCAGGTCCCGTCCGGGGTGGCGCTCGACCGGGTCGGCCCGCGGCTGACAGCGAGCGTGCTGCTCGCCATCGCCACGGCGGGGCTTGCGCTGAGCGCGGCTGCGCCCGGCGCGTGGAGCTTCGCGCTCGGCCAGTTCCTCACCGGGCTCGGCTGCTCCGGCGTGTTCATGGCCGCATTGATGGTGGCAGCGCAGTTGCTGCCGGCCGACCGGTTCGGCCAGGTCGCCGGGCTGATGCCGGCGCTATCCGGGATCGGGCTGCTTGCGTCCGGCACGCCCTCGGCATGGCTGATCGGCATCGCCGGCTGGCGCGCCGCCCCGACCGCGGCAGCCGGCGCGGGCGTGCTGTGCCTGTTCGCGGCATGGCGGCTGGTGCCACCGGTCGGGTCTCGGCGTCCCGGGCAGCGGAGTCTCGGCTCCGAATGCCTCGAGGTGCTGCTGCTCGCGGCCTCGCGCGGGCTGCGGGCACCGGTGACGCTTGCCTTCGTCGGCTATCCGGCCACGCTGGCCTTGCGCGGGCTCTGGGCGGGGCCGTGGCTGACCGGCCGGCTGGGCTTCGGATTGGTGGCGGCCGGCAACGTCCTGGCGGCGCTGTCGGTCGTGATGTCGCTTTCACCCGCCCTGTTCGGCTGGCTCGATCGCCACCTGCCGAGCCGCACGCGCGTGGTGGGGATCGCTCACCTCGCCGCCGCCGCCTCGCTCGCCTGGCTGCCGCTGGCGGGCGGCGGAGCAGCCCCTGACATCGCCGCGATGATGCTGGTCGGGATGCTGATCGGCAGCCACGTGCTGCTCTACCCGATGACGCGCGAGGCCGCCCCCGACGGCACGACGGGCAAGGCGCTCTCGGCGGTGAACCTCTCGTTCTTCGTCGGCCTCGTCGTGTTGCAGCCGCTCTCGGGCCTGGCTGCGCGTCTGGCGGGGCTGCCGGGCGCACTGGCGGTGTTCGCCGTCGCGCTGGCGGCGGGCAGTGCGGCGTTCCTCACGCTCGCCCGGCAGCCCCGCTGAGCCTCAGGCGAGGCGGCGACGCGCCGCGAGCAGCCCCGCGACGCCGAGCCCGAGCAGCGCGAGCGAGGCCGGCTCCGGCACGGGGTAGAGCGCATCGCGCGCCGCCACGGCAAGGTCGGGCGCGTTGCTGAAGATGCCGTCCACGCCGCGGGCATAGAGCGTGTCGTGCAGCGCGGCGTTGGCAAGCGAGACCGTGTAGGCGTGCACCAGGAGCCCGGCGGCGTGCGCGCGGTCGATGCAGGCCTGCGTCGCCTGACTGGTGCTCGTGCCGATCCCAGCCGCGTACTGGGCGATCGCCTCCGCGGCCGCTGCGGTCGTCGGGCAGCTCGTCAGATAGACCACCGGCAGATCAGAGTTTGCCGAGAGGTGCTGCACGATCGACTGGTCGAAGGACTGGAGGAACACGTTGCCGAAGCTGCCGTCGAAGAACCCGCCGTATTTCGGATCAGCCAGCGCGGCCAGCATCGCGTCGGCGATGGCGAGGTTGTAGGTGGCATTGCCGGAGATCGTCTTCACCTCGGGATAGACCCCGACGATCCGGCCGGTGGTGCTGTAGAGGTCGTAGACATAGTCCAGCACGTCGTAGAAGGTTGGCACGGCGAAGTTCTCGGTGCCGTCGTAGTATGGGCTGGTGGCGGGATTCGAGTAGGCCGCGCCGCCACGCGAGGTCGCGCCCAGCTTCTGGATGTCCGCATAGGTCAGGGTATCGATGTAGTACTGCCGGGTGGCGCCCACCTGCGTACCCTTGGCGAACAGGTCGGGGTCGCTTGCCGCGACCTGCTGGACATTGGTGGTCGCGTTCAGCGACCGGTCATGGCGCGCGACCAGCACGCCGTCGGCGGTCAGGAACAGGTCGGGCTCGATGAAGTCCGCGCGCATCTGCACCGCGAGCCGGTATGCCTCCATCGTGTGCTCGGGCAGGTAGTTGCTGGCGCCACGATGGGCGATCACGATCGGACGGTCGGCAAGCGGCGCTGCGGCCACCTCGACCGGCAAGAGGGAGATTCCTGCAAGCATCGCGCAGGCGATCGAGGGGACCGCGACGGAACGGCGCAGCATCGTCATGACTCCGGCATGGATTGCGGGGAACAGGCCATCGCGGCCGCGATGGCCCTCGCGAACGTACCGGCATCCGCACGCGCTTGTGTGAAGTCGCCATGACGTTGCGGCGGCGATCGCCGATGTCAGAGCAGCCGCGCCTCGAACGGCGGTACGAGATCGGGGGCGTCGATCTCGACCACCCAGAGATCCGGGTCCCGCTTCACTTGGCGCGCGAGATAGGCGTCCACGCCCGCCTGATCGGCCGGCGCCTCGCCGGTGCCGCGCACCCAGGCCGGCCGGCCCTCGGCGTCGCGCGCCTGCGCAAGCACGATCGAGCCGGCCTGCCCGCGCAGCACGACCAGGATGCCGCCTGAGTCCGGGTCGCCCTTGCGCAACACCACCGCCGCGCGCGCCATGCGGTCGCACTGGCGGATCACGGCGCGCACCCACAGCCCGGTCTTCAGCCGTGCCTCCATGGAGGTCTCCCCTGTCTCGACGCGGCGCATCGCACCACCTAGTCTCGCACGGACGTCACCTCGCGAGCCCGACGGATGCCCGAGAAGATCACCCTCGTCTACGCCGAGCCCACGCCGCGTCCGGTGTTCCTCGAGATCATGCGCAGTCGGCCCGAGTTCAGCCTGCGCCGCTGCGGCCCGGAGACGCGGCCCGAGGAGGTGGCGGCGCTGTTCGCCGGCGCCCAGGCCTACCAGACCGGCAGCCTGCGCGACGAGCTGCCGCGCCATCTCTGGGCCGATGCGGCGCTCCTGCGCGCCGCCCCCGACCTTCTCGCGGTCTCGAGCCACGGCGCGGGCTACGACACGGTCGATGTCGCGGCGATGACCGAGGCCGGCGTGATCGTGATGAACCAGAAGGGCGGCAATGCGGAAGGAGTCGCCGAGCACGCGGTCGGCATGATGCTCGCCCTGCTCAAGCGCATCCCGGAGGCGCAGGCCGCCATGCGCGCGGGCACGATGCGCGTGCGCGAGTCGGTGATGGGGCGCGAGCTCGCCGGCCGCACGGTCGGCATCATCGGGCTCGGCCTGATCGGCACGCGCATCGCCGAGATCTGTCGTCTCGCCTTCCGCTGCCGCATCCTCGCCGCCGATCCCTATCTGGACGCGGAGACGATCGCCGCACGCGGGGCCGAGAAGGTCGAGCTTGCGACCCTCCTCGCCGAGAGCGACGTGGTGTCGATCAACTGCCCGCTCACCGAGGAGACGCGCGGGATGATCGGCCCGGACGCGATCGCGCGGATGCGCCCCGGCGCGATCCTGGTCAACACCGCGCGCCAGTTCATCCACGACGAAAGGGCGGTGCTCGCCGCACTCGAGAGCGGACACCTCGCCGGCGCCGGGCTCGACTGCTGGGATCGCGAGCCGCAGCCGCCGCCGGACAACCCGCTGCTGCACCACCCCGCGGTGCTCGCAAGCCCGCACACCGCCGGCGTGACCGTGGAGAGCCGCCAGCGCATCGCCACCTGGGGCGCCGAGCAGCTGATCGACCTGTTCCTGCGCGGCGTCCGCCCGCCCCGGCTGGTCAATCCCGCCGCCTGGCCCGCCTTCGCGCGACGCTTCTCGGCCATGTTCGGCCGGGACGTTGAAGCCCGCCTCGCCGCCGAGTAGCGTCCGCGCCCTCTCGCGAGGGACGACGACGATGGCCAAGGATCCGACGGCAGGCATGACCGACGCCCAGCGCGCCTACGAGGCGAAGCGGGCGGCGAAGGCGGGGATGACGCTCGAGAAGTGGCTCGCGCGGAAGGAGAAGGCCAGGGCGGCGGCCGCGCGTGCCGCCGCCGCCCCTCCCCCGCCGCCGAAGCGGCCGGGCCTCCTGCGCCGCGCGCTCGCCCGCGCCCGCGGCGAGGCGTAGCGGCTACAGCATCCGCATCAGCGTGCCGTCGCGGCGGATCGCATGGTGATAGACCGCGCCGGCGATGTGCGCGGCCAGCAGCACCGCGATCGAGTAGCCGACCCAGGTATGCAGGGTCTTCAGCGTCCCGGCGAGCGCCTGGTTCTCGGCCACCAGCGCGGGGATGTCGATGACGCCGAGATAGGCGGTGGCACCCTGCATCGGGAAGCCGAAGGCGTTGGTCATGACGAAGCCCAGCACCGGCTGCACGATCAGCCCGAGATAGAGCAGCCAGTGCACGGTGGTGGCCGCCAGCCGCACCGGCGCGGGGATGTGGTCGGGCAGCGGCGGCGGGGGATTCGTCACGCGCCAGACGAGCCGTGCGATGGTGACGAACAGGATGGTGAGACCGGCGCTCTCGTGCACCGCGTAGAACACCATCTTGGTCGCGAAGGGTTCGTCCTTCAGGTACTTGATGATGAAGCCGACCGGCAGCGCGACTGCCATCAGCACCAGTGTGATCCAGTGGAACCATTTCGCCACCGTCGTATACTGGCCGTCCGGGTGCGCCGCGTCCGTCCCTGCCAGGATCCGTGCCGTCGCCACGTTCATGCCGCGCGCTCCTTGCCGTTCACGGTGGCAGTATGCCACAGCCTCGAGCGGACGCGTGGCGCCCGCAACGCGGAGATGGGATGACGATGACATCCGGGAAGCCCAGACCGAGCGACGTGCTGCGCGAGGCGAGCGAGCCCGACTGGACGGCGGCGGTGACGCACCGTTTCGTGCACGAGCTCGCCGCCGGCACGCTCGACCGTGCGGTGATGCGCCGCTACCTGGTGCAGGACTACCAGTTCCTCGACGCCTTCGTCGCCCTGCTCGGCGCGGCGATCCATGCCGCGCCCTCGCTCCCGCAGCGCATCCCGCTCGGCCGCTTCCTCGGCATGGTGGTCTCGGAGGAGAACACCTATTTCCAGCGCAGCTTCGACGCGCTCGACGTGCCGGAGGCCGAGCGGGTTGCGCCTGCGCTCGCCACGCCAACCGCAGGGTTCCAGGCGCTGATGCGCGAGGCCGCCGCCTCGGGCCGCTACGGAGCCGCGCTCGCCGTGCTGACGGTGGCCGAGTGGGTCTATCTCTCCTGGGCCGCGCCGCTCGCCGGACGCGATCCCGGCTGGTTCGTGTTCCGCGAATGGATCGACCTGCACAGCGGCCCGTCCTTCGAGGCCTGGGTCGGGTTCCTGCGCGCCGAACTGGACGCCGCGCACGAGGCGGCCGATGCGGCGGGGCGCGCCGAGATCGCCGCCCTGTTCCGCCGCGCGGTCGCGCTCGAACGCGCCTTCTTCGACGCCGCCTATCAGCCCTGAGCACGCTCTTCCCGCACGTCACGCTCGCCGCGCACGCGGACTGGTCGGCTGATCCGCGCAAATGCTGGCTCGCGCTCGCGCGCCGCGACACGGGCGGAGGCTGGACCGCGACGGCGCCCGCCCCGGTCGGCCCGCCCGAGGCGCTCGCGGCACGGCTGATCGCAGCGGCGGGGGGCGGCGGCGCCGTGTTCGGGCTCGACCTGCCGCTCGGCCTGCCGCGCCTCTACGCCGAACGCCATGCGGGTGCCGAGAACTTCCCCGGCTTCCTGCGCGGCCTGCACCGCCGGCCGGGCTTCTTCGCGGTCGCCGCGACGCTGGCGGAGGTCTCGCCCGACCGGCCCTTCTACCCGGCGCGCGGGATGCGGGGCATGACGCGCGCGGCGCACGCTGCCGCTCTCGGCCTGCCCGATCCCACCTGCCTTGGCCGGCGCTGCGACCTGCGCACGGCCGCGCGCCCCGCCGGCGCGCCGATGTTCTGGACGCTGGGCGCGAACCAGGCCGGCAAGGCGGCGATCGCGGCGTGGCGGGAGATGCTGCTGCCGGCGCTGGCACGGGGTCTGCCTCTGCGGTTCTGGCCCTTCGAGGGCCGCCTCGCCGCCCTCGCCGCCCCGGGCACGCTGGTGCTGGCCGAGACCTATCCGGCGGAGTGCTATCGCCACATCGGCCTGCGCCTCGCAGGCTCGAAGCGCAGCCGGGCGGCGCGGACCGAGGCGGGCGCGGCGCTGTCGGCCTGGGCCGCCACGTCGGGTGTCAGACTCACGCCCGACCTCGCAGCGGCGATCGCGGACGGATTCGGCTCGGACGCCGCCGGCGAGGACCGTTTCGATTGCGTCTGCGGTCTGTTCGGCGTCCTCAACGTCCTGCTCGGTCGACGGGACGAGGGATACCCGGGCGATCCCGCCCTGCTGCGCTGGGAAGGCTGGGTGCTGGGCCAGACCGACCCGCCGCTCGCCCCTCAGCCGGCGTAGAGGCCGGCGGCGCGGGCGCGCTCGACCGCGAGCGCGATCGTCAGGTCGAGTGTTGGCGTCTCGACGCCCACGAGGCGCGCGAGCTCCAGCGGAACCACGAGCTGCGCGTCCACCTCCATCGGCTTACCCGCCTCGAGATCCTGCAGGATCGAGGGCTTGTGCGCGCTTGCGGCATTGGCCGCCGCGCGTTTCGCCGGGTCGGCCTTGACCTCATGCCCCCAGGCACGGGCGATCGCGTGGCACTCCTCCATCGCGCGGACGGCAGCCGCGTGGATGGCGGGCTGCGCCATGTAGTCCCGCATCGCGCGGCCGGCGAGGATGGCGAGCGGCCCGTTGCCCATGTTGCCGGCGAGCTTTTCCCAGACCGCGAGCCGGATCGCGGGCGTGACCTCGCTGGCCATCCCGCCCGCGCGCAGCGCGGCCGCGATCGCCTCTGCGCGCGCCGAGACCGTCCCGTCGGGTTCGCCCAGGATCACGCGGCTCGTCGGGTTCTCGACGTGGATCACGCCCGGCTCGACCACCGTGCAGGCGGAGTAGACGACCCCGCCGATCGCGCGCGCCACCCCCATCCCGTCCCAGAGCGCGCCCTCGGGATCGAGCCGCACGATGCGCCGCCCGTCATGCGCGCCGCCATGACGGTGGAAGTACCACCACGGAATGCCGTTCACGACGAACGCGACGGGCGTCTCCGGGCCGAGCAGCGGGTGGATCGCACGCGCGATCGCGGGCAGCGAGTGGGCCTTGGCCGTGGTGATCACCGCGTCCTGCACACCGAGATCGCGCGGATCGTCGGTCGCCGCCATGCGCACGGTGTCGCTGACATCGCGCGCGTGCACGGTGATCCCGCGCGCGCGGATCGCGTCGAGATAGGCCCCGCGCGCGATCACCGACACCTCGGCGCCGCCGCGGGCGAGCCGGAACGCGATGTGCCCGCCGATCGCGCCGGCGCCGAAGACGGCGATGCGCATTCAGCCCTGGCCCCGCAGATGCACGATCAGCCGCGCGCCCTGCTCGGCCAGCCAGGCGACCGCGCGCGCGCCGAGTGCCGCGTCGCCCGCACGGGGATCGCCGGCGAGCACGCCGTTCGGCGCGGCGAGGTCGTACTCGATCGGCAGGCCGAGCTCGATCTCCTCGAACCGCGCCGCGCCGAGCCCGCTGACGGTGAGGCCCTGGATGGAACCGGGCGGCACCGGGTCGGGCATCATGTCGGGACGACAGAGCTCCGGGAACAGCGCGAGCGCCACCGACCAGACCGGATCGGCGCCATGCCCCATGCGCCCGGCCGTGTCGGCGCCGGCGAGCTTCGGCCAGGCGGCGTAGAGGTTGCGCCAGATGTAGAGCGAGGGGACCAGCGTACCGTCGGCATGCTTCAGCGCCATGGTCGCCTCGTGGATCGCGTGCACGTTGCCGCCGTGGCCGTTGACGATCAGGATCCGGTCGAGACCGTGCGCGAGCAGGCGCGCGAGCATCTCGCGGATCACGGCGAGCAGGGTCGCGTGCGAGAGCGCGATCCCGCCCGGCACCGTGCCGAAATAGTCCTCGCCGCCGAAGGGCAGCACCGGCGCGACCAGCGCGTCGGCGCCGAGCGCCACCGCGCGCTCGGCGATGCGCAGCGCGATCGCATCGGCGAGCAGGTAGTCGCCCATCGGCGCGTGCGGGCCCTGGTCCTCGAGGCTGCCCATCGGCAGCAGGATGGTCGGGCGGTTGGCAAGGCGGGTCTTCGCCTCGCCCGAGGTCAGCTCGGCAAGCCTCAGCTTTACCGTCACTGGAGGAGCTCCAGGGCGGCACGCGACAGCGTGCGCACGCCGACCGCGATGCAGCCCTCATCGGGCTGGTAGTCGCTGTTGTGCAGCACGTCCGACCGTCCCGGCGCGCCCGAGCCGATGCGCAGATGCGCACCCGGCACGAGTTCGGTGAAGCAGGCGAAGTCCTCCGAGCCCATGCTGGCGCCTCCCTGTGTCACGGCAGCCTCTCCCACGACCGCACGCGCGGCGGCGAGCACCCGGTCGAGGACGCGGTCGTCGTTCACCAGCGGCGGCACCTTGCGCGCATAGGCGAGCTCGCTCCTCAGCCTGAGCCCCGCCTCGACGCCGGCGAGCAGCCTGCGCATCCCCGACTCGACCGCATCGCGTGCAGCCGCGTCCATCGTCCGCACCGTGCCCTTCAGCGTGAGCTGGTCGGGGATGATGTTGCGCACCGTGCCGCCGCTGATCTGGCCGACCGTGACCACCGCCGGCGAAAGCGGGTTGATCTCGCGCGAGACGAGCGTCTGCAGCTGCCCGATGAACAGCGCCGCGCCCGCGATCGGGTCGATCGCCGCCTGGGGATGGGCGGCATGGCCAGACCGGCCGTGGAAGACGATGTCGAAGGCGTCGGATGCCGCCTGGCAGGCGCCGCGCACGTACTGGATCTGGCCCACCTTGCCCCAGGGCCAGTTGTGGAAGCCGAGGCACATGTCGACGCCGGGATCGTCCATCACGCCGTCCGCGATCATCGCCGGCGCGCCCTCGAGAACCTCCTCGGCGGGCTGGAAGACCAGCTTGATGCGCCCGGCGAGTGCGGGTGCCAGCGCCTTGAGCACCGCCGCCACACCGAGCAGCGTGACGGTGTGGATGTCGTGCCCGCAGGCATGCATCAGTCCGTCGCGCTCCGAGGCGAAGGGAAGTCCGGTGCGCTCCTGGATCGGCAGCGCGTCCATGTCAGCGCGGATCAGGAGGGTCGGACCCGGCCGGCCGCCCTCGATCAGCCCGACCACGCCCGTGCGCCCGACGCCGGTGCGCGCGGGAATGCCGAGGCGGGCGAGCTCGGCGGCCACCACCGCGGCGGTCTCGTGCTCCTCGAAGGCGAGCTCGGGCCGCTTGTGCAGCTCGCGCCGCAGGGCGATCAGTTGCGGCTCGAGCCGCGCCGTCTCGTCGCGGATCGCGGCGTCGGGATCGTTGGCGGTCATGCGGGATGTCCTGGTTCGCGTGCGGTGCGATCATGCGGCGCACGACGTGGGGCGGCAAGCCGCCCGTCACGGCTTGTCGGACGTGCTGAGCCCGTGCGATAGAGCCGCAGCAAGAGGGTCGGGGAGGCAACGATGACACGACGGATCGCCCTGCCGCGCCGGTGGGTCCTTGCAGCGATCGGAACGACGGTCGCCGCACCGGCGCCTGTTCGCGCCCAGGCCTGGCCGTCGGGTCCGATCCGGCTCGTCGTCCCCTTCGCTCCCGGCGGCACCACCGACGTGATGGCCCGCCTGGTGGCTGACCGGCTTGGGCCGCGCCTCGGCACGACCGTGATCGTCGAGAACCGCGCCGGTGCGGGGGCGACGATCGGCAGCACCTTCGTCGCCCAGGCTGCGCCCGACGGCCATACCCTGGTGATGAGCAACATCGCGAGCCACGGCATCGCGCCCTCGCTCTACCGGAACCTCCGCTACGACGCGCTGAAGGACTTCGCGCATGTCGCGATGGTGACGCGCAACCCCTCGGTCATGGTGGCGAACCCCGATTTCGAGGCAAAGAGCTTCGCCGAGGTGGTGCGCGTCGCCAAGGCACGGCCGGACGGGCTCGACTAC
Organism: Elioraea sp. Yellowstone; assembly: GCF_006704265.1. Classification (GTDB taxonomy): domain Bacteria; phylum Pseudomonadota; class Alphaproteobacteria; order Acetobacterales; family Acetobacteraceae; genus Elioraea. Next base: position 30,593 of record NZ_VIKA01000008.1, on the reverse strand, counting down.
GGCGTCTCGGGTGCCGGGTCGTCGAACCACCTGCTCGGCCTGCGCGTCGCCAAGGCCGCGGGGATCCGGCTCACGCCCGTCTTCTACCGCGGCGCCGGGCCGGCCATGACGGACACGATCGCCGGCGTCGTGCCGCTGATGTTCGACGGCCTGCCCTCCGCCACCGGCCACATCCGCGAGGGGCGGGTGCGCGGCATCGCCACCAGCGGCGCGGAGCGGGCCGCGGCCGTGCCCGACATCCCGACCTTCAAGGAACTCGGTCTCGACATCGTCTCCTACCAGTGGTTCGGCATCTCCGCCCCGGCCGGGACGCCGGCCGAGATCGTGCAGCGGCTGAACCGCGAGATCCGCGCCGTGCTCGCCGACACGGCGGTGATGCAGCGGTTCGACCAGCTCGGCGGCACGACCCTGGAGATGACGCCCGACCAGTACACGGCCTTCATCGCCGAGGAGATCGCGGTCTGGGCGCCCGTGGTCGAGGCGTCCGGGGCGCGGGTCGATTGAGAGGAGGGATGCACGGCATGATGCATGAGAGCCGTCCCAGCGCCGCCGGGGCCGATCCGGCCCGCAGGGCCCGCAGCCGGCACGGCCAGCGTGTCCACCGGACAGGGTGAGCAAGGATGCGGTTCAGGCCCGACGCACAGGACATCTTCGCCGGAGTGATGTTCATCGCCTTCGCCGCGCTGATGCTCTACCTGAACTTCGAGTCGCATCCGATCGGCACGGCGCGCCGGATGGGCTCGGGCTACATGCCGATGCTCGCCTTCGGGCTGCTCGCCGCCCTCGGCCTGGCGATCCTGATCGGCGGCCTGTTCACGGGTCCCGAGCCGATCGGCCGGTTCGCGTGGCGGGACATGGCGCTGATCCTCGGCGCGACGACCGTGTTCGGGCTCTCGGTCGAGCGGCTGGGCTTCGTGGTCTCGATCTCGCTCTGCATCCTGATCGCGTCCTTGGCCGAGAAGACCTGGAAGCCGCTGCGCGTGCTCGGTCTGACGCTGTTCCTGCTCGCGCTCTGCTGGGCGGTGTTCATCTGGTATCTCGACATCCGCATCCGCCTGTTCCCCTGGTCCCACTGAGGCCCCGCCATGCTTGAGAACCTGATCTACGGCTTCGGCGTAGCGGCGACCTTCCAGAACCTCTCGGCCTGCTTCATCGGCGCGCTGCTCGGCACCGCGATCGGCGTGCTGCCGGGAATCGGCCCGTTGGCGACCATCTCGCTCCTGCTGCCGCTCACCTTCGGCATGCCGTCGACCACCGCCATCATCATGCTCGCCGGCATCTACTACGGCGCGCAGTACGGCGGCTCGACCACCTCGATCCTGATGAACCTGCCGGGCGAGGTGAGTTCGGTGATCACCACGCTGGACGGCTACCAGATGGCGAAGAACGGCCAAGCCGGCCCGGCGCTTGCGGTCGCGGCGATCGGCTCGTTCATCGCCGGCTGTGTCGCCACGCTGGTGGTGGCGATCGCCGGGCCGCTGCTGACGGCGGTGGCGCTCTCCTTCGGCCCGGCCGACTACTTCTCGCTGATGCTGCTCGGCCTGATCGTCGCCTCGGTGCTGAGCGAGGGCAACGTCGTCAAGTCGATCGCGATGATGATCGCCGGCGTCGGGATCGGCCTGGTCGGCACGGATGTGCAGACCGGCCAGCAGCGCTTCACGTTCGACATTCCCGAACTCTCCGACGGCATCGGCTTCGCGCCGATGGCGATGGGCATGTTCGGCATCGCCGAGGTGATCCGGAACCTCGAGATGCCGGAGGTCCGCGAGGCGCTGAAGACCAGGATCTCCCGGCTCTGGCTGACCGGGGAGGAATGGAGGCGCGTGGCCGCGCCGATCGCGCGCGGCACCACGCTCGGCACGCTCGTCGGCATCCTGCCGGGCGGCGGTGCGGCGCTCTCCTCCATGGGCGCCTACACACTCGAGCGCCGCGTCAGCCGCAACAAGCACCTGTTCGGCAAGGGGGCGATCGAAGGTGTCGCTGCTCCGGAGAGCGCGAACAATGCCGCCGCGCAAACGAGCTTCATCCCGCTGCTGACGCTCGGCATTCCGGCCAATGCGGTGATGGCGCTGATGATCGGCGCGCTGATCATCCAGGGAATCCAGCCCGGGCCGCGCATGATCGAGGCGCAGCCCGACCTGTTCTGGGGCCTGATCGCCTCGATGTGGCTCGGCAACCTGATGCTGGTGGTGATCAACCTGCCGCTGATCGGCATGTGGGTGCGGCTGCTGAAGGTGCCCTACGACCTGATGTATCCGGCGATCCTGGTGTTCTGCGCGATCGGCGTCTACAGCCTGAACAACAACAACTTCGACGTCTTCGTCACGGTGGTGTTCGCCTTCCTCGGCTATCTCTTCAGCAAGATCGGCTGCCCGCCCGCGCCGATGCTGATCGGCTTCGTGCTCGGCCCGATGATGGAGGAGCACCTCCGGCGCGCGATGCTGCTCTCGCGCGGCGACCCGATGGTGTTTCTCGAGCGCCCGATCAGCGCGACGCTGCTCGTGCTGGCGGTGATCGCCGTCGCAGCCATGGCGATCCCGTCCCTCCGCAAGGGCAAGGAGGAGGCGCTGCATCAGGCATGACCAGCGCGCTTGCACTGCGCTGCCTGATCGCCTCCGGCTCGCGCGATGTCGGAGTGACGCCGCGCGCGCTGGTGATCGCCGGGCTGACCGGACGGGACGAGGCCGCGGTGCTGCACCATGTCGAGGAACTCCGCGCGATCGGCGTGAAGCCACCGCCGACCGTGCCGGCGTTCTTCCGCAATGGCACCAATCTCCTCACCAGCGCGACGACGGTCGAGGTGCTGGGTCCGGACACTTCCGGCGAAGTGGAGTTCGTGCTGGTCAGCCTCGAGGACGGGCTCTGGGTCGGCGTCGGCTCCGACCACACCGACCGGCGCGTCGAGGCCTATGCGATCGACGTCTCCAAGCAGCTCTGTCCGAAGGTGGTCGCGCCGCTGCTCTGGCGCCACGACGAGGTCGCCCCGCACTGGGACCGGCTGGTGCTGCGCGCCTGGATCGAGGAGGCCGGCAGGCTGGTGCTGTACCAGGAAGGCACGGCGGCGGCGCTGCGCACGCCCGAGGCGCTGATCGCGGCCTGGACGGGAGGGGCGCCGCTGCCCGTCGGCACCGTGATGTTCGGCGGCACCTTCGCCGCGATCGGCGGCATCCGGCCGAGCACCCGCTTCGAGTTCGAGATCGAGGATCCGGTGCGCGGACGGAGGATCCGGCACGGCTACGAGGTCCGCACCCTGCCGCTGATCTGACGCGACCCTCAGCCCGTGCCGAGGCGGCGCTGCATCAGCACGAGATCGAGCCAGCGGTCGAACTTGCGCCCGACCTCGGGCATTAGGCCGACGCGGACGAAACCGAACCGCGCGTGCAGGGCGAGCGAGGCGGTGTTCCCCGCCTCGATGCCGGCGACCATCACGTGCAGCCCCGCCGCCTCGGCGCGCGCGATCAGCCCGCCGAGCAGCGCCGCGCCATGGCCGCGCCGCTGCGCGTCGCGCGCGACATAGAGCCCGTGCTCGACGGTGGCGGCGTAGCCGTCGAAGGCGCGGAACGGGCCGTAGCTCGCAAACCCGCACACCCTGCCGCCCTCCTCCGCCACCAGCACCGGGAAGCCCGCCGCGCGCCGGTCCGCGAGCCAGGCCGCGCGCGCCTCCAGCGTGGTGGGGCGGATGTTCCAGTTCGCGGTCGTGGTCAGGATCGCGTCATTGGTGATGGCGAGAATGGCCGGCAGGTCGGCCTCGGTCGCGTCGCGGATCGGCATGGCAGCGTTTCGGTCCTGGACGAGGGATCGCGTCGCCGTTCCATGCCATCGTCCAGCGCGTGACGCGAGAGCCGCCCCACCGATCCAGCCCTGCACCGGGCGCAGTCGCGCGGCTGGTGGGCGCGCTGACCGCGCTGACGGCGCTCAGCAACTTCCATCGGGCAACCCTGGGCGCGCTCGCGCCCGAGCTCGCGCGCGACCTCGCCCTGTCTCCGGATGCGCTCGGGCTGGCGAACGGGGCCTTCTTCCTCGCCCTCGGCGTGATGCAGATCCCGGTGGGGCTGATGTTCGACCGGATCGGCCCGCGCCGCACGGTCGCCCTGCTGGGCCTGCCGGCCGTAGCCGGAGCGGCGCTGCAGGCCGTGGCCGCCGACCCGAGGGGCCTGATCGGCGCCCGGCTCCTGCTCGGCGCCGGGTGCGGGGCCAGCTTCATGGCCTCGGTGGTGCTGTGCGCGCGCTGGTTCGGCACCGCAAGGCTCGCGAGCACGGCGAGCCGCATCTTCGCCTTCAGCCAGATCGGCAGCCTCGCCGCAGGCACGCCGCTCGCCGCCGGCGCCACGCTGATCGGCTGGCGCGGCATGTTCGCCGCCTCCGCGGTCCTGACGGGGCTCGTCACCCTCGCCTTCCATCGCCTCGTCCGCGACGATCCGCCCGGACAGGCGGTGCCGCCGCGACCGCACGAACGCTTCGCCGCGGTGCTCGCGGGGCTGATCGCGGTCTGGCGCACGCCGGGCCTGTTGCCCGTGCTGGCCATGCACACCTTCGTCTATGCGAGTGCGGCGACGGTGCTGACGCTCTGGGCCGGGCCCTATCTCGCCGATGTGCACGGCCTCACGCCGGTCGCGCGCGGCCATGTCATCCTCGCGATGGCGGCCGCGCAGGCGGTGGGTACGCTGGTGGTGGGTCCGCTCGACCTCAAGCTGAACACGCGCAAATGGATCGTCGTGCCCGGCGCCTGCGCGACCTTCGCGACGCTGCTTGGCCTCGCGGGCTTCGGCCATCGCTCCGGCGTGCTCGCGATCGGGCTTCTGGTGCTGCTCTGCCTGGTCACCTGCTACAGCGTGGTGACGGTGGCGCACGGCCGCAGCCTGTTCCCCGAGGCGCTCGCCGGCCGCGGCGTGACCACGGTGAACCTGTTCCAGCTGATCGGCTCGACCGTCCTGCCGATCCTGGCGGGCGCGGTGGTGGGCGCCTTCCCGGCAGGCTCCACCGGGGCGCGACCGGCGGAGGCCTACGCCTTCGCCTTCGTCGCCATTGCGGGATGTCTCGGATCGGGCCTGCTCGTCTATCTCATCTTCGCGCGCGACTCGCGGCCGCGCGGGTAGAAGCGACCGGCGCAGCGACTGGGATGGACACGCTTCGCGACACGGGGCCGTGGGCGAGAGATCGCGTCAACGGCGGGGGCGACGCTGCGGGCTCCCACGCCCCGCCGTGTCCGCCGGCGGGCCGGCGGGGCGGCGGGCGTCCTCGAGGATCTTGGCCAGTTCGGCCGCACAGAGCTCGAGCGGCACCGTGCTCTGGCTGACCTTGGCCATCGTCATTGCGCCGGAATAGGAGGCGACGACGAAGGTCGCGAAGGCGTCGGGCTGCAGTCCGGCGATCAGGCCGGCCTCGAGATCCTGGCGCAGTTTCTCGGCGATCGCACGGCGCCAGCGCAGGAACACCGCTTCGATCTCCGTCCGGAACGCGGCGTCGTGCCGCGCGAGTTCGATCGCCAGGTTGTTCAGCGGACAACCCGTGACCTCGCCGGCGCGCTTCAGCTCGGCGATGATGCCGGCGAATGCCGCCGCGATGCCGGCTGCCGCCGTCGGCGCCGCCCGGACCGGCGCGATCCAGGCACGCTCCACCGCGGCGGCGACCCGGTCGCGCAGCACGGCCAGCCCGAGCGCCTTCTTGGTTGGGAAGTGATGGGCGAGTGCGCCGCCGGTCGTGCCCGCCGCGTGCTTCAGCTCGTGGATTCCCGCACCGTGGTAGCCCTTGAGCTGGAAAGCGACATGGGCCGCCTCGACCAGTCGTTGCCTGAGCCCCTCCGGATCGTTCGTTCGCTTCCTGGCCGGAACGGATCGCGTCGTCATCGCCGATGTCCTCGCCGGTGTCCCGCGGCGGCTTGACATAACCGGACAACTGTCCTGTATTGTCAAACAGGATGATCGTCCTGTTTTACCGGAGGGACCATGCCCGGATGCCCGGAGACATCAGCCGCTTCCGCCACGGACGCCGCGGGTGCGGCAAACGGCGTGATCGAACTGCGCCGCTACCGCCTCCGTCCCGGCACGCGGGATAGGCTCATCGCGCTGTTCGATCGCCGCTTCGTCGAGAGCCAGGAGGAGACCGGGATGAGAATCCTCGGGCAGTTCCGCGACCTCGACGATCCCGACGCCTTCGTCTGGCTGCGCGGCTTCCGTGACATGCACGCGCGCGCCGCGGCGCTGGAGGCGTTCTATGGCGGCCCTGTCTGGGCGCGGTACGCCGAACAGGCGCGCGCGACGATGGTCAACACCGACAACGTGCTGCTTCTGCGCCCGGCACGTCCCGGCACGGAGATCGTCGTCGCGCCGGCACCACGCCCTCCGATCGACGCCGAAGGCTCGGGCCGCGGCGTCGTCGTGGCCACGGTCTGCTCCCTGCCGCCGGAGACGGAAGCCGGCTTCGGCTCGTTCTTCCGTCAGGCGATCGCGCCCACCCTCACCGCCGCCGGCGCGCGGATCGTGGCGGCCCTGGCGAGCGAGCACAGCCCCAACACCTACCCCCGGCTGCCCGCCCGCGCAGGCGAAACCGTGTTCGCATGGATGCTCCCCTTCACCGACCTCGACGCGTACCGGTCGCATCTCGACGCGCTCGCACGGATGCCCGTCTGGACCGGGACGCACCTGCCGGAGCTGGATCGCCTGGCATGGCGTCGCGACGTCTCGATCCTCGTCCCGACCGCGCGCTCACTGCTGCACGGCGGGGCGTGACGTGAATGGCGGAGGATCACCGGCTCATGCCAGGAGCGCCGCCAGACCGACCACCAGCAGCAGCGCGTAGGCGACGCGGCGGAAGCTCCGCTCGCCGATCCGGCCGAACAGGGCGGCGCCGATGCGGACGAACAGGAGCAGCCACGGCGTCAGCACGGCCACCTTCACCAGCACCTCGATGGTGAACAGCCCGGCGAGCAGGGGCGGCAGCAGGGCAACGAGACCGAGCACGGCGAAGAACAGGATCAGGTTGGCGCGGTGCTCGCGCGCCGCCTCGGTGCCGGCGAGCAGGTACAGGATCACCGGCGGGCCGCTCATTCCGGTCGAGCCCTTCAGCACGCCGGCGAGCGCGCCGACCGCGATGTTGAGCGGCAGCGGCCGCGCGCCGCGGTAGCGCCAGCCCGAGGCGAGCAGGCCGCCGAAGAGCAGCACCAGCGCGCCCATCGCGCGCGTCAGCGTCGCCGGATCGGTCGCGAACAGGATCCACGCCCCAGCGGGGACGAGCGCACAGGCGGCGAGGGCCATCGGGAACGCGACGCGCCGGTTCACGTGCTTCCACGAGCCGATCAGCAGCTGGCTGCCGATCAGCGCCTCCATCAGCAGCATGGTCGGCACGCCGACCGCGGGCGTCCAGAGCAGGCTGAACACCGGGGCGAGAGTGATCGCGGTGCCGAAGCCTGCGAAGCCGCGCATCACGCCGGCGGCAGCGGTGACGGCGGCCGCGATCGCGAGCCGCCCATCGAGCAGGGCCGCGAAGGCCGCCGACCAGGCCTCGTTCATGCCGCGGTCACCACACCACGTCGCGATCGGTCTCGATCGGCTCGAGCGTCACCACGGCGATGTTCACCAGCAGCTTGCCTGCGTGCTCGAAGTTCACCGTCACGCGACTGCCGATGACGGACTGGACCTGCCCCTCGCCCCAGTCCGGACGGTTCGGATTGCGCACGCGCATGCCGGGAGAGAGCGGCGTCATGGCGCGACGATAGCCCTGCGGCCGGCCGACGCCTACCGCCGCCACGGGTTGGGCCGTCGGCGGACCGTGGGCGGGACCGTCCAGGGCACGCCCTCCCATGCCGGCAGGGCCGGGCGCACCACTCGGGTGGCCGCGGCGAGTGCGGCGACGCGCTCGTCGATCGTCGGGTGGGTGCGGAACCAGCGCAGCCAGCGCGGTCCACGACTGCCGAGCCGCTCGAAGTCGTCGCCCTGCAGCGCCTGCAGCCGGCGCAGCGCCGAGGCGAGCGCGGCCGGATCGCCGGTGAGCTCCACCGCCCCCGCATCGGCGAGGAACTCGCGCGTGCGCGAGAGCGACAGGGCAAGCAGGTCCGAGGCGAGCGGTGCGAGCATCAGCAGCAGCGGCAAGAGCGGATGCGCGCCGAACGCCCCGGCCCCCCAGAGGACCAGCACCAGCAGCCCCGCCTGGGCCATCGCACGCGTCATTCCTGCCGCGGCGGCGGCCATGCGCATCACCGTCAGGTCGCCATGGCGCACATGGCTGACCTCGTGGGCAAGTACCGCAGCGAGCTCGCCGGCGGGCAGGGTCTCGACCAGCGCGCGGGTGACACCGATGCCTGGGCGCTCGGTGCTGCCCGCCGCGACCGCCTGCAGCACGGGCTGCGGCAGCAGGTAGAGCCGCGGTACCGATGGCAGTGCGGCACGGCGCGACAGTTCCTGAACGAGCGCGTTCAACCCTGGCGCGTGGAACGGCGAGAGCGGTGCCGCGCCGAAGCCTTGCCGGAACACCGCATCCGCCGGCAGCGCGCCGAAAGAGAGCACCGTGACGGCCATGACCGCGCCCATCGCCAGCCCCTCGATGCCGGCGGCGAGGAAGCCGATCGCACCGGCAAGCAGGCCGAGCGCGGCGAGGGTGAGCGCGGTCTCGATCCGGTTGCGGGTCCGGAACCGGTCGATCGCCTCGCGGTCGAGCACGAACTGAGGCATGGACGCTATATGGCACGACGCGGCCGGCCTCACACCTGCCGCGCCGTGCCACCGGACGCGCCGCTCACGCCAGCGCGTCCACCTCCTGGTCCGTCGGGAAGGCGCCGGTGGCCTTCTTCGACCACACGAGCTTGCCGTCCTTCAGGATCTCGAACACCCCGCCGGAGGACTTGGTGAGCGTCACCGTCGCGCCGGGGTTCTTCGCGAGCAGTCGATCCCTCGCACGGAGGGCCCGCGGCTCGTAGTTTCAGGACGTGCAGTACTGGATCTCGTACCTCATCGGCGTCTCCTGTCGCGGAGCATGGCCTGGACCGGCCTGCCCCCGTCCCGTAACCTGAAGTCCTGCGAGCGGGAGGTCAACCATGGCCAAGATGCGCATCGAGGGCAGCTTCGTCGCCCTGATCACGCCCTTCAACGCCGACGGGACGGTCGATTTCGGCGCGTTCCGCACCCTGCTCGACTGGCAGGCCACGCACGGCACCTCGGCCGTGCTGATCATGGGCTCGACCGGCGAGGTCTCGATGCTGAGCCCCGAGGAGCGGCGCGCGGTCGTCGAGCAGACGATCCGCTTCCGCGACGGGCGGATGAAGTTCTTCTACGGCTGCACCGGCAACAACACCGACACGACGATCGGCTATCTGCGCCACGCCAAGGCGAACGGCGCGGACGGCGCGATCCTCGCGGCCCCTGCGTATATCTGCGCCGCCGAGGCTGACATCGAGGCGTTCTTTGCCGAGGTGGCCGATGCGGTCGAGTTGCCGCTCGGCATCTACAACAACCCGCCGCGGGTGAAGACCGACCTGACCTGGGACGCGCTGCTGCGCCTGTTCCGTCATCCGAACTACGTCATCCTGAAGGAGAGCACCACCCGCGTCGGCCAGGTGGCCCAGGTCCTGGCGGGCAGGCCCGATGCGACGGTGATGTGCTGCGACAGCCCCAATCTCGGCCTGGTCGTGCCGACAATGGCGCTGGGCGGCCACGGCACGGCGAACATGACCGGCAACATCGACCCGGCCGGCATGGCGCGGCTCTCCACGCCGTGGCGCGCGCCGGAGCAGAGCGCGGTCTTCCGCGAGAGCTATCTGCGCCTCCTGCCCTTGCTGCACTTCACCTATTCGGCGATCAACCCGGTCGCGGTGAAGTCGCTGATGAAGGCAGTCGGCCTGCCGGCCGGCGATCTGCGCCGGCCGCTGCGCGGCCTCGACCCTGCCCACCTCGCCAAGGGCATCGAGATCGTGCGCGCGCTCGGGCTCGATGCGCAGTACGGCTGGCGACTGCCCGGCACGCTTCCTCTCGCTGCGGAGTGACGACGATGATCAAGCGCCGCATGCTTCTCGCCGGATCCTCCCTGCTCGCGACACCCTTCGTCGCCCGCGCGCAGGATGCGGTGAGCCTGCGCCTGCACACGCTCGTCACCTCACCGCATCCCTACAACGCGGCGGCCGACTGGTTCGGCGAGGAGATCGCCAGGCGCACCAATGGTGCGGTGCGCTCGACGCTGTTCCCCTCGGCCCAGCTTGGCCCGGACCGGGCGGTGCTGGATGAGATGCGGCTCGGCACCATCGATCTGATGATCTCGACCACCAACAACGCGGCTGCCCAGGTGCCGCAGTACAACGTCTTCTCGCTCGCCTACCTCATCCCGGACTACGAAGCGTTCCGCCGGGCCATGCGCGCCGACGGTCCGATCGCCGCCCGCATCCAGGCGCTGTACGAGGAGCGGCGCACCGGACTTGTGCTGCTCGGCTTCATGATGGGCGGCACGCGCAACCTCTCGGCGGTGAAGCCGGTGCGCACGCTCGACGACCTCAAGGGGCTGAAGATGCGCGTGCCCCCCTCGCCAGCGGTCGCGCGGCAGTGGCAGGCGCTCGGCACCTTGCCCGTGACGATCAACTGGGCCGAGGTCTACACCTCGATCCAGACCGGGGTCGCGCAGGCGCTCGAAAGCAGCCTCTCCGGCTACATCGCCGAGCGCTTCTACGAGGTCGCGCCGCACCTGTCGCTCACCATGCACGAGGTCCAGGTCGGCCATTTCACGATGTCGGCGCGCAGCCTGGCGAGGATTCCCGAACCGCATCGCGCCACCCTTCGGGCGGTGGCCGCCGAGGCGATGGAGGTCGGCACCCGGACCGGCATCGAGGCGGACGAGGCGGTGGTGCGGCGCGCGCGCACGGAGTTCGCCGGGCGCATCACCGTGCACGAACCCGACCGCGCCGCCTTCGCGCGCACGCTCGCGCCGCTGCAGGACGAGCTCGCGCAGAGCTACAACGCGCGCGACCTGCTCGAGATGGTGCGCGCCGCCGTGCGTACGGCCTGACGCTGCAGCTTCTCGTCGCCGTCAATGCCGTGCTGGAGCGGGCGCTGGTGCGCCTGCTCGGGCTGCTGTTCGCGGCCCTGATCGCCACCATCGCCTGGCAGGTGGGCGGCCGCGAGGCGCTGCGCGTGCCGGCGATCTGGACGCAGGAAGCGGCGCTGTTCCTGTTCACCTGGTGCGTCTTCCTGGGATCGGCCGTCGCGGTCCGCCGGTCAGCCCATTACGTCTGCGAGGTGCTGCCGCCGTCGATGCCGCGCGGCCGGGCCTGCCTCAAGCTGTTCGGCGACGCCGGAATCGGCATTGCGGCAGTTGTGCTGCTCTGGGGCGGAATCGGCTTCACCGAGATCGGCCTGTTCCGCGACCTCGAGACGCTCGGCATCGCCGAAGCGTGGCAGATGGCCGCGATGCCGGTGGGGGCGGCGCTGATGCTGCTGTTCCTGGCCGAAGTGCTCGCGCGGGACATCGCCGCGCTTCGCGCCGCCTTCGCAAGCTGAGCCGTGTTCACGCCGCTCGCGGTCCTGATCTGGCTGTTCTTCCTGCTCGTCTTCCTGCGCCTCGAGATCGGCTTCGCGCTGCTGCTGACCTCGCTCGCGGTGCTGCTCCAGCTCGACCTGCCCCTGGAGACCCTCGCCAACCAGGTGCTCCAGGGCATCGACAACTTCCCGCTGCTGGCCGTGCCGCTGTTCCTGCTGCTCGGGCGGATCGTCGAGGCCGGGGGGATCACCGACCGGCTGCTCGCGGTCGCCAACGCCGTGATCGGCCGGCTGCGCGGCGCGCTGGGCCACGCCAATGTGGCCGCATCGATGGGATTCGGCGCGATCTCCGGGTCTGCCGTCTCCGACGTCGTGTCGATCGGCGCGATCCTGATCCCGGCGATGAAGAAGGCCGGGTATCCGGCCGGCTATGCCGCGGCGATCACGGCCTGCAGCTCGATCCTTGGCATCGTCATTCCGCCGTCCATCGTCATGATCATCTACGGCGCGGTCGGGCAGGTGAGCGTCGGCGCGCTCCTGGTCGCGGGGATCGTGCCGGGGGTGGCGATCGGGTTGGCCCAGATGGGCTACAATCACCTGCTGGCGGTGCGCAACGACTGGCCGCGGGGGGCGCCCATGCGGCTCCGCGAGCGCGGCGAGGCGGTGGTGCGCGGCCTGCCGGTGCTGTTCATCCCCGCGCTGGTGCTGGGCGGCGTCACCGGGGGGTTCGTCACGCCGACCGAGGCCGCGATCATCGCCGTGTTCTGGGCGGGACTGCTGGCGGTCGGCGCCTATGGCGCGATCCGCCTGCGCGACATCCCCGCGATCCTGGGCGAGAGCGCGGTGGCCTTCGCGGTCCCGATGTTCATCGTCGGCGCTTCGGGAATCTACGGCTGGCTGGTGGCCTATCTCGGCGCGGGTCCGGCCGTCGCCTCCTTCCTGCTCGGCATCACCGACAGCTACTGGGGGCTGATGCTGCTGCTGGTCGCGTTCCTGATCGTGATCGGCATCCCCCTCAATCCGATCCCGGCGGTGCTGATCTTCCTGCCGGTGATCCAGGCGGTCGGCGATGCGGCCGGAGCGCATCCGATCCAGGTCGGGGTGATCGCGGTGATCGTGCTGGCGATCGGGCTTCTGACCCCGCCCCTCTCCATCTGCCTGCTGATCGCCGCCCAGATCGCGGAGGTGCAGGAGCTGCACGCCTTCCGCCACGCCCTGCCGATCATCGGGGTGTGCCTGCTGGTCGTGCTGCTGCTGATCGCGGTGCCGGAGATCGTGCTGTTCCTGCCGCGCCTCGCCTTCCCCGAGGTGTTCCCGGCCGGCTGAGCGGGCTATATCGGAGCCCCTACCCTCGTCCCGGTGCGCCCCATGCCCGACCTTCCCCGCATCGTTCCGGTCATCCTCTCGGGCGGCTCCGGCACCAGGCTCTGGCCTGCGAGCCGCGAGAGCTATCCGAAGCAGCTTCTGCCGCTGGTCTCCGACCGGCCGATGATCGTCGAGACGGCGCTGCGCGCTCCGGCCGCCGCCGGCTTCGCCCCGCCGGTCATCGTCTGCAACGAGGCGCACCGCTTCATCATCGCCGAGCAGCTGCGCGAGGCGGGCGTGGAGGAGGCGCGCATCGTGCTTGAGCCGGCCGGCCGCAATAGCGCCCCCGCGATCGCGGCCGCCGCGGTGCTGCTGGCGGAGGAGGACCCGGCGACACCGCTCTGGATGATGCCCGCGGACGCCGCGGTGGCGGATGTGACCGCGCTGCATCGCGCGATCGCGATCGGTGCGGCGGCCGCACGCGACGGCCGCATCGTCACCTTCGGCATGACGCCGACCGCGCCCGAGACGGGCTACGGCTACATCGAGCGCGGCCTGCCGCTCGCCGGCATCGAGGGGGCCTTCGCGGTCGCCCGCTTCGTCGAGAAGCCCGATGCGGCGACCGCCGCGCGGTATCTCGCGGGCGGGAGGCATCTCTGGAACAGCGGCATGTTCCTGTTCACGGCCGCCACCCTGATCGGCGAACTGGAACGCCACGCGCCGGACGTGCTGGCGGCGGTGCGCCGCTCGGTCGCGACGCGGACCACCGATCTCGACTTCATCCGCCTCGGCGCCGCGTTCAAGGACAGCCCCTCGATCAGCCTCGACTACGCCGTGGCGGAAAGGACCGACCGTGCCGCCGTCGTTCCTGCATCGATCGGCTGGTCCGATGTCGGCTCCTGGGCCGCGCTGTGGGAACTCGGTACGCGCGACGCCTCGGGCAATGTCGCGAGCGGTGACGTGCTGCTCGAGGAGGCGCGCAACTGCTACGTCCGCAGCACCGGGCCGCTTGTCGCCGTGCTCGGCCTCGCGGACGCAGTGGTTGTCGCCGACGAGGATGCCGTGCTGGCGATGCCACGCAGTCGCGCCCAGGACGTGAAGCGCATCGTCGATCGGCTGAAGGCGGCGAAGCGCAAGGAGGCGACCGAGCATCGCCGCATGTACCGCCCCTGGGGCTTCTACGAAGGGCTGATCACCGGCGACCGGTTCCAGGTGAAGCGCATCGTCGTGCGTCCAGGCGGGCGGCTCTCGTTGCAGAAGCACTTCCATCGCGCCGAGCACTGGGTGGTGGTGAACGGCACCGCACTGGTGACGCGCGATGCGGAGACGCTGCTCGTGCGCGAGAACGAGAGCGTCTATCTGCCGCTCGGCTGCGTGCACCGGCTGGAGAACCCCGGCAGGATACCGCTCGCACTGATCGAGGTGCAGTCGGGGCCCTATCTCGGCGAGGATGACATCGTCCGGATCGAGGACGTGTACGGGAGGGGCTGATGGATCTCCAGCTTGCCGGCAAGGTGGCGCTGGTCACCGGCGCTTCGGCCGGGCTCGGCCGCGGCATCGCCGAGGTCCTCGCCGAGGAAGGCTGCCGGCTTGCGATCCTGGCCCGGCGCAGGGCGTTGCTCGAGGCGCTGGCCGATGGCCTAGCAAGACACGGCGAGCGTCCGCTGGTGGTAATGGAGGACGTCACCATGCCCGGAGCGGCGGAACGCGCGCGCGATGCCGTGCTCGCCCGCTTCGGCCGCTGCGACATCCTGGTGAACAATGCGGGCGGATCGCGACCGCAGGAGGGGCTCGGCGACGATGCGGCATGGGAGGAGGCGATGACGCTGAACTTCACCGCCGCGCGCCGCTTCGCCCACGCGCTCGTGCCGGTGATGCAGGCGAACCGGTTCGGCCGCATCGTCAACATCACCGGCCCGGACGAGCCCTTCAGCATCAATGCCGCGAACGCGCCGAACGGGGCCGTGCACATCTGGGCCAAGGCGCTCTCGCGCGTCGTCGGCAGGGACGGGATCACGGTCAACTCCATCCCGCCCGGGCGCCTCCGCAGCGAGCAGATCGACCAGCGCATCCTGCCGACCGAAGAGGCGCGGCGTGCCTGGGCCGAGGCGAACGTGCCAGTCGGCTATATCGGCGAGCCGCGCGACCTCGCGGTGCTGGTTGCGTTCCTCTGTTCGCCGCTCGCCCGCTACATCACCGGCCAGGTGATCCACGTCGACGGCGGTGCGCGCCGGTTCAGCCACTAGCAGCCTGCCGGGTTCGACCGATCGTTCCGCGGCAATCGAGACAGCACCGCCGTCCGGTCTGGTCCCGTCGTCGCCTCGCAGGCCAACCGGTCAGATCGGGCCGACCTTATCCCTCGGCCACGCCAGACCGACAGGCTGCCGCCCGAAGTCGCGGACAGGGCTTGCGCGCCTGTTGCCGGCGAGCCCCGGACTATGCGGGGTCGACGATCGCCGGCGGGCCGGCTCGCGCCTCGATCACCTCGGCCGCGTCCAGGCACAGATCCTCGCGGAACCGGTCGGCGACGAGCTGCACGCCGAGCGGGATCCCCTCCGCCACTGTCGCGGTCGGCACCACCGCGCCCGGCAGGCCGAGGAAGTTGAACACGTAGAGCGGTTCCTGGGCGTGCAGGATGCGTGCCTGGCCCTCGGCCGTGAGATCGAGGTCGATCGGGAACGGCGTGGCGCGGCTCACCGGGCAGAGCAGCAGCGGATGGCGGCGGAAGAAGCGGTGCCAGTCGCGCAGGATCGCGGTGCGGCGCGCGAGCCCGGCGGCATAGGCCTCCTCGTCCGCCGCCGTGACGTTCGCCGACCAAGCCGCCCAGCTTGCCTTCGTCGCCGTGTCGCCATTCGCCTCGATCAGCGGCTGCATGAAGCGCCGGCTGTCGGCCATCAGCAGCGCCCGCCAGAGCGAGGCCGCCTCGTCCCAGTGCGGCGGCGTCACCTCCTCGACCGCGTAACCCGCATCCACGAGCCAGCCGGCCGCCTGACGCAGCGCCGCCGCGACCGGCGGCTCGGCACCCAGCGTTGCGAGACCGATGCGGATCGGCCGCGCCACGGGAGCGCCCGCGAGCGGTGCCGGCGTGTGCCAGGGATCGGGCTGCGGCCCGGTCATCATCGCCACCAGGGCGGCGCGCAGATCGGCGATGTGGCGTGCAAGCGGCCCCTGTACGGAGAAGAGCTGCAGCGTGATCGGGCGTTCCGCGGCGGCGAGCGGATTGTAGGCCGGCACGCGGCCGAAGCTCGGACGCAGGCCGGCGACACCGCAGGCATAGGCCGGGTAGCGGATCGAGCCGCCGAGATCGTTGCCGTGCGCGATCGCACCGATGCCGGCGGCGAGCGCGGCCGAGGCCCCGCCCGAGGACCCGCCCGGCGTCAGCGCCGGGTTGCGCGGGTTCAGGGTACGCCCGTGCAGCGCGTTGTCGGTAAAGAACCGGTACGAGTAGCAGGGGGTGTTGGTGCGCCCGACCGGGATCGCCCCTGAGCCGCGCAGGTTCGCGACCACGCCGCTGTCCTCCGGGGCGATCAGATCCTTGTACGCGACCACGCCGTTCGTGGTGGCATAGCCCTTCTGGTCCGCGTTCACCTTGATCGTCACCGGCACGCCGTGCAGCGGCGCCAGTGCCTCGCCGCGCTTCACCGCCGCATCGGCGGCATCGGCGAGCGCCAGCGCCTCCTCCGCGCGCGTCTCGACCACCGCGTTGATCCGGCCGTTCACCGCCTCGAGCCGGGCGAGGAAGGCCTCCATCATCTCGCGCGCGCTCACCGCGCGGGTGCGGATCAGCCGCGCCTGGTCGAGGGCCGGAAGATGCCAGAGTCCGCTCATCCCATCCCCCTGTCAGTTGCCGCGGAACACGGGCGCGCGCTTCTCGAGGAAGGCCCGCTTGCCCTCGGCGTGGTCGGCGGTCATGAACAGCGCGGCCTGAAGCTCGCGCTCCTGCGCCAGCGCCTGATCCAGCCCCTCGGCGAGCGCGGCCTTGGTCAGCGCCAGGCTGAGCGGCGCGAGCTCGGCGAGCGCCAGCGCGCGCCTCTTCGCCTCGGCCAGCGCCTCGCCCGGCGCGCAGAGCCGATCGACGAGGCCGATCTCATGGGCGCGGCGCGCGTCCAAGGTCTCGCCGAACAGCAGCATCTCGCGCGCCCGCCCGAAGCCCACGCGCCGCGGCAGGGTGTGCAGCAGGCCGAGATCGGGGATCAGACCGACCCGTGCGAACGGGGCGCGGAACAGCGCGTCGCCCGCCGCCACCGCATGATCGCAGGCGCACAGGATCGACAGCCCAGCGCCGACGCACCAGCCCTCCACGGCGGCGATCAGCGGCAGGCGCGAATGCACCATCAGCCGAACCATCCTGTGCGTGCGCCGCATCCGCTCGCGCGCCGCGTCCAGACCGTCCACCTCCATCCCGGTGAGATCGCCGCCCGAGCTGAACACGCCCGCCGCCCCCGTCACCACGGCGGCGCGCACCGTCCGATCCCCCTCCAACTCCTCGAGCGCGTCGGCGAAGGCGGCGCGCATCAGCACGCTCAGCGCGTTGCGCCGTTCGGGTAGGTTCATGGTCAGAATCGCGATCGGGCCGTCGCGCTCGACCAGGAGCGGGGGACGATCCGAGGCGCTCATGCCGCGAACCTGAGCTTCGCCTCGGTGCGCGCCTGCAGCGCCTCCGGCGTCAGGCCGGGAACCATCTCGCGCACCACGAATCCCTCGGGCGTCACGTCGAGCACGGCGAGGTTGGTATAGACGCGCGAGACCACGCCGAGCGCCGTCAGCGGATAGGAGCAGCGCCGGACAAGGCGCGGCCTTCCGTCCTTGGTGGTATGCTCCATGATCGCCCAGAGCCGTTTCGCCCCCGCGGCGAGATCCATCGCGCCCCCGACCGCCGGCGCCTTCTCGTTCGAACTCACCGCCCAGTTGGCGATGTCGCCGTTCTCCGCCACCTCGAAGGCGCCGAGCACGCAGAGATCGAGATGCCCGCCGCGGATCAGCGCGAAACTGTCGGACTGGCTGACGAAGGATCCGCCGGGGCGCAGCGTGACCAACTGCTTGCCGGCGTTGATCAGCCAAAGGTCTTCGTCCTCGGATGCCGGCGCAGGGCCGACGCCGATCACGCCGTTCTCGGACTGGAAGATTACCTCGCGCTCGGGCGGCACGTGATCCGAGACGAGCGTCGGGATGCCGATGCCGAGATTGACCACCCAGCCCTCGGGGATGTCGGCGGCCAGTCGCCGCGCCATGCCATGTCGGTCGAGCGGCTTCACGTCAACGGCCGTGTCCATCGCCTCCTCCGTCACCAGAGCCTGGGCGCACCGTAGGGGATGTGCACCACGCGGTCCACGAACACCCCCGGGGTGACGATCCGCTCCGGGTCGAGCGCGCCGAGCGGGACGCGGTGCTGCGCCTGCACGATCGTCAGCTCGGCCGCCATCGCCATCACCGGATTGAAGTTCCGCCCCGACTTCCGATAGGTCAGGTTGCCCCAGCGGTCCGCCTCCCAGGCCTCGATCAGCGCCACGTCGCCCTTGAGCGCATGTTCAAGCACGCAGGCGCGGCCGTCGAACGCGCGCACCTCCTTGCCCTCGCCGAGCTGCGTGCCGGCGCCGGTCGGGGTCCAGAACGCGGGAATGCCGGCGCCGGCGGCGCGCAGCCGTTCCGCCATCGTGCCCTGCGGCACGACCTCGAGCTGGATCCGCCCCTCGCGATAGAGCTCCTCCAGCACCACCGAACCGCGCGAGCGCGGATAGGAGCAGATCACCTTGCGCACGCGGCCCTCGGCCATCAGCCGGGCCAGCCCGTGCGTGCCTGTGCCGGCGTTGTTGGAGACCACCGTGAGGTCGCACACCCCCCGCTCGCACAGCGCCTCGATCAGGTGGTTCGGCGTGCCGACCTGGCCGAAGCCGCCGATCAGCACGGTCATGCCGTCCTTCACGTCGGCCACCGCTTCCAGCGCGGAGGCGACGAACTTGTCGATCATGGGTTCATCCGGAACAGGCCATTGGTCACCACCACCGCGTTCCTGTCGGGGACGCGCGCGCGGAACGAGAACGCGCCGCCGCCCTCGTCCCAGAGCTCGGTGCGGATCGTCTCGCCGGGAAGGACCGGCGCCGAGAAGCGCAAAGCCAGACGGCGCGGCTTCGTGGTGTCGTAGCCGCACACCCGGCGCAGCAGCGCGTGCATGACCACGCCGAGGGTGCAGAGGCCGTGCAGGATCGGCCGGCCGAACCCGGCTGCCCTCGCGACCGCCGGGTCGACATGCAGCGGGTTGTCGTCGCCGTTCAGCCGATAGAGCAGCGCCTGCTCCGGCCGCGTGGCGAGCTCGACCGCATCATCGGGATCGCGATCGGGCATCGGATGCGGCGGCCGCACGGGATCGGACGGCCCGCCGAAGCCGCCATCGCCGCGCAGCACCGTCGTCTGCTCGAGCGTGGCGAGCAGCGTGCCGGTCGCGGCATCGACCACCTCGCGCGCGGAGTAGAGCAGCGCGCCCTTGCCCGCGCCGCGATCGACCAGGCCGGTGACGCGTGTCCGCCCGATCACCTCGCCCTCCACCGGCAGGGGCGCGTGCCAGGTGATCGCCTGCTCGCCGTGCACCAGCCGCTTCCAGTCGACCCCCGTATCGAGATTCTTCAACCAGAACCCGGGATAACCCAGCACCGCGGCGATGGACGGAAAGGCGCGCAGCCGCGTCTCGTAGACGAAGTCGAGCTGGTGCTCGTCCAGCGGGTCCTGGCCGAGCCCGATCGAGAGCGCGTAGAGGATCGTGTCGCGCTTGGTGACGCGCTGGCGCGTCTCCGGGATCGGGAAATTGCGCAGCCGTTCCGGGTCGATCGGCATGGTCAGTCCGCGAGCTCGATCACCGCATCGAGCGCGACCGCGCCCTGCCCGTCCGGCAGCACCATGATCGGGTTCACGTCAACCGATCGCAGCCGCGGGCCCGCCGCTGCCCCGAGCACCGAGAGCCGCGCCAGCGCGGCGGCGAGCGCCCCCACATCCGCCTTCGGCCGCCCGCGCGCGCCATCGAGCAGGGGGAAGCCACGCAAAGAGCGGATCATCGCCAGCGCCTCGTCCTCGCCGAACGGGCAGAGCTTCAGCGCGACGTCGCGCAGCACCTCGACGAACACGCCGCCGAGCCCCACCATCGCTACTGGCCCGAACACCGGATCGCGGTTCAGCCCGATCACGCACTCGACCCCGCCCGAGACCATCGGCGAGACGAGCACGCCGGTCACACGCGCCCGCGGATCATAGGCGGCCGCGTTGCGCAGGATCGCGGCGAAGCCCTCCCGCACCGACGCCTCGTCCGCGAGACCGAGCCTCACCCCGCCCGCCTCGCTCTTGTGCAGGATGTCGGGCGAGGCGAGCTTCAGCGCCACCGGGAAGCCGATCCGCCGCGCCGCGGCAGCCGCGCCGTCCGCCGTCGCGCACACCTCCTCCTCCGGCACGGTGATGCCGATCGCCGCGAGGATCCGCTTCGCCCCGGCCTCGTCGGGCGCGGCCTCCGGCAACGCAGGCATCGCGACCTCGGGCGGCGTGGCGCGCGGCCCGCGCGCGAAGGCCTCGCCGAACCGGCCCATCGCCGCGAGCGCCACCACCGCCCGGGTCGGATCCTCGAACACCAGGAACCCGTCCGCCTCCCATGCCTTCACCGTCTCGACCGGCGCAAGGATCGAGAGGATGAACAGCCGGTCGGGATGCTTGGCCACCGCCCTCTTGAGCTGCTCGCGCAGAGGCGGCGCCACGGAGGCCGAGGCGCCGACCTGGGTGAAGAAGCCGATCGCGCTCGTGTAGCCGCCATCGGCCAGCATGCTCTCGGCGAAGGTGCCGACCACGCTCATGTCGTTGAAGGCCTGCGCGGTGCAGTCGACCGGATTGGCCGGCGACGCGAACGGGATCAACGCCTTCAGCCGCCGTTGCGCCGCCTCGGGCATCGCCGGCATGGGCAGGCCCAGCGCCTCCGCCGCATCCGAGATCAGCACCCCCGCCCCGCCCGAGATCGTGATCACGCCGAGCGTGTTGTTCACCGGGTAGATGCGCCGTGTGGCGACATGCGCGATGTCGACCAGCTCCTCGGTCGTGCGCACGCGATGCACGCCGGCATCGCGCAGCACCGCATCCGTCACCGCGTCGTCGCCGGCGATCGAGGCGGTATGGCTCCTCGCCGCCGCCGCGCCGAGGCGCGACCGCCCGACCTTCATCATCACCACGGGCTTGCGGTTGCGCCGCGCCACCTCGAGGCCGTCCAGGAACGACCGGGCCTCGCGGATGCCCTCGGCATAGACGGCGATCACGTCGGTCGCCTCGTCCTCGGCCATCCAGCGGATCACCTCGCCGAGCGTGATGTCGGCCTCGTTGCCGGTGGTGACAAGAAGCGGCGCGCCGACGCGGCGATCGCGGCAGAGAGCCGCCACATGCGAGCCGTAGGCGCCGGACTGGCTGACGATGCCGATCCGCCCAGGCAACGGCCAGCCGTTCTCGAAGCTCGCGGAGAAGATCGGGAAATAGCCGCGCGCGGCATCGAACAGGCCGAGGCAGTTCGGGCCGAGCAGACGCATCCCCCCGGCGCGCGCTGCCGCGACGATCTCCGCCTGCGCCGCCGCACCCGTCTCGTCGACCTCGGCGAAGCCGGCGGTGAACATGATCGCCGCCTTGACCCCCTTGCCCACGCAGTCGCGTACCGCCTCGAGCGCGACGGAGGCCGGCACGGCGATGATCGCCGCATCGACCGGGCCCGGCACGTCGGCGAGCCGCGGATAGGCCGTCAGTCCCTGCACGGTCTCGCGATTCGGATTCACCGGATAGAGCGCGCCCGGAAAGCCGCGCGCCTTCATGTAGGCGATCGGCCGCCCGCCGATCCGCGTCGGGTCGTTCGATGCGCCGAGCACGGCGAGCGAGTCCGGCCTGATCAGCTTCGTCAGGCCGTCCGGTGCCGGCACGCTCACACCGTCGCCGCGGAGCCGAGCACGCCGGTCACCTGCGCCGACAGCGTGCCGCCGTTGCCGTGCACGAGCGCGATGTCGCAGTCCCTTACCTGGCGGTCGCCCGCCTGCCCGCGCAGCTGCGTGACCGCCTCGATAATCAGGAACAGGCCGTACATGCCGGGATGCACGCAGGAGAGCCCGCCGCCGTTGGTGTTCACCGCGAGCCTGCCGCCCGGAGCGATCGCGCCGCCCTCGACGAACCGGCCACCCTCGCCCTTCGGGCAGAAGCCGAGATCCTCGAGGAACAGCACCGTGCAGATCGTGAAGGCGTCGTAGAGCATCGCGAGCTTCACGTCGGCGAGCGAGACGCCCGCATGCGCCAGCGCGCGCGGCCCGCTCTCGGACGCGGCCGTCACCGTGAGATCGGGCATGGCGCTGATCGCCCGATGCCACTGCGCGCCCGCACCGCCGAGGAAATAGACCGGCGGCTTCGCGAGATGCCGCGCCCGGTCGGCGCGCGTCATCACGCAGGCCGCGCCGCCATCGGTGACGAGACAGCAGTCGAGCACGGTCAGCGGATCGCTGATCATCCGGCTCGCCAGCACGTCCGCCACGCTCAAGGGTCCCCGCGCGAATGCCGCCGGGTTCAGGTTCGCCCAGGCGCGCGCCGCCACCGCCACCTCGGCGAGCTGCTCGCGCGTGGTTCCGAACTGGTGCATGTGCCGGCTTGCGGCCAGCGCATAGGCGGTGAGCGGCATGCGCGGCTTGAACGGCGCCTCCCACACCTGGGGCTCGCTCATCGACACGAGCCGGCCGCCGGCCGAGCGCTGGTTCGAGCCGTAGCAGATCAGCGCGACATCGCAGAGCCCGGCATCGAGCGCGAGTGCGGCATGAAGCAGATGCGCCTCGAAGCTCGCGCCGCCGATATTCGTGCCGTCGACGAAACGCGGCCGCAGGCCAAGATACTCGGCCACCGACAGCGTCGGGAAGGCATGCGTGCTGGTGGCGGCGAAGATGCCGTCGACGTCCGAGAGCTTCAGGCCGGCATCGGCGATCGCGTTCAGCGAGGCGTCGGCAAGCAATTCGATGGCCGAACGACCAGGCGCTTCGCCCGTGCCCGCCGTGCCGATGCCGACCACCGCGGTCTTGCCCCTCAACGCATGTGCCATGGCGGAAATCCTCAAGAAACGCAGGGCTTCACCCTGCACCCGCCGGGGGGCCGCTGGCGAGGTCCCCACCGCGCCTGCGCGATGGGGTGCCATGTCCCCCCGGCCCCCTAGACCGGATCGAAGACGATGCCCGGCGCCCCGTCCACCTCGGCGATGCGCGCCTTGACGCGCTGGCCGATCTTCACCTCGGTGGGCGGCAGGCCCTCGACACGGCTCATCATCCGCACCCCCTCGTCGAGCTCCACGATCGCGATGTTGTAGTCGTTCGAGGATCCGTCCGGGTTGGGGCGCTGACGTGCCACCGTGGTCGCATAGACCGTGCCGAAGCCGCTTGCCGGCACCCATTCGAGATCGCGCTCGCCCGTGCCGGGCAAGGCCACGCGCGGATAGAAGACATGACGCCCGGTGGAGGCGCTGCGCTGGATCATGAAGCGCCCCTCCTTCAGAAAGGCACGGAATGCCGCCTCAGGTCCGGGTCCCGCCTCGGTCATGGATCGATCCTCCCTCTCCGGCAGTGCCGCAAGAGGATGGCTTGGCCATGCGGGCTCGGCAACCTCAGCCCTGAGCGTCCGGCGCCACTGCGATGCAGCGCAGCCCGCGCCGTTCGACCTGCTGACAGGCGGCGACGGCGGCTGCAGCCGACAGCCCGACCAGACGGGCGCGGACGAGTTCGCCCTCGTCCGTGCGCACCCGCGACACCGCGGGCGCGGCCGAAGCCAGGAGCTCCGGTGCCGCGCGGCGCGCCTGCTCGATCGCGTTGCGCGCCGGGCCATGGCCCTGGAATGCGCCGACCTGGATCGCCCACGCTCCGTCGATCTGCGCCGGTCGCGGCGCCGCCAGCGCCGGCGCGGCATGCGCCGAGGAGATCAGCTGGAACCGCCCCGACGGGGCAGGCGGCGCAGGCGGAGCCGGCGGCAACGCCGCACGCACGATCACCGGCTCGCGCACCGGCGCGGTGACCGGCGGCGGCGTCGGGACCGTCCTGGCTGCCACGGTCGTGGCCGGCTGCACGTGCATCGGCGGCGATGGAGGCGCGCGGTAGGCAAGCTGCGCCGGCGCCGCGCGGCCGACGCGACGCAGGCCGGGCGGGATCTCCGTCGGCACGGCAGCCGCCGCATAGACCTCGGGCGCGGCGCGGTTCACGGGCCCGACATGCGCGATCCGCGGCGCGATCGTCGCGACGTAGCGCCGCGTCTCGTCCGGCAGGCTGCGCTGGCGCGCCAGATAGCGCTCGAAGGTGCCGGGTCCCGCGTTGTAGGCGGCCAGGAAGCCTGGCGCCCCGAACCGGTCGTACATCTCGCGCAGATAGGCGGTGCCGGCCAGGATGTTGTCGCGGGGATGGAACGGATCGGGGCCAAGCTGATAACGTAGCCTGAGCTCCTCCCAGGTCGCCGGCATGAGCTGCATCAGCCCCATCGCACCGGCGCTCGAGACCGCGTCCGGCCGGCCCGCGCTCTCCACCCGCATCACCTCGCGGATCCAGACCTCCGGAACGTCGTGCCGCGCGGCCGCCTCGGCGATGTACGGCCCCCAGGGGTCATGCGGCGGCCCGGGCGGGGCATAGTCGCCGCTGGCGACATAGCCGGCGGAATGCCGCATGCCGGCGCGGTCTCCGGCGCAGGCCGCCGCCAGCAGGGCCAGGGCGAGCAGGGCCATCCCGCGCAGTCCGGTGCGCATCCGAGCGGTCCAGGACAGGTTCGGCGCGGTCATCGGGCGTCAGCATCCCCAGAACAGCACAAGAACACCATGGGCTGCGGCTTGGTGTTCAGCTCATGACTCAGTGTCCAGCGCTAACCCATTAAAGAATCGCATCCGGACCGGCAATCGGAATGATGCGACTCGGGCGTCGGAGGGCATCGGCACGGCTTCACCGTGGCACGGCTGCAACACCCGATATCCGCCGCGTTCGGCGGACCGGCGGGGCCGCGTGTCAGCTCCGCGCCGCCGGAGCGACGGCGAAGCATGCCTGTCCCTGCCGCACGACCCGTCGGCAGGCTGCCACCGCCGCTTCCGGCGAGAGCCCGGTCAGGCGGGCGCGCACGAATCGGCCATGCGCGGTCTCGACATTCGGTGTGGCGGGCCGGGCCGAGGCGAGAAGGTCGGGCGCGGCGGCACGCGCTTGTTCGATCGCGCTGCGGGCCGGCTCCAGGGTCCGGAACGCGCCGACCTGGATGGCCCAACCGCCGCTCGGGGACACGGCTGGCGCGGGGTCCGCAGCCTCGGCAGGAGGCGCCGCGGCAAGCGAGACGGAGAGCGTCGCGGCGCGCGCCGCCGAGACGAGCCGGAACCCGCCTGCGAACGTCTCGGCGGCCGGCGGAGGCGGGGCGGGGCGCGTCTGGTCCGCCGACAGGACGGGACGTGCCGGACGGGGCGATCCGGCGATCGCTCCCTGCAGCGCCGCATGGGCCGTGGGCACGGCCCCGCTCGCGGGCGCGATCCCCTCGATCCGCGGTGCGATCGCGGCGACGAAACGCTGCGTCTCGGGCGGCAGCCTGTGCCTGCCGGCCAGCGCACGAGCGAAGGCGCCAGGGCCCGCGTTGTAGGCGGCGAGGAAACCGGGCGCGCCGAACCGGTCGTACATCTCGCGGATATAGGCCGTACCCGCCAGGATGTTGTCGCGCGGCAAGAACGGATCGCTGCCGAGCCGGTAGCGGCCGCGCAGTTCCCGCCATGTACCCGGCATGAGCTGCATCAGACCGATCGCGCCGGCTCGCGAGACCGCCCTGTGTCGGCCGCCGCTCTCGCGCTGCATCACTTCGCGGATCCACGTCTCCGGGACGTCGAAGCGGGATGCGGCCTCGGCGATGTAGGGCGCCCAGGGATCGTCCGCGATGTCGGCAGGCGCGGCATAGTCGGCGATCACGGGCACATGCCCCGCCTTCGCGATCTCCGCCCGATCGACCGCGCAGCCGGCGCCGCTCATCACCACGACGATCGCTCCGGCCCCGCGCAGCGGCAGCGTCATCCGTGCGATCCTGCGCGGGGACGGAATGGCCATGAGGGCGGGTCCTCCGGAGCGGTGCCGCGATCCGTGCGTTGCGACACGACGACAACATCCATGTGTCGGGACCTTACGGACGTGCTCCGGAGTCGCGTCTCGCGGGAAGACGGCGCGCGCCGAGTCGGACTGGCGCGGCTTCGCAGACGAGCGATGGGCGTGGCATCCTGGCAACAGCATCGCGAGTCGTTCGTGGAGGCTGTCCTGCGCGCCGCACTGCCCGCCGCTCTGCTCGCCTGCGCTGCCGGCTGCGCCCCGGCGTCGCCACCACCGCCGACGCCGGAGCCGATGGTCCGGGCGTCCGAGCCTGCGCCCGCGCGTCTCGGCACGATCGTCGCCATCCGACGGATCGGCGCCGCGCGCGCCGCCGAGTTCGTCGTGCGCGAGGACACCGGCGCCATGATCGTCGTCGTTCAGCCGGACAGCGACGGTCTCGCCGTCGGCGAGCGCGTCGCCCTCGTGGCGGAAAGCCGCACCCGGATCGCGCGGAGGCGCTGAGCCGCGGCGTCAGTTCAGCCGCGCGCGGCTCTCGGCGATGGCGGCGCGAACCTCCGCCTCGGCCTCGCCGCCGGGTGCCAGGGAGAGGAACCGTTCCAGGCACGCGATCGCCGCCCGATGGCGGCCGAGCCGCCGGTTCGCAAGACCCGCCTCGTGCCACAGCGCGGACGCATCGGGGACGAGGCGCAGCATGTCCTCGATGCAGGCGAGCGCGCCGGCGAGGTCACCGGCCTTCAGCCGCCGAACCTTGATGTTGTTCTGCAGCCGGAGCAGCACCTCGCGGTCGCGCATGCGGCGGAACAGGCCGGGCTGGAGCTCGACCGTCCGTCCGGTGATGCGTTCGATCAGCGCGCTGAGCTCGGCGGGCGACGGCGCATGGCCGCGCGCGAAGGGATCGACCGACACCGCCCGGCCCTCGCCCGCGATGCCGACCAGGAAATGTGCCGGGAAGTCGATGCCCCAGGCGGGCCAGCCGGCCGCGCGCGCGGCATGGATCCAGAGGATGCCGAGTGCCACCGGCAGGCCGCGCCGACGCTCGATCACCCGGATGAGGTTGGCGTTGGCGAGATCGTCGTAGGTCTCGGCATCGCCCGCATAGCCGTGCCGGCCGGCGAGCAGTGCGGCGAGTGCGCCGGCGCGTGCGGCGGGCGCGATGTCGCGCAGTTCGGCCGCCGCCGCGGCCAGCGCGGCGAGATGCGCACGCGCCGGCGCGAGGTCTGTGCCGGGCGCATCGATCGCAGCGAACAGCAGTGCCGCCTCGGCGAGATCGGGGGGCTCCCGGCCGGCCGCGCCGAGACGATCGAGGGCCGCGCGCGCCGCCTCGGGCGTCACCGCACCTCCGCCCGGTCGCACAGATGCATGATGCTGCGCGTCGGCGTGGTGAACACGCGCTCGCGCACGCGCCAGCCGGCGGCGGCCAGCGCTCCCTCCCACGCCGCGAGCGACGTGCCGCGATAGCCGACCTCCCATTTGTGGCCGAGCGGATCGGCTTCCGGCACGAAGCGGGAGAAACGCCGCGGCCATTTCAGATGCAGCGCGCTGCGCAGCCATCCGGGTGCCACCTGCACCGCGAGCCAGAGATGCAGCCCCGACCACGGCACCGAGACCACGAGGTGCGCCGCACCCGTCGCGTGCAGCCGCCTGAGCACGTCGCGCGCGGCCGCGAATGGCAGGTGTTCGAGCGTCTCGCAGCAGAGCACTGCGTCGAAACCGGCGAAGCGCGCCGGATCGAGCGCGGTCAGGTCGCAGGCGTGGTGCGGCACCTCGGGGCGGGCGAATTGGCGGGGGCCGAGATCGAGCGTCTCAACGGCGTAGCCGGCGTTGTCGAGCAGCGCGGTGACGTAGCCGAGATAGGGCCCGATCTCGAGAACGCGCCGTGCCTCGGTGCGGCCGAGCAGCTCGAGCTGCGCGTGCTGGTGCGGGCTGCGCTTGGGCGAGTAGTAGCGGTGCCACTCGGCACGGTTCGCCGCCGGATCGGCCCGGCGGTACATCGTCGTGCCTTCCGGCACCGCGCTCATAGCGCGATGCCGAGCCGGCCCAGCCGGTACGCATGCGCGGCGTTCACGGCGCCCGGCGGCAGCCGCCCCGCCGCCAGCGCCTCCACTTGGCGCACCGTGTCGAAGGCCTGGTGCGCGATCGCCTGCGGCGTCAGCCCGCCGATATGCGGGGTCGCGATCACCTTGGGATGCGCGGCGAGCGACGGTGTGGGCATCTGGTCCGGCGCGCGGCCGACATCCAGCGCCGCGCCTGCGAGCGGTCCGTGGTCGAGCGCATGACGCAGCGCCGCCTCGTCCACCAGGTTGCCGCGCGCGAGGTTCACGAACAGCGCGCCCGGCTTCATCGCCGCGAAGGCCGCCGCGTCGAGCAGGTTCTCGGTCTCCTCGGTCGCGACCGCCAGGCAGACGACGAAATCCGACGCCGCCAGCACCTCGTGCAGGGGCGCGTGGCCGATCTCCGGATCCTCCGGTGTGACATGCGGATCGGCGACCAGCACCGTCATGCCGAGCGCCTTGGCGATGGCGGCGAGCCGCCGTCCGATCACCCCGTAGCCGAGGATGCCGAGCGTCGCGCCGGCAAGCTGCCGGCCCATCCGCGGCTCGGGCATCTCGCCGCGGTGATAGTGCGCGGTCGCCCGGCCGATCCCGCGCGCGAGATCGACCATCATGCCGATGCCGAGCTCGGCCACCGCATCGGCGAAGCCCGGCGTGGCGCGCGTCACCAGCACGCCGTGCGTCGAGGCCGCCGGCACGTCGATCGTGCGGATGTCGACCGCGCAGCGCAGGAACGCGACCAGGTCGGGCGCGTGGGCGAAGGTCCCGGCCTCGCCCGGCGTCATGCGGTCGGAGACGATCACCGCGCAGCCCCGGGCGGCCTCGGCCAGTTCCCTGCCGGCGAGGTGCCGGCCGGTGGTGTTGCGCCGCACCTCGGCGACCCGCGAAAGAGCGGCAAGCGCCGCCGTACCGTAGTAGTTGCGGAACATCGCGTCGGTGTGGGCGAGGAAGACGGGCAGCATCGCGGGCTCCAGGACCGGTCCGGCGGAGAGACTGGCGCGACCACGCCGGCCGCGCCAGCCCGCCGCGCCGCCGCACCACGGGCAGCCACGACCGGCCCCGCCTCGTTTCCGCCCTCCGCCGGAGGTATAGGGGCACCGGACGGTCCGGCACGCGCCGGGCCGGCCCCCGCATGCCGCGCCTGGAGAACCCCGATGCCGGAAGCCCCCCCGCCTGCCCCGATCGCCTTCATCGACCTCGACGCCCAGCGGCGCGCCATCGGTCCGGCGATGGAGGAGGCGGTGCTGAAGGTGGTCCGTTCGGGCAGGTACATCCTCGGGCCCGAGGTCGCCGAGCTCGAGACCGCGCTCGCCCGCTACGCCTCGGTGCCTTTCGCGCTCTCCTGCGCCAACGGCACGGATGCGCTGGCGCTGGCGCTGATGGCGTGGGACATCCGGCCGGGCGATGCCGTGCTCGTGCCGGCCTTCACCTTTGCCGCCACCGCCGAGGTGGTGGTCTGGTTCGGCGCGACCCCGGTGTTCGTCGATGTGCGCGAGGACACGTTCAACATGGACCCGGCGAGCCTGGAAGCCGGGATCGAGACGGCGAAGCGGCTCGGCCTCGTCCCGCGCGCCATGATCCCGGTCGATCTGTTCGGCCAGCCGGCCGACTACGCCCGGCTGCTGCCGATCGCGCGCCGCCACGGGCTGAAGGTGCTGGTGGATGCCGCGCAGTCCTTCGGCGCGACCTGGAACGGCACCCATGTTGCCGCCACCGGCGACATGGCCGCGACCAGCTTCTTCCCCGCCAAGCCGCTCGGCTGCTACGGCGATGGCGGCGCCGTGTTCTGCCATGATCGCGAGACGCTGGAGCTGCTGCTCTCCCTGCGCGTGCACGGCCAGAGCAAGGACGACAAGTACGAGAACGTCCGCGTCGGCATGAACGGGCGGCTCGACACGGTTCAGGCGGCGGTGCTGCTGCAGAAGCTCGCCGTGTTCGAGTCCGAATGCGCGGCGCGGCAGCGGATCGCCGACCGGTACAATGCCGCCCTGGCGGATGTCGCGATCGTGCCGCGTCTCGCGCCGGGCAATACCTCGGTCTGGGCCCAGTACACGCTGCGCATCCCGGGCCACGACCGCGCCCGCGTGCTCGCCGCGCTGAAGGCCGAGGGCATCCCGACGGCGATCTACTACCCGAAGCCGCTGCATCGCCAGACGGCCTATGCGCACCATCCGGTGGCGGGCAACGGCCTGCCGGTGAGCGAACGGCTCGCGGCCGAGGTGTTCAGCCTGCCGTTCCATCCCTACCTGGAGGAGGCGACGCAGGACCGGATCATCGCGGCGACGAGGCGCGCGCTCGGGGCATGACGGACGCCACGGGAGTGGAACGGATTGGCCCTGCCATGCCATGCTAAGGCATGGCAGCCGCCGACGCGCATTGTCCGCCGCCCGTCGGGCTCACCGCGGCAGGACTGCTGACGCTGCTGGGCCTGGGCGGACGCGGCGAGGAAGTCCGGCGCAGACTGGCCCGCGCGCTCCACGCCCGCGCTCCTGCTGCTTGGCCGTTGCTGGAAGAGGCCGCAGCGGGCTTCGGTGAACGACTGCTTGCCTTCCTGGCCACCGCCGAAGGCGACGCGGCCTTCACTGCGGCGGCGGCCGAACTGGAATCCGCGCTCGCCCCGGCGGAACGGCGCCTCGACCTGCTCGCGGCGGCGCGGCGGGCGGCGCTGAAGGCGCTGGAGGAGGCCGCCCCCGCGCGCGCCGCACGGC
>NZ_VIKA01000089.1 GCF_006704265.1 Elioraea sp. Yellowstone | reverse complement strand
CTTGCCATGGTCCACATGACCAATCGTGCCGATGTTGCAGTGCGGCTTCGTCCGCTCAAACTTCGCCTTCGCCATGGTCGTTCTCCGTGGGGCGTCCGGTCAGCGTTTCGGGTGGGTTACCAGCGGTAGTGCGAGAAGGCCCGGTTGGCCTCGGCCATCCGGTGCGTGTCCTCGCGCTTCTTGACGGCCGCGCCGCGATTGTTCGCCGCGTCCATGAGCTCGTTCGAGAGCCGGTCCTGCATCGTGTGCTCGCCGCGCTTGCGGGCGGCATCGATGATCCAGCGGATCGCCAGCGCCTGGCGCCGTTCGGCGCGCACCTCGACGGGCACCTGGTAGGTCGCGCCGCCGACGCGGCGCGAGCGCACCTCGACCGCCGGCTTCACGTTCTCCATCGCCTCGTGGAACACGCGCAGCGGATCGGCATTCGCGCCGGCGCGGCGCTTCACCGTGTCGAGCGCGCCGTAGACGATCGCCTCGGCGACGCTCTTCTTGCCGTCGTACATCAGCGCGTTCATGAACTTCGACAGCACGACGTCGCCGTACTTGGGATCCGGCAGGACCTCGCGCTTCTCGGCGCGGTGGCGTCGCGACATGGTTCAGCCCCTCCCCGTCACTTCGGCCGCTTGGCGCCGTAGAGCGAGCGCCGCTGGCGGCGCTTGGCGATGCCCTGCGTGTCGAGCACGCCGCGCAGGATGTGGTAGCGCACGCCCGGCAGGTCCTTCACGCGCCCGCCGCGGATCATCACCACCGAGTGTTCCTGGAGGTTGTGGCCCTCGCCGGGGATGTAGGAGACGACCTCGAACCCGTTCACCAGCCGCACCTTCGCGACCTTGCGCAGCGCCGAGTTCGGCTTCTTCGGCGTGGTCGTGTAGACGCGCGTGCAGACGCCGCGCTTCTGCGGCGAGCCCTGCAGCGCGGGGACCTTGTTGCGCTTCCGCCTGGGCTCGCGGCCCTTGGCGATCAGCTGGTTGATCGTCGGCATCCCGTTCCTCTCGTCGCGCCGGCGCCCGGCCCTCAACGACACTCGACACAAACGACGCCGCGAGCCACGGCGTCAGCCGCGCTCGCGCGCCCGAACCTTCGACCCCGACCTCGGCCACCCCTGGGGGGCAGCGGCACCGGAGCCGCTCACATCGCATTCCCGCCGCCCCTCGAGGCCCGGGGGCGGCAAGGCCGCGGAACCTAGCCCCGCACCCCCACCCCGTCAAGCGTGGCCGGCGCGGGAGGCGCCCGCAGACCTGGCCACGTCATGGCGCATGGCGCGGGCCGGGGCGGGGAGGGCAGTGCCCGCCCCGCTACGCGGCAGCCGCCCCCTCGCCGGTGAGCGCGGGGGTCTCGGCGGTGACGGCACGGCCCTTGTCGCGCTGCGCCGCGAGCGCCTTCAGCCGCATCATCACGTTGCCCGTGCCGGCCGGGATCAGCCGCCCGACGATCACGTTCTCCTTCAGCCCCGCCAGCGTGTCGACCTTGCCGGCCACCGCCGCCTCGGTCAGCACCCGCGTCGTCTCCTGGAACGAGGCGGCCGAGATGAAGCTGTGGGTCTGCAGGCTGGCCTTGGTGATGCCCTGCAGCACCGGGAAGGCCCTGGCGGGACGCTCGTCGGCGGCGATCCGCTTCTCGTTCTCGATCTCGAACTCGATGCGATCCACCTGCTCGCCGACCAGGAAGGTCGTGTCGCCCGGATCCTCGACCTCCACCTTCTGCAGCATCTGG
This sequence comes from Elioraea sp. Yellowstone, assembly GCF_006704265.1. Taxonomy (GTDB): domain Bacteria; phylum Pseudomonadota; class Alphaproteobacteria; order Acetobacterales; family Acetobacteraceae; genus Elioraea. The sequence continues at coordinate 12,620 of NZ_VIKA01000089.1, read as the reverse complement.
CGGACGATCACCTCGATGTGCTTGTCGTTGATCTTCACGCCCTGCAGCCGGTAGACGTCCTGGATCTCGTTGACGAGGTAGTTCGCCAGCGCCTCCACGCCCAGCACCTTCAGGATGTCGTGCGGCACGCGCGGGCCGTCGACCAGCGGGTCGCCGATCCGGACGTAGTCGCCCTCCTGCACCGAGACGTGCTTGCCCTTCGGGATCAGGTACTCGCGCTCCTCGCCGGTCTCGTCGTTCTTGACCACGATGCGGCGCTTCGCCTTGTAGTCCTTGCCGAACTCCACGCGGCCGTCGATCTCGCTGATGATCGCGTGGTCCTTCGGCCGGCGCGCCTCGAAGAGTTCGGCCACGCGCGGCAGACCGCCGGTGATGTCGCGCGTCTTCGAGCTCTCGCGCGGGATGCGCGCGAGCACGTCGCCGGCGTTCACCTTCGCGCCGTTCTCGACCGAGAGGATCGAGTCGACCGAGAGGAAGTAGCGGGCCTCCGCGTTGTTCGGCAGCTTGACGATCTCGCCCTTCTCGTCGCGCAGCACGATGCGCGGGCGCAGATCCGCACCCTTGGCCGCCTGCTTCCAGTCGACCACCACCTTGGACGACAGCCCCGTCGCCTCGTCCACCCGCTCGACCACCGTCACGCCCTCGATCAGGTCGACGTAGTCGACGATGCCCGAACGCTCGGTGATCACCGGCAGGGTGTAGGGGTCCCACTCGGCGAGCTTCTGGCCGCGCGCGACCTGGGCCCCCTCGTCGGCCAGCAGCCTGGCGCCGTAGGGCACGCGGTAGCGCGCGCGCTCGCGCCGCTGGTCGTCGAGCAGCACGAGCTCGCAGTTGCGGCTCATCACGATCGGCACGCCCTGGCTGTTCACGACCACGTTGCGGTTCTTCACCGTGACGATGCCGTCGCCCGCCGCCTCGACCTGGCTCTGCTCGGCGCCGCGCTGGGCGGCGCCGCCGATGTGGAAGGTGCGCATGGTGAGCTGCGTGCCCGGCTCGCCGATCGACTGCGCGGCGATCACGCCCACCGCCTCGCCGATGTTCACCGGGGTGCCGCGCGCGAGGTCGCGACCGTAGCAGGCGGCGCAGACGCCGGTGCGGCTGTCGCAGGTGAGCACCGAGCGGATGTAGACGCTCTCCACGCCCGCGCGCTCGATCGCATCCGCCTCGACCTCGCCGATCAGCGTGCCGCGCGGCGCGATCACCGCCCCCGTCACCGGGTCCTGCACGTCCTTCGCCACCGTCCGTCCGAGGATGCGCTCGGAGAGCGAGGCGACCACCTCGCCGCCGTCCAGCACCGCGCGCACGGTGATCCCCCGCTCGGTGCCGCAATCCTCCTCGACGATGATGCTGTCCTGCGCGACATCGACGAGGCGCCGCGTCAGGTAGCCCGAGTTGGCGGTCTTGAGCGCGGTGTCGGCGAGACCCTTGCGGGCGCCGTGCGTCGAGTTGAAGTACTCGAGCACGTTCAGCCCTTCCTTGAAGTTCGAGATGATCGGCGTCTCGATGATCTCGCCGGAGGGCTTGGCCATCAGCCCGCGCATCCCGGCGAGCTGGCGCATCTGCGCGGGCGAGCCGCGCGCGCCGGAGTGGCTCATCATCCAGACCGAGTTGATCTCCTTGCCGGCCTCGCGCTTGGAGATCTCCTTCATCATCGCCGCGGCGACCTCCTCGGTGCAGCGCGACCAGGCGTCGACCACCTTGTTGTAGCGCTCGCCCCAGGTGATCAGGCCGTCCTGGTACTGCTGCTCGAACTCCTTCACCTCGGCCTCGGTCTTGGCGATCAGCTCGCGCTTCGCGGCCGGCACGATCATGTCGTCCTTGCCGAAGCTGATCCCAGCCTTGGCGGCGGCGCGGAAGCCGAGCCCCATCAGCCGGTCGGCGAAGATCACGCTCTCCTTCTGGCCGCAGTGGCGGTAGACGGCGTCGATCACGTCCGAGACCGCGCGCTTGGTGAGCTGGCGGTTCACCAGCGCATAGGGCAGGTTCGGGTGCTGCGGCAGGATCGCGCCGATCATCATCCGACCGGGCGTCGTCACGACACGCTCGACGACCGGCGCGCCGTCCCGGCCGACCGCCTCGCGGCGGGTGCGGATCTTGCTGTGCAGCGTGATCGCGCCGGCCGCGAGCGCCTGTTCGATCTCGCCCATGCCGGTGAAGGCGGGCGCCTGATCGTCCGGCGTCTCCTCGTACTCCCTGGTCTCGAGGCTCAGGTAGTAGATTCCGAGCACGATGTCCTGGCTCGGCACGATGATCGGCTTGCCGTTCGCCGGGCTGAGGATGTTGTTGGTGGACATCATCAGCACGCGCGCCTCGAGCTGCGCCTCGAGCGAGAGCGGCACGTGCACCGCCATCTGGTCGCCGTCGAAGTCGGCGTTGAACGCCGTGCACACCAGGGGGTGGAGCTGGATCGCCTTGCCCTCGATCAGCACCGGCTCGAAGGCCTGGATGCCGAGCCGGTGCAGCGTGGGCGCCCGGTTCAAGAGCACCGGGTGCTCGCGGATCACCTCCTCGAGGATGTCCCACACCTCCGGCCGCTCCTTCTCCACCATCCGCTTGGCGGCCTTGATGGTGGTGGCGAGGTTGTACTTCTCGAGCTTGGAGTAGATGAACGGCTTGAACAGCTCGAGCGCCATCTTCTTCGGCAGACCGCACTGGTGCAGCTTGAGCTCCGGCCCGACCACGATCACCGACCGGCCCGAGTAGTCGACCCGCTTGCCGAGCAGGTTCTGGCGGAACCGCCCCTGCTTGCCCTTCAGCATGTCGGAGAGCGACTTCAGCGGCCGCTTGTTGGCCCCCGTGATCGCGCGGCCGCGCCGTCCGTTGTCGAACAGCGCGTCGACCGCCTCCTGCAGCATGCGCTTCTCGTTGCGCACGATGATGTCGGGTGCGCGCAGCTCGATCAGCCGCTTCAGGCGGTTGTTGCGGTTGATCACGCGCCGGTAGAGGTCGTTGAGGTCCGAGGTCGCGAAGCGGCCGCCGTCGAGCGGCACGAGCGGGCGGAGCTCGGGCGGGATCACCGGGATCACGTCCATGATCATCCACTCGGGGCGCGCGCCGGATTCGAGGAAGGCCTCGATCAGCTTCAGCCGCTTGACCAGCTTCTTGCGCTTCGCCTCGGAGGTGGTCTCCTTCAGCTCGACGCGCAGCCGCGTCTTCTCGGCGGCGAGGTCGATCCCCGCGAGCACGCTCTTCAGCGCCTCCGCGCCGATGCCGACCGAGAACGCGTCCTCGCCGAACTCGTCGATCTTCGCCTGGTACTGGTCCTCGCTGATGAGCTGGTGCAGCTTGAGATCGGTCAGCCCGGGCTCGAGCACGATGTAGCTCTCGAAGTAGAGGACCTTCTCGATCTCCTTCAGCGTCATGTCGATCATCAGGCCGATGCGAGAAGGCAGCGACTTCAGGAACCAGATATGCGCCACGGGGCTGGCGAGCTCGATGTGGCCCATGCGCTCGCGCCGCACCTTGGCGAGCGTCACCTCCACGCCACACTTCTCGCAGATGATGCCGCGGAACTTCATCCGCTTGTACTTGCCGCACAGGCACTCGTAGTCCTTGATCGGCCCGAAGATGCGCGCGCAGAACAGGCCGTCCCGCTCCGGCTTGAAGGTGCGGTAGTTGATCGTCTCCGGCTTCTTGATCTCGCCGTAGGACCAGGAGCGGATCTGCTCCGGGCTCGCGATCGAGATCCGGATCTGGTCGAAGGTCAGGGCGCCCGACTGCTGGCCCAGGATCTTCATCAGCTCGTTCATCGTCTCATCCTCGCTCCTGCCGGATGCGCCCCGGCACTGCGAACGGAACTCTCAGGCGCGGACGGCACCCCCGTCGGATCGCCGCCCGCTCAGGCGCCTCGGTTCTCGAGCTCGACATTGAGCCCGAGCGACTTCAGCTCCTTCACCAGCACGTTGAAGCTCTCCGGGATGCCGGCCTCGAAGGTGTCCTGGTCGCGCACGATCGCCTCGTAGACCTTGGTGCGGCCGGAGACGTCGTCCGACTTCACGGTCAGCATCTCCTGCAGCGTGTAGGCCGCGCCGTAGGCCTCGAGCGCCCAGACCTCCATCTCGCCGAAGCGCTGGCCGCCGAACTGCGCCTTGCCGCCGAGCGGCTGCTGCGTGACGAGGCTGTACGGCCCGATCGAGCGCGCATGGATCTTGTCGTCCACCAGGTGGTGCAGCTTCAGCATGTAGATGTAGCCCACCGTCACCTTGCGCTCGAACGGCTCGCCGGTGCGACCGTCGATCAGCGTCACCTGGCCGGACTTGTCGAGGCCCGCCTTCTCGAGCATCGCCTCGATGTCGTCCATCCGCGCCCCGTCGAACACCGGGGTTGCGATCGGCACGCCGGCGCGCAGGTTGCCCGCCAGCTCCGCGAGCTCGGCCTGATCCATGCCCGCGATCTGCTCGCGGTAGATCGCGCTGCCGTAGACGTCCTCGAGCTTCTGCCGCAGGGGCGCGAAGTTGCCGGTCCGCCGCGCCGCATCCAGCGCCTCGCCGATCTGCCGCCCCAGCCCCGCGCAGGCCCAGCCGAGATGGGTCTCGAGGATCTGGCCCACATTCATGCGGCTCGGCACGCCGAGCGGGTTCAGCACGATGTCCACGGGCGTCCCGTCCTCGAGGAACGGCATGTCCTCGATCGGCACCACCTTGGAGACCACGCCCTTGTTGCCGTGGCGCCCGGCCATCTTGTCGCCCGGCTGCAGCTTGCGCTTCACCGCGACGAACACCTTGACCATCTTCATCACGCCGGGCGGCAGCTCGTCGCCGCGCTGCAGCTTCTCGACCTTGGAGAGGAAGCGCGCCTCGAGCCGGCGCACCGCCTCGTCGAACTCGCGCTTGAGCTGCTCGATCTCGGCCATGGTGGCGTCGTCGGAGACGACGATGTTGCGCCAGGCGCCGCGCGGGATCTCGGCGAGCACCGCCTCGTCGATCACCGTGCCCGCCTTCAGCCCCTTGAAGCCCGAAGCGGCGGTCTTGCCGATCAGCTTCTCCTTCACGCGGTTCAGGAACGACCGCTCCTGGATCGCCTTCTCGTCGTCGCGGTCCTTGGCGAGACTCTCGATCTCGGCCCGCTCGATCGCGAGCGCACGCTCGTCCTTGTCCACGCCGCGGCGGGCGAAGACGCGCACATCCACCACCGTGCCCGACACGCCCGGCGGCAGCCGGAGCGAGGTGTCGCGCACGTCGGATGCCTTCTCGCCGAAGATCGCGCGCAGGAGCTTCTCCTCCGGCGTCATCGGGCTCTCGCCCTTCGGCGTCACCTTGCCGACCAGGATGTCGCCCGGCCGGACCTCGGCGCCGATGTAGACGATGCCGGCCTCGTCGAGGTTCTTCAGCGCCTCCTCGCCGACGTTCGGGATGTCGCGCGTGATCTCCTCCTGGCCGAGCTTGGTGTCGCGCGCCATCACCTCGAATTCGTCGATGTGGATCGAGGTGAACACGTCGTCGCGCACGATGCGCTCGGAGATCAGGATCGAGTCCTCGAAGTTGTAGCCGTTCCACGGCATGAACGCGACCAGGACGTTGCGCCCCAGCGCGAGCTCGCCGAGCTGCGTCGAGGGCCCGTCGGCGATGATGTCGCCCGCCTGCACCACGTCGCCCACGCGCACCAGCGGACGCTGGTTGATCGAGGTCGACTGGTTGGAGCGCTGGAACTTGCGCAGCCGGTAGATGTCCACGCCCTCGGTCGTGCCGTCCGCGCGGGTCGCGCGCACGACGATGCGCGCGCCGTCGATCTGGTCGACCACGCCGGCGCGGCGCGCCATGATCGCGGCCCCGGAATCGCGCGCCACGGGGCCTTCCATGCCGGTGCCGACCAGCGGCGCCTCGGCCTCGATCAGCGGCACCGCCTGGCGCTGCATGTTCGAGCCCATCAGCGCGCGGTTGGCGTCGTCGTTCTCGAGGAAGGGGATCAGCGCCGCGGCCACCGAGACGAGCTGCTTGGGGCTCACGTCGATCGCGGTGACCTGGTCGGGCGGCACCATCGCGTAGTCGCCGCCCTTGCGCACCGAGACGAGCTCGCCGAGGATCCGCCCGTCGGGGCCGATCGGCACGTCGGCCTGGGCGACCACCAGCTTCTCCTCCTCCATGGCGGAGAGGTAGCGGATCTCGGGCTGCACCACGCCGTTCCTGACGAGACGGTAGGGCGTCTCGATGAAGCCGTACTTGTTCACCTGGGCGTAGGTGGCGAGCGAGTTGATCAGGCCGATGTTCGGCCCCTCGGGGGTCTCGATCGGGCAGATCCGGCCGTAATGGGTCGGGTGGACGTCGCGCACCTCGAAGCCCGCGCGCTCGCGCGTCAGCCCCCCCGGGCCCAGCGCCGAGAGGCGGCGCTTGTGCGTCACCTCCGAGAGCGGATTGGTCTGGTCCATGAACTGGCTGAGCTGCGAGGAGCCGAAGAACTCGCGCACCGCCGCCGCCGCCGGCTTGGCGTTGATCAGGTCGTGCGGCATCACCGTGTCGATGTCGACCGAGCTCATGCGCTCGCGGATCGCCCGCTCCATCCGCAGGAGCCCGACCCGGTACTGGTTCTCCATCAGCTCGCCCACCGAGCGGACGCGCCGGTTGCCCAGGTTGTCGATGTCGTCGATCTGGCCGCGCCCGTCCTTGAGCTCGTGCAGCGTCTTCACCACCGCGAGGATGTCGGCCTTGCGCAGCGTGCGCACCGTGTCCGGCACCTCCTCGGTCGAGAAGCCGAGGCGCATGTTCATCTTCACCCGCCCGACCGCGGAGAGGTCGTAGCGCTCGGGGTCGAAGAACAGGCCCTTGAACAGCGCCTCGGCCGTCTCCGGCGTCGGCGGCTCGCCCGGGCGCATCACGCGGTAGATGTCGAGCAGCGCCTCGTCGCGGTTCGAGTTCTTGTCGAGCGCAAGGGTGTTGCGCAGCCAGGGCCCGGTCTGCTGGTCGATCGCCAGCGTGGCGAGCGTCTCGAACCCGGCCGCCTCGATCGCGGCGAGCTTGGGCTCGGTGATCTCCTCGCCCGCCTCGAGATAGATCTCGCCGGTCTCGAGGTTCACCATGTCCTCGGCGGCGAAGCGGCCGAGCAGGTCGGCGCGGCCGACCAGCACCTCGGTGGTGCCGGCCTCGGCGATCCGGCGCGCGGCGCGCTGGTTGAGCTTCGTGCCGGCCTCGGCGACCACCCGCCCGGTGCGGGCGTCGACCAGCGCGTCGAGCAGCTTCACGCCCCGGAACGCCTCCGGATCGAAGGCGCGGCTCCAGCCCTTGGGCCCGCGCGTGAACACCACGCGGCCATAGACCGCGGCGAGGATCTCCTCGGCGTCCATGCCGCGCACCTCGCCCGGCTCCAACTCCTCGCCGGCCGCGGCCCGCGCCGCGCGCAGCGCCTCGGTCGCCGCGCTGTCGAGCGCGTAGAGCAGCGTGGTGACCGGCAGCTTGCGGCGGCGGTCGATGCGCACATAGAGGATGTCCTTGGCGTCGAACTCGAAGTCGAGCCAGGAGCCGCGATAGGGGATCACCCGCGCGGCGAACAGGTACTTGCCCGAGGAATGCGTCTTGCCCTTGTCGTGGTCGAAGAAGACGCCGGGCGAACGATGCATCTGCGAGACGATGACCCGCTCGGTGCCGTTCACGATGAAGGTGCCGTTGTCCGTCATGAGCGGCATGTCGCCCATGTAGACGTCCTGCTCCTTGATGTCGCGGATCGAGCGCGCGCCGGTGTCCTCGTCGACGTCCCACACGATCAGGCGCAGCCGCACCTTGAGCGGCGCGGCATAGGTCATGCCGCGCTGCATGCACTCCTCGACGTCGTATTTCGGCTCCTCGAACTCGTACTGCACGAATTCGAGCCGGCCGCGCCCGGCGAAGTCGTCGATCGGGAAGACGGACTTGAACACCTCCTGCAGGCCGGAATGCGTGCGCGCATCCGGGCTGACATGCATCTGCAGGAAGCCCTCGTAGGAGGCGCGCTGGACCTCGATCAGGTTCGGCATCGGCGCGACCTCGGGGATACGCCCGAAGCTGCGGCGGATGCGCTTCCTGCCCGTGAACGAACCGATCATCGACCTGCCCCCATGCTGGCTCACGCCGTGACACCCGGAATGGCGGACCCTGCCCGGCCGGAGCGGCGGCCGGTTGCCGGAACGGCAGCGGCCGGGCGGAGGAGGGTCACCCCCGCCCGGCGCCGGATGGCGGCCGAGGTGGCCGCAGGCTTGTTCGCGCGCCCCCTCACCCGATCAGGGACCTCCACCCGATCGGGAGCGGCGCCGTGCGTGACGTCGCGTCCGATCACTTGATCTCGACGGTCGCGCCCTGCTCCTCGAGCACCTTCTTGATCTTCTCCGCCTCGTCCTTGCTCACGCCCGCCTTCACCTCCTTGGGCGCGCCCTCGACGAGGTCCTTGGCCTCCTTCAGGCCGAGCCCCGTGATCGTGCGGATCTCCTTGATCACGTTGATCTTCTTGTCGCCGGCCTTGGCCAGGATGACGGTGAACTCGGTCTGCGCCTCGGCCGCCGGCGCGGCCGCGGCACCCGCCGCGGGAGCCGCCGCCACCGCCACCGGCGCGGCCGCCGACACGCCCCACTTCTCCTCCAGCATCTTCGAGAGCTCGGCGGCCTCGAGCACGGTCAGGCTCGACAGCTCGTCCACCAGCTTCGCCAGATCAGCCATTGTTCCAGTCCTTGTCTCTTGCGGTTTCCAGTCTTCTGCGCGCGACCCGGACCATCCGGACCGCGCCGTCACGTCCTCGGAAGGCCCTCAGGCCGCCTCGTCCTTCCGTGCATAGGCACCGATCACCCGGGCCACCTGCCCGGCCGGAGCCGCGAGCACGCTCGCGATCCGGCTGGCCGGGGTCTTGATCATGCCGATCAGCTTGGCGCGGAGCTCGTCGAGCGAGGGCAGCTCGGCGAGCGCCTTCACCCCCTCCGCATCCAGCGTCTGGGTGCCGAGCGCACCCCCGACAATCACAAGCTTCTCGTTGGCCTTGGCGAACGTCACGACGGTCTTGGCCGCCGCCACCGGATCCTTCGACCACGCAAGCGCGGTCGGACCCTTGAGCCACGGCTTGATCCCGTCGAACCGGGTGCCCTGAAGGGCGAGACTGGCCAGACGGTTCTTCGCGACCCGGAAGGTCGCCCCGGCCTCCCGCATCCGCGCGCGCAGGTCGGACATCTCCGCCACCGTCAGCCCGGCATTGCGGGTGACGACGACGATCGAGGTCTCCTGGAACACGGCGGCGAGCGAGGCCACGACCTCCCGCTTCTCCGTACGGTCCACGTCCCGTCTCCATCGTTCCGGCCCGGGACCATCCCGGGCCGAACTGCCCATGGACCATCCGCCTTCCGGACAGGGCCGGCAGCCGGATGGCCCGGTTCGCCTGTCCAGACGCAGAAGACCGGACCGCGAGAGGGACCTCCGCCGCATCGCACGGACGCGCCGGACGCCCTCCTCGTGATCCGTTCCTCCTGTCTACCGCCTGCGGGCCTTCCGGCCCTTCAAGGGAGGCGCCGCGGCGCGCTCCCACACGCGGTCTCGGACAGGGTCGGGTGCGGCGCGATCCTGCCGCCCCCTGCCCCGCGTCCCGGTCGCCCGGAACGCGGGATCCCGTGCGCCGCCGTCAGAGCGACAGCGACGCGGTATCCACCTTCACGCCCGGCCCCATGGTCGAGGAGAGCGACACCTTCTTGATGTAGGTGCCCTTCGCCCCCGCGGGCTTGGCCCTGGCGATCGCGTCGATGAAGGCGCGCGCGTTCTCGGCGAGCTTCTCCTCCGGGAAGGAGGCCTTGCCGATCCCGGCATGGACGATCCCCGCCTTCTCGGCGCGGAACTCGACCTGGCCCGCCTTGGCGGCCTGCACCGCGCCCTTCACGTCCATCGTCACGGTGCCGAGCTTCGGGTTCGGCATCAGCCCGCGCGGGCCCAGAACCTTCCCCAGCCGACCGACCAGCGCCATCATGTCAGGGGTGGCGATGCAGCGGTCGAAGTCCATCTTGCCGGCCTGGACCGCCTCGGCGAGGTCCTCGGCGCCGACCACATCGGCCCCGGCGGCCTTCGCCTCCTCGGCCTTGGCTCCCTTGGCGAACACGGCGACCCGCAGGGTCTTGCCGGTGCCGTGGGGCAGCGAGGTCATGCCGCGCACGTTCTGGTCGGCATGGCGGGGATCGATGCCGAGATTCATCGCGATCTCGACCGTCTCGTCGAACTTCGCGCGGGCGTTCCGCTTGACGATCCGCACCGCCTCCTCGAGCGGATAGGCCTTCTGCGGGTCGAAATCCCGATAGAGCGCGGCCAGGCGCTTGCCACGATCGGCCATGGCTCAGCCCTCCACCACCTCGAGGCCCATGGACCGCGCGGAGCCGGCGAGCATGCGCATCGCCGCCTCCTCGTCGTAGCAGTTCATGTCCTTCATCTTGATCCGGGCGATCTCGCGGAGCTGGCTCTGCGTGACCTTGCCGACCTTGGCCCCCTTGCCGGGCGCCTGGGCGCCCTTCTCGAGCTTGGCGGCCTTGAGCAGGAAATAGGTGTTGGGCGGGGTCTTGGTGACGAAGGTGAAGCTGCGGTCGGCGTAGGCGGTGATCACCACCGGCGTCGGCGTGCCCGGCTCCATCGCCTGGGTTGCGGCATTGAACTCCTTGCAGAACTGCATGATGTTGAGGCCGCGCTGACCGAGCGCGGGCCCCACCGGCGGGGACGGGTTCGCCTTCCCGGCCGGGATCTGCAGCTTGATGTACCCGACGACCTTCTTCGCCATCTCTCGCCCCTGGCTCCAGGGGGCCGCGGTGCCTGCGGGATGCGCGCAAACGCACCCCTCCCGCGTCCCGTTCTCTGCGAGCCGGCGGGTATAGGCGTGCCGCCCGGGACTGTCCAGCCCCAAATGCGCGTCTGTCAATGCCCGTGACGAGGGGCAGCCCCGACGATCCCGTCCCCTCCCGCCCGCCGCGGCTGACCGCGCTGGTGGTGGCGGCGGCCCTGTTCATGCAGAACATGGACAGCACCGTGATCGCCACCGCGCTGCCGGCGATGGCGGCCGGATTCGGCTCGGACGTCGTGACGCTGTCGCTGGCGCTGACCGCCTACATGCTGAGCCTCGCCGTGTTCATCCCGGCCTCGGGGTGGCTCGCCGACCGGTTCGGAGCCAGGGCCGTGTTCCAGGCCGCGATCGTGGTCTTCACGCTGGGATCGGCGCTGTGCGGTCTCGCCCCGACGCTCCCCTTCCTGGTGGCGGCGCGGCTTGTCCAGGGCATGGGCGGGGCGCTGATGGTGCCGGTCGGCCGGCTCGTTCTGCTCCGCGCGGTGCCCAAGAGCCAGCTCGTCAACGCCATGGCCTGGCTCTCGATCCCGGCCCTGATCGGGCCGCTGATCGGCCCGCCGGTGGGCGGGTTCATCGTCACCCATGTCTCCTGGCGCTGGATCTTCGCGCTCAACGTGCCCGTGGGCCTGGTCGGGCTCGCGCTCGCGACCCGCGTCATCCCGGAGACCCGCGGCACGGCGACGCGCCGGCTCGACGGGCTGGGGCTCGCGCTCTCAGGCACGGCCCTGGCCGGGATCATCCTCGGCGGCGAATTGCTGACCAAGCCGGTGTTCGGCCCCGCCCTCGCCGCGTCCGTGCTGGGGGCCGGGCTGATCGCGGCCGGGGCCTATCTCCGCCATGCGCGCCGCCTCGCGCGGCCGGTGCTCGATCTCCGCCTGCTGGCGGTGCCGAGCTTCGGCCTGTCGGTGGCGGCGGGGACGCTGTTCCGCATCGGCGTGGGCGCGATCCCGTTCCTGCTGCCGTCCATGATCCAGGTGGGGTTCGGGTGGAGTGCGGCCGAGGCGGGGCTGATCACGTTCTCGGCCAGCGTGGGCGCGATCGCGATGAAGATGGCGGCAGCGCCCCTGCTGCGGCGGTTCGGGTTCCGCCGCCTGCTGGTGGCGAACGGGGTGGCCTCGGCGGCCTCGATCGGGGCGATGGGTCTGATGGGCGCGGCGTGGCCGATCTGGGCGATGCACCTGGTGCTGGCGGTGGGTGGGTTCTTCCGCAGCCTGCAGTTCACCGCCTTCAACACCGTCGCCTTCGCCGACATCCGTCGCCACCGCGCGGCGGATGCGACGGGGTTCTATTCGACCGCGCAGCAGGTCTCGCTCACACTCGGGGTGGTGGCGGCCGCTGCGGCGCTGGAGACGGCGATGGGGCTGGCGGGGCGTGCCCACCCGACGGCGGCGGATTTCTCGGCCGCGTTCCTGGCGGTGACGACGGTGGCGATGCTCGCCGTGCCGGTGTGCCTGCGCCTGCCGCCGGATGCCGGCGACGCGATGGCAGGGCGGGCATAGGCGGGATCGGCCGGCGAACGCCGTCACCCGTCCGGCCGGCTGCGGCCGCCCGCGATCCGCTCGAGGCACCGGCCCCGGGATTTCCCCGCGCGCCTCGCCACGCGATCCCGCGAGTCCACCCGATCGCGATCCGCGCTAGGAACCCGGCACCGGCGCGGACGGGGGGGCGAGCCTGCCGAGACGGTCCGCACGCACGAGGCGCGCCTCGCCCCGGCGCACCGTCACCCCCACGCGATCGAGCCATTCCAGCAGCACGATCGCCATGTTGCGCCCGCACCTCGCGGCATCGCGGAACGGCGCGGGCCGCACCAGCCCGTCGGGCCCGCGCGCCGCGGCCAGCGCGGCGGCGAGGTCGGGCAGCAC
>NZ_VIKA01000088.1 GCF_006704265.1 Elioraea sp. Yellowstone | reverse complement strand
GGCCGGGGGAGCAGGGGCGGCGGGCGCGGCCGGCGCGGCGGCGGGGGCCGGGGGATCGGCGATCGCCGGGGGAGCCTCAGGCGCGAAGGACCACCACGCGACGGCGGCGAGCGAGAGCAGCACCGTCGCGGCAGCGGTCCAGGGCATCGTCCGTCGGCGGCTCATGCCCCCAGTCTAGCCGCTGGCGGGCGCGATGGCGCGCCAGGACGGACGCTACCCCGGCTCGACCGCGATCACGCGGGCCGGGCAGCCGTCGCTCTCCGGCAGCTTCAGCGGCAGGGCATAGACCGTCGGGCGCGGCGTGCGCAGCGCGCCGAAATTGCACACATACTCGATCAGGATCACGCCGTTGCGCAGGAGCACGTCGTGGCTCGCGAACTCCGCGATCGGCGCGGTGCGGCCCTCGAGCAGCCCGCGGATCGGGTAGTCCTGCGGGAAGTCGGGGGCGAGCGCCTTGATCCGCCGCTCGAGCAGCCATTCGCAGGCCGCGCGCGTCAGCCACGGCGCCTCGGTCCAGAACGCGGGGCTGTGCAGGGAGCGGCGCTCGTCCCAGCGCGTGCGCAGGAGCACGATGTCGCCGGGGCGGATCTGCGCGCCGCGCGCAGCGAGCAGGTCGGCATCGATCGGCGCGTTGTCGGGCGCATCGTCGAGCACGACCAGCGCCGCCTCGCCGATCGTCGCCTCGAGCGGCACCTCGCTCGAGGTGGGCCCGCCCGGCACCATGTGGCGCGGGCTGTCGATGTGGGTGAAGCCGTGCACCACGAGGCCGAGCCAGGTCACCTGGAACGGGTCGCCGCGCGCGAAGTCGGCGCGCAGCGACCGTTCCATCGGCCAGCGGAAATGCGGCTCGATCGGCACGGTGAGATCGACGATGCGCGGCATGGGGTTCCCTCGTCAGATCGCGGTTCAGCGTCCGGTGACGGCCGCCGGCAGCCAGAGCGTGACCGCCGGCACGTAGGTGACGAGCAGCAGCACCGCGACCAGCACGGCGAGGAACGGCAGCGAGGCGCGGATCACCGCCCCGGGCGGAGCCTCGGCCATGGTCGCGGTCAGGTAGATCAGGTAGCCCACGGGGGGCGTGCAGAGGCCGATCATCAGGTTCAGCACGGTCATCACGCCGAACTGCACGAGGTCGATGCCGAGCGCCTGCACCATCGGCAGGAAGATCGGCACCAGGATGATCAGCGCCGCGATCGGGTCGAGGAACATGCCGATGGCGAAGAACAGCAGGTTGAGCAGCAGCAGCACCGCCGCCGCCGGCGCCTCGAGCGCCGCGATCGCCGCCGCGAAGGCGCGGCTGACGCCCTGGTCGGCGATGATCCAGGCGAAGATCGAGGAGGCGCCGAGGATCACGAGGACGCTCGCGGTGCCGCGCGCCGCCTGCACCAGCGCATGCCAGAAGCCGGCGGGCGTGAGGCCGCGATAGACCAGCGTGCCGATCAGCATCACGTAGAGCGCGGCGATCCCGCCCGCCTCGGTCGCGGTGAAGGCGCCGCCGCGGATGCCGCCGACGATGATCACGGGCGCGAGCAGCGCGGCCGAGGCGCGCGCGGTCTCGCCGAGGCGTGTCGCGGCATCGGCGCGCGGCTCGCGCGGCAGGGCGAGCCGGCCGGCGCGGCGGTGCGCGACGAGGCCGAGGCCGAGCGCGATCAGCACGCCCGGGACGATGCCGGCGAGGAACATCGAGCCGACCGAGACGCCGGCGAGCACGGCGTAGACGATCATCGGGATGGAGGGGGGAATGATCGGGCCGAGGATCGAGGCGGTCTCGATCAGCGCGGCGGCGAAGGGTGCGGGGTAGCCCGCCTGGCGCATCGAGCGGATCAGCACCGATCCCACCGCGGCCGCGTCCGCCACCGCCGAGCCCGAGATCCCCGCCATCACGAAGGAGGCGACGATGCCGACCTGCGCGAGCCCGCCGCGGATGTGCCCGACCATCGCGCGCGCGAAGCCGAGGATGCGCATGGTCACGCCCGCCGCGCCCATCAGCTCGCCGGCGAGGAAGAAGAGCGCGATCGCGAGGAGGGCGAAGTTGTCCATGCCGCCGACGAAGAACTGCGGCACCACCTCGAGCGGCACCCCGGGCCGGAACAGCAGCAGGCTCGCGAGCGAGGCGGCCAGCAGCGCGAACACCAGCGGCACGCCGAGCATCGCCAGGCCCAGCATGGTGCCGAGCAGCACCGCGAGCGTCACGGCGCGCGCCTCTCGTCCTCCTCCGGCCCGAGCGCGAGATCGAGCAGGATGACGGCGATCCAGAGCGCGGTGCCGACCACGACCGCGGCGTAGAGGTACTGCAGCGAGAGCCCGAGCGCGGTGTAGCGGTCATGGGCGGTGAGCTCGATCAGGCCGACCCCCTTCCAGGCGAGCAGGCCGAGCAGGGCCACGCCGAGGGCGGCGGCGAGCAGCCGGAGCGCGCGGGCGAGGCCGGGCAGGGCTGCGGCCGCGACGGGGTCGATCCGCATGTGCCGTGCGCGCGCCGCCGCGATCAGCACCAGCCAGACGAACAGGAGCCGCGTCAGCTCCTCGCCCCACGGCATGGGCACGCCGAGGAGGTAGCGTGCGGCGACCTGCGCGCAGGTGACGCAGAGCACCGCGAAGAGCAGCAGCGCGGCGGCGACGTCGAGCAGCCGCCCGATGAGCCGCCGCGCCGCCCGCGCGGACGCGATCACCTCAGCGCCAGGATCGCATCCACCAGCGCCGCGCCGTGCTGCGCCACATAGGCGGCCTTCACCGGCTCGAGCGCGAGGCGACGGAACGCCTCGGTATCGACCCGCTCCACGACCTCGACGCCGGCGGCCTTGATGGCGGCGAGATCCTGGCCCTCCTGCTCGCGGTTGAGGCGACGCTGGTAGATCGCGGCCTCGCGCGCGGCATCGACCAGCGCCTTCTGCTGCGCCTCGGGCAGGGCGCGGAACCTCGCCAGGTTCATCGACACGATCGAGACGGTGTAGGCGTGGTCGGTGAACGAGAGGTGGCGCTGCACCTCGTGGAAGCGGTTCGAGCGGATGATGTTGAGCGGGTTCTCCTGCCCGTCCACCGCGCGGGTCTCAAGCGCGAGGTAGACCTCGGTGAAGGCCATCGGCGTCGGGTTGGCGCCCCAGAGCCGGAACGCCTCGACATGGGCGGGGTTCGGCGTGGTGCGGATCTTCAGCCCCTGCAGGTCGGCCGGCGTGACGATCGGGCGGCGGCTGTTGGTGATCTTGCGGAAGCCGATCTCCCAGAAGGCGAGCCCCTTCAGGCGGTGCTTCTCGAGCTCGGCGAGCAGCCCGCTTCCGACCTCGCCGTCCACCACGCGATAGACATGCTCGTGGCTCGCGAACAGGAACGGGATGTCGAGCGCGTTCAGCTTCGGCTCGAAGCGCGTGTAGAACGGATTGCCGGTCTGGCCGATGTCGATGGTGCCGAGCCGCACCCCCTCGAGGATCGCCGGGTCGTTGCCGAGTTCGCCGGCGGGATGGATCGAGATCCGGAGCGCGCCGCCGGTCGCCTGCGCGACCAGCTCGGCCATCCGCACCGCGGCGAGGTGGTGCGTATCGCCGGTGGGCTGGGTATGGGCGAAGCGCAACGTGGTCTGCGCGCTGGCAGCAAGGGCAACGGCGGCGGAAAGGGCCGCGCCCAGCAGCACGGTCGTTGATCTCGACATGGACCGTCGATCCTCCCTCGGGTTTCGTTGAGGCTTGCAAACCAACGGCCACGTGTCAAACACGGGCGCATGGGCGGCGGCCGTCTTGTCGTGTTCGGGCTCGGCTACAGTGGCGGCGCGGTCGCGCGGGCGGCGCGCGCGGCCGGTCTCGAGGTTGCGGTGGCGACGTGCGATCCCGCGCGGGCCGAGGCGCGTGCGCTGGCGCGGGCGGGGATCGATCTCGTCGCCTTCGCCGCTGCCGCCGGGGCGCTCGCCACGGCGACCCATCTGCTCGTCACCGCCCCGCCGGAGGAGAGCGGCGATCCGGTCCTCGCCGCGCACGGCGCGGCGATCGCGGCGGCGCCCGCGCTCGCCTGGATCGGCTATCTCTCGACCACGGGCGTGTACGGCGATCGCGGCGGCGCCTGGGTGGACGAGGCCGCCGAGCCGACGCCCGGCCAGCCGCGCAGCCGCCGCCGGCGCGCGGCCGAACAGGCGTGGGAGCAGGTGGCGCAGGGCCGCGGCATCCCGCTCGACCTGGTCCGCCTCGCCGGCATCTACGGCCCGGGCCGCTCGGCGCTCGACGAGCTGCGCTCGGGCCGCGCGCGCCGCATCGTCAAGCCGGGCCATGCCTTCAGCCGCATCCACGTCGCCGACATCGCCGGCCTCGCGCTCGCCGCGATGGCGCGGCCGGGCGGCGGCGTGCGCGTGCTGCACGGCGCCGACGACCTGCCTGCGCCGCAGGCGGAGGTGATCGCCGAGGCGGCACGGCTGCTCGGGGTCCCGCCGCCGCCCGAGCTGCCGTTCGACGAGGCGGCGCGGACGATGTCGCCGATGGCGCGCTCGTTCTGGGACGAGAACCGCCGCGTGGCGAACGCGGCCACCAAGGCGGCGACCGGCTGGACGCCGCGCTACCCCAGCTACCGCGAGGGCCTAGCCGCCATCCTCGCCGAGGAGCGCGGCGAGGGTGCGGGCCAGCAGTGAGAGATCCGCCGCGCGCGACAGCCGGTGGTCGCCGTCCTTCACCAGCGTGACCTGCACGTCCGCGGCGGCGAGACAGTCCGCGAGGCGCAGGCTCGTCTGCCACGGCACCGCGTCGTCGCGGCCTCCGTGCAGCAGCCGCGCCGGGCAGGCGAGCGGGATCGGCCCGCGCAGGCGGAGGTGCCGTCGCCCGTCCTCGATCAGCGTGCGCGTGTAACGGTAGCCGGCCGGGTCGTAGGGATTGGGCTCGGTCACCACGCCGTCGGCCAGCAGCGCGGCCCGGGTTTCCTCGTCCCAGCGTTCCCACAGGAGATCCTCGGTGAAATCGGGCGCGGCGGCGATGCCGACCAGCGCCGCCACCCGATCGGGCCGCGCGAGCGCGGCATTCAGCATCACCCAGCCGCCCATCGAGGAGCCGACCAGCACCACCTTGCCCTCGGTCAGCCGGTCCAGCACCGCGAGCGCGTCCGCCGACCACGCGCCGATCGTGCCGTCCTCGAAGCGCCCCGCCGAGGCGCCGTGGCCGGTGTAGTCGAAGCGCAGGAAGGCCCGGCCGCGGGCGCGGCACCATCCGTCCAGGAAGGTCGCCTTGGTGCCGGTCATGTCGCTGCGCAGCCCGCCCAGGAACACCACGACCGGTCCGTCCCCGGCATGGCGCACAAAGGCGATCCGGCCGTTCGGCCCATCGAGCCTGTCGTATCCGTGCATCCGACCTCCCCTCTCCGCGTCCGGCGCGCGTGCTATCACGCCGAGGGATGTCTGCCGATTCGCTCCCGCCCGCGGTGCTCCAGGTCCTGCCCATGCTGGAGACGGGCGGCGTCGAGCGCGGCACGATCGAGGTGGCCGAGGCGCTGGTGCGTGCGGGCTTCCGCGCGCTCGTCGCCTCCGCGGGCGGCCGGCTGGTGCCGGAGCTGGCGCAGCTCGGCGCCGAGCACGTCGCGCTGCCGCTCGCCTCGAAGGACCCCTGGGTGATGTGGCGCAACGCGGCGCGGCTCGCCGCGCTGATCCGCGACCGCCGGGTGGCGATCGTGCATGCCCGCTCGCGCGCCCCGGCCTGGAGTGCGCTCCTCGCGGCGCGGCGCACGGGCGTGCGCTGGGTCACCACCTATCACGGGACATACAACGAGGGGTTCCCGCTCAAGCGCCGCTACAACGCGGTGATGGCCTCGGGCGAGCGGGTGATCGCGATCTCCCGCTTCATCGCCGAGCACCTGACGGCGCGGCACGGCACCGATCCGGCACGCGTTCGGATCATTCCGCGCGGCGTCGATCCGCGCCGCTTCGACCCGGGCGCCGTCTCCGGCGAGCGGATCGTGAAGCTCGCGCGCGCCTGGCGCCTTCCCGACGACGCGCCTGTGGTGCTGCTGCCGGGGCGGCTCACGCGCTGGAAGGGCCAGGAGGTGCTGATCGAGGCGCTGGCACGGATGGCGCGCACGGATGCGGTCGCGGTGCTGGCGGGAGACGACCAGGGACGGCGCGGCTACCGCGCCGGGCTCGAGGCCCTGGCGGAACGGCTGGGGCTGGGCCCGCGCGTGCGCATCGTCGGCGACTGCGCCGACATGCCGGCGGCGCTGATGCTGGCCGATGTCGCGGTCAGCGCCTCGATCGAGCCCGAGGCGTTCGGCCGCGTGGTGGTGGAGGCGCAGGCGATGGGACGGCCGGTGGTGGCGACCGCGCATGGCGGGGCGGCGGAGACCGTTTCGCATGGCGAAACCGGGTGGCTCGTGCCGCCCGGCGATGCCGCGGCGCTGGCGGCGGCGCTCGATCATGCGCTCGCGCTCGACGAGGCGGCACGCGCCACGCTGGGCGAGCGGGCGCGCGCCGCCGTGCGCGCGCGCTACACCACCGAGCGGATGTGCGCGGCGACGCTGGAGGTGTACCGCGAGCTGCTCTGAGCGCGGCGCGGGTTGCCACCGCGGCGCGCCGGCGCGACACTCCCCGCAGGGCCGAGAGGAGGACGCCATGATCCCCAACTCCCTGCATGCGCGCGACATCGCCTCGGTGCTCCACCAGCAGAGCGATCTCGACGCGTTCAACCGCGAGGGCGGCATGATCGTCGCGCGCGGCGAGGGCTGCCGCGTGTGGGACGTCGAGGGCCGCGAGTACATCGAGGCGATGGCGGGGCTCTGGTGCGCCTCGCTCGGCTTCAGCGAGAAGCGCCTGGCGGACGCCGCCTACCGGCAGCTCCTGACGCTGCCCTACTACCATACCTTCTTCCAGAAGGGGCACGAGCCGGCGATCGAGCTCGCCGAACGGCTGCTCGCGCTGGCCCCCCGCGGCCCCGACGGCAGGAAGCTCGCGCGCGCGGCGTTCCAGTGCTCGGGGTCGGAGGCGAACGACGCCGCGATCAAGATGATCTGGTACTACAACAACCTGCGCGGGCGGCCCCGGAAGAAGAAGCTGATCGGCCGCATCCGCGGCTATCACGGCAACACGGTCGCGGCCGCCTCGCTGTCGGGCCAGCCGCACATGCATGCGGATTTCGACCTGCCCTACGGCGACCGCTTCCTCCACATCGACAACCCGAACTACTACCGCTTCCACGAGGAGGGCGAGACCGAGGAGCAGTTCAGCGCGCGGATGGCGCGGAACCTCGAGGCGCTGATCGAGAAGGAGGGGGCGGAGACCATCGCCGCCTTCTTCGCCGAGCCCGTGCAGGGGGGCGGCGGCGCGATCACCCCGCCCAGGGGCTATTTCGACCTGATCCAGCCGATCCTGAGGAAGCACGACATCCTGTTCGTCGCCGACGAGGTGATCTGCGGCTTCGGCCGCACGGGCAACATGTGGGGCTGCGACACCTATGGCATCGCGCCCGACATCCTCACCTGCGCCAAGCAGCTCACCGCCTCCTACCAGCCGCTGAGTGCCACGCTGATCAATGCCGAGATCCACGAGACGCTGCTCGAGGGCAGCCGCAAGAACGGCACCTTCGGCCACGGCTTCACCTATGGCGGGCATCCCGTGGCCTGCGCGGTCGGGGTCGAGGCGCTGAGGATCTACGAGGAGCGCGACATCGTCGCGCATGTGAGGCGGGTCTCGCCGGAGTTCCTCGCGGCGCTGGAGCGCGCGCGCGAGCATCCGCTGGTGGGCGACGTGCGCGGCGTCGGCCTGATCGCCGGCGTCGAGGTGGTGGCGGACAAGCGCACGCGCGCGCCGTTCCCGCCCGCGCTGAAGGCGGGGCTTGCGGTGCAGAAGGGGTGCGAGGAGGAGGGCCTGATCGTGCGCGCGATCGGCGATCGGATCGCCTTCACGCCGCCCTTGATCATCACGGAGGAGGAGGCGGAGGAGATCGGCGCGCGGTTCCGGCGCGGGCTCGACCGGGCGATGGCCGCGCTGCGGCCGGCGCTGGCGGCGGAGTGACGATCTATCACATCTTCGCGCACTTTATCGCGCCACGTGCGGGCGAGGTTTGGCTCCTTCTGTCAAGCGTTTCCGTCTCTCGATCGAGCCAGAAATGATCTCAAGATTCAAGGCAGAAAATTCGGCGAGAGATATCCGCTTGCGCGAATCTTCTTCACCAAGGCTGAGGGCGAGTTTTGCAAAGAATTCATCTGCAAAGCTACTGCTCACCACACCTAGATCTTTGCCAACAATCACAACCTTTTTTGTTTCTACGAGACGCATAATGTGCTCCAATTTTCGTCGTGCTTCGAATCCAGCGCCTCTCGATCCCGTTGATTCAACTTCTTTCGAAAGATAAAACTCAATGGTATTTTCGCTAGTTTCATACCGCCCCTCCAGAAAGTCAAAAGCCATTAGTTGCTTGCCACTAATCTGTAAAGCATCTTCAAAAGCGATATGTTTAGAGAAGTTTATGGCCAAAACAACAGATGTTCCCAAGAACTTATTTTTATCTCGTCTAATGATAAACCTTCCTGATCTGTCTTGAACTAAGTGTGCGTATCCTGAATTTATATGGAATGTCCCCCCACTTAAAGCGGCAATCTGAAATGCTCCATATAGGCCGAAGCCACGCCCGATATCGGGTATACTTGTGACCCCTTCTTTGATGCATTGCTCAAGTGCATATTCATCTGACCATGAGTTATGTCCATGTTGCCTAAATGACTCAGGAATGCCTATTCCACTATCGGAAACTATCATTTCAATTTCATGCTGCCTGCGTCTCATGTTCAGTTGGCCAAGTCCGCCAAATTCACATTGAGAATGATTCAGAACGTTGTCTGTGAGCTCGTTTACAGACCATTCAATCGCGCGGAGCGCTCGGCGGTCAAGAAAATCAAGCCGCACAAGAACTCGATCCATTACTTTATCTACAAATCTACGCTGTTCCGCGGGTGACGAGAAACGCGTCACCGGAAGGTTTCCGCTAACCTCCTGACCGGCGTCAGGATAGTTGTTCGGGTCAATCATATTCGCCCACCCCGAGTTAACAAATAATCTGTTGAGGAGAAGTTCATTAGGTAAGCGGAGTGTAAATTCCACACCTTCTTGTCGATACTTAAAAAAGCAACAAACAACTGGCACCATAACCTCTGCGAAAGCAACTTTGAGGCGAGATGCATCGAGCACGATCAAATCATACCCACGAAATTCAACAAGATGCTCAATTCGGGAAAACAGATCACGCACAAAGGAGAGGTGGAGTTCACACGGGAATCGGATCTCATTTTCCATTTCTATGCGTTCGCTTCGTGATCAATTGCGTTGTGATGATACGGCAAATCGCCTCGGATCCACCATCCGTGCGACCTCGGGTTCCCGCCCCAGCACGAGGTCGCGTGCGAGCCGCGCCGCGGCCGGCGCGGTCTGGATGCCGTAGCCGCCCTGGCCGACCATCCAGAGGAACCCCTCGGCGTCGCCGGCCCAGCCGATCGCCAGCGACCGGTCCGGCGTGAACGTCCGCAGCCCCGCCCAGCGATGCTCGATGCGCGTCACGGGCAGATCGAGGGCGGCCTGGGCGCGGTCGATCGCGAGCGCGAGATCGAGCTCGTCCGGCTGCACGTCGCAGGGCGGCATCGGCGTCTCGTCCGCCGGGCTCAGCATGAGCTTCCGCCGCGCCTCGGGCCGTGCGTACCAGGTGTGGTCGGCATCGCCGAGCAGCGGCCATTCGGCCGGATCGTGCCCGGCCGGCGCATCGACCAGCAGCGCGGTGCGCCGCATCGGCGTGAGCCCCAGCGGGGCGACGCCGGCCATCCGCGCGACCTCGTCGCCCCAGGCGCCGGCGGCGTTCACGACGATCGGCGCGGCGAACGCCCCCGCCGGCGTCGCCACCTGCCACACCCCGTCGCGCCGCTCGATCGCCTGCGCGCGCGCCTCGGTCGCAAGCCGGCCGCCATGCGCGCGGAGCATCCTGAGATAGCCGTGGTGCAGCGCATGCACGTCGATGTCGAACGCGTCCTCCTCGATCGCGGCGGCGGCCGCGTAGTCCGCGCGCAGGATCGGCACCATCGCCCGCACCTCGGCGACCCCGATCGGCCGCAGGCCCTCGCCCTCGGCGATCATTCGCTCGAGATGCCCGCGCTGCGCCGCGGGGGCAAGGAACAGCACCGGGCGCCGCCGGGTGAGCGGATGCTCGGCGAACCCCGGCGGCGGGTCCTCGAAGAACGCGCGCGAGGCGCCGGTCAGCGCGCGCACGTCCGCCGGCCCGTAGTTCAGGATCCAGAGCGCGGCGGACCGGCCGGTGCTGTGGAAGCCGGGCTGGCTCTCGGCCTCCAGCAGCACGACGCGCCGCCCCGCGGCGGCGAGTTCCGCGGCGGTGGCGGCACCCGCGATGCCCGCGCCGATGACGAGGATGTCGGCCGGATGCATGCCGGTCAGGCGGCCCGCAGCGCGCGCGTCGCCGCGAGGTCGTCCGCGAGGAAGGCGCGGACCAGCTCCTCCAGACTCTCATGCGCGCGGAAGCCGAGCGACCGCGCACGCGCATCCGCGAAGCGCGCCGGCCAGGAGCCGACGATCGCGGCGACCTCCGGGTCCTCGACGCGCGTGACGAGCCGCAGCGCCTCCGCGCCGCCGACCGCGCCCAGCACCGCGAGCATCTCGCCCACGGTCACGGTGAGGCCGGGCGGATTGACGCCGCGATCGAGCCCGAGCGCCGCCCCATCCAGCGCGCAGGCGTGTGCGAGCCAGTCGATCGCCGCACGCGGGCTCGCGATCCAGAGCGCGAAATCCTCCGGCACCGGCAGGCGCGCCTGCTCGCCCAGGAACGGCTCGCGCAGGATCGAGCTTGCGAAGGACGAGGCGGCGCGGTTCGGCCGGCCGGGCCGCACCACCACGGTGGGGAGGCGGATCGATACGCCATCGACATATTCCTTGCGGCTGTAGTCGTGCACCAGCAGCTCGCCCGCCGCCTTCTGCGCGCCGTAGGAGTTGCCGGGGACGGGCCGGGTGTCGTCGCGGATCGTCGCCGCCTGCCCGCCCGAGAAGGTCGCGACCGAGGAGGTGAACACCACGCGCGGACGTGACCCCGCCTGCCGGCAGGCCTCGAGCAGCGTGCGCGTGCCGTCGAGATTGACGCGCCAGCCGAGGTCGAAATCCGCCTCAGCCTGCGCCGAGACGATCGCGGCGAGATGCACGACCACGCCGGTCCCGGCGGTGACGAGCCCGGCCACGGTCGCGGCATCGGCGATATCGCCGGTGACGCTGCGCACCGGGAAGGGAGCCGACGGCGCCTCGGCGGCGGCCACGTCGAAGAGGGTCATGGCCGTCACGGCCCGCGCGCCGATCCGCCCCTCGGCGGCGATCCGCGCGGCGAGCTTTCGGCCGAGGAATCCCGCCGCTCCCGTGATCGTCACGTGCATCCGCCGCCTCCTCCGCCACACTGGAGGCGTTGTCGCGCGCGGGCGCGGCCACGGCAAGACGGGAGCGGGGCATGCGGATCGCGGTGCTGGCCGCGGCGGGATGCGCGCTGGCGGGCGCGGCAGGCGCCGAGCCGGCGCGGCTCGTCGGGCCCTGGCCGAACGGCGACGCGCTGGTGGCGGTCGAGGAGCGGCGTGTCGGCTGGCCGTCCTCCTCGCCCTTCACGCCCTGGGACGCGCTGGTCGGCAACGCCGCGCCGACCGAGGCGACGGGCACGCTGTTCCTGCCGCGTCGCGCGCCGGGTGCGCGGCCGCGGCCGGCGGTGGTGATGCTGCACGGCTCCTCCGGCGTGCTGGCGCCGCGCGAACTCACCTACGGGCGCCAGTTCGCGGCCATGGGGATCGCGGCTCTGGCCGTCGATTCCTTCGCCGCGCGGCGCGACCTCGCCACCGGCTTCACCGACCGGCTGCTCAACATCACCGAGACCATGCTGCTCGCCGACGCCTATGCCGCGCTGCGCTGGCTGGCGGCCGAGGGACATGCTGATCCGCGCCGGGTGGCGCTGGTCGGGTTCAGCTATGGCGCGATGGCGACGATGTACGCGCTGAACGCCGGGGTGGCGCGCGCGCTCGCCCCGGCGGGCGAACGCTTCGCGGCGCATGCCGCGTTCTACGGCCCGTGCATCGCGAGCTTCGCCGATGAGCGCACCACCGGCGCGCCGCTGCTGATCCTCTACGGCACGGAGGACGAACTGATCGATCCCGCACGCTGCGCCGCCACCGCAGAGAGCTTCCGTCGCGGAGGGAGCCGGGTCGAGGTGATCGCCTATGAGGGGGCCGCGCACCAGTGGGACGGCGGGCGCGGCCCGCTGCGCATCGGCTCGCTCCTGAACGGCTGTCGCCTCCGGCTCGAGCACGACGGCACGGTGCGCGATCTGAACAGCGGCCTGCCGATGGCGGGCAGCTTCAGCCGCCGGCTGATCCTGGCATTCTGCATCGAGCGCGCGCCCTACCTGATCCGGGACGACCCGGCGGTCAGGGCGCGCTCGAACGCCGATCTGGGGCGGTTCCTGGCGCGCGCGCTGGGCGCGGGGTGAGCCTCGCGGCGCGGGGCGGCGCTCAGGCCGCGACCGCGTCCGCGCCCTCGTGGTGGCGCAGCGCGTCGCGCAGCAGCGTCACCATCCGCTCGCGCAGGCCGGCCGGCTCGACGATCTCGATCGAGGTGCCCCAGGTGAAGACGTGCCAGCACATCTCCTGGGCGCCCCCGGCGCGGAAGCGCACCATCAGCCGTCCCTCGCCGTCGCGCTCCATCGCCTGGCTCGGATGGAAGCGCCACTGGGCCGCCTCGTCCGCGGTCCCGGCGTCGAAGCGCAGCGCGACCTCGAAGGGCTCCTCCTGCCACGTGCCGAAGGCGCGCGCGGCGAAATCATCGAGCCGGAAATCGGCCCGGCGCACGAACGGCGTGTTGCCGAGGTCGAGCGCGCCGATGCGGTCGAGCCGGTAGAGCTTCGGCTCGTCCCAGGGCTCGGGGGCGGCGACCAGCAGCGGCCGGCTGCCGTAGAGCAGCCCGTATGGATGCACCGTGATCTCGTAGGGCGCGACGGAGCGGCGCGAGCGGTACTGCATCGTCACCGGCAGGCAGGAGATGATCGCCCGGCGCAGCTTGGTGAGGATGCCGGGCGGCAGGATCGGGCGGGGACCCGGGCGCAGCGCCGCACCCTCGGCTTCCATCAGCACCTCCAGATCGGGCTCGATCCGGCGCAGGTGCTCGGGCCGGGCGGAGGCGCGCAGCTTCTGCGCCGCGGCGGCGATCAGGTCGGCCCGCTCGCGCAGCCCGCGCCGCGCGAGACCGGCCGCGGCAGCATCGAGTTCGGCCAGTTCCTCGGCCGAGACCGCGACCAGCCCGCCGAGCGTGCCGGGCGGGAGGCGCCAGCGGCGCACCCGCTCGCCGTCGTCGCAGCGCTCGAACTGCGGGAAGACGCGCGCGATCGCGTCGCGCATCCGCTCGGCGGTGCGCCGCGAGACGTGAAAGTCGCGTTCGATGTCGGCGAGCGACAGCCCCTCGCGCGTGCCCTGGAAGGCCAGGGCGAGACGGAGGATCTGATCGAGCTTCTGGTAATGCATCCCCTTCCTCGTGCTCAAAGCCCCGGTCTCATGGTGGTGGACAGCGTGACGCTGTGCGCGTGAATGGATCGTCAAAACGTCATCAGTCCCGTGGCCTGAAGCCGATCGGTGCCGCGGCCCCGGGCCGCATCCCCGCCTCCTCGGCCAGGAGCCGCAGCAGCGCCGCCGCGTCTCCCGCGGCGCCGACCAGCCCCGCCTTGCGCGCGACGAGGGCGAAATCCGCTGGCACCAGCGGCGGCAGATCCCCGAGGCCCGCCGGCGCGGCGAGGCCGAAGAAGCGCCGGAACGCCGCCGCGGCCTGGTCGGGGCGGAGGGCGTCGAAGCGGATCTTGACGAGGAAGCGGCGCAGGCAGGCGGGATCGAGACGTTCCGGCAGGTTGGTGGTGCAGGCGAAGGGCAGGGGGTGGTGCTCCATCCAGGTCAGGAGCTCGTTGACCTGCGTCACCTCCCAGGACTGCGCGGCGCCGCGCCGGTCGGCGAGCAGCCCGTCGGCCTCGTCGAGGATCAGGAAGCGACCCTCCTCCGCCGCCTCCTGGAACGCCGCCGCGATCGCCTGCTCGCTGCCGCCCACCCAGCGCGACAGCAGGTCGGAGGCGCGCTTGACCAGCGGCGCGAGCCCGAGCCGGTGGGCGAGGTCGCGCGCGAAGGCGCTCTTGCCCGTGCCGGGCGGCCCGCTCAGCAGCAGCGAGACCGCGCGCGGCGCCTCCGGTGCGGCGAGCCGACGGGCGAGTGCGGCGAGGTCGGTGTCGGCGTTGGCGAGGCTCGCGTCGAAGCCGGTCTCCGGCGTGGCCTCCTGCGGCGGCAGCCGGCCCCCGCCCATCGCCGAGGCTGTCACATATACACA
>NZ_VIKA01000087.1 GCF_006704265.1 Elioraea sp. Yellowstone | reverse complement strand
CTCCGAGGCGGCGCGGCTGGCCCTCGCCGCGGCCGCCGCCAGCGCCCTGCTGACCCTCGCCCCCCAGCGCGCCGTCTGCCGGCTGGGGCCGCTGCTGCTCGCACTCGCCGTGCTGGCCGGACCCTCCGTGCTCCAGGCCACCGGCGAGGCGGCGGCCCGCGCCGGCGTGCTGCCGCCCTCCGGCCTGCACCGCGTCGCGATCTGGGAC
This sequence comes from Elioraea sp. Yellowstone, assembly GCF_006704265.1. GTDB lineage: Bacteria > Pseudomonadota > Alphaproteobacteria > Acetobacterales > Acetobacteraceae > Elioraea. The sequence continues at coordinate 14,210 of NZ_VIKA01000087.1, read as the reverse complement.
TTCGCCGCCGCCCGCGCGGCCGAGCGCCCGGTGCTGGGCTGGGGGTTCGAGGCCTCGCGCGCGATGCCGGGCGGCGAGGCGCGCATTCCGGCTGCGACCTTCGACCGGCTCGCCCCGCCCGGACCGACGCGGGATGCGCTCGACGCCATGCCCGATGCCTTCGTGCAGAGCCTGCCGCTGCATCCGCACAATGGCGGGCTTCAGGTCCGGCTGGAGCTCGGCATGGTGGGGCTGCTGCTGGCGGCACTCGGGGCCTGGTGGATCGGGCGGGGGATCGTGCGGGTGACCGACCGGGTGGTGCTGGCGGCGGGGGCGGGCGCGGCCGCGGCGGGGCTCGCGGTGGCGCTGATCGCCTTCGGGGTCTGGCAGGCCTGGTGGGTGGCGTCGCTGATCCTCGCCGCGACCGGCTGGCGGCTGGCGGCCGCGCCGCGCTGAGCGCGGGTCACTTTATCACTTTATGCTTTTATTCCTTTATCCGGCCGCCGCGCATGGCGTTAAGCAACTGATTTTCGCGGGTTCTCGGAGGGTGTCTGATGGAAATCCTATACCCGCAGAGCGGCGGCGGCGCAAGCGCCGGGTGGCGGTGCTGCCGCCTGCGCACCGTCCGGGCGCTACGACGATACCGACGCGGCGACCCTGCTGGCCGATCTCCGGACCGAGGTCGGCGCGGTGCTGAAGGCGAAGGCGGTGCTGCCCGGAGCAGGCGCGGTCACGGCGTGCCCCGCGTGGGCATCGTCCCCTGTGCCGCGATGAAGGCGCGCACGGTGGCGATTGCGCGCAGCGAGCGTCGCGCCGCCGAGCCCCGCGAGTGGGACGGAGCGCTGCCGCCCGGTTCCCTCGACCCCGCTCGGAACCGGGGCGGGGTGAGGCTCGCGGCCAGCGCCGCCTTGCCGTGAAGGGGGCGGCGCGCGTCCGGCATCATGAGGCGCCCAGAGCCACGGACAACCGGACGCCATCGCATCGAACCCTCGCTGCGGCGTGCACCATGCGCAGGCCGGGTCACGCATTCGGCAGTTCGATCTGGAGGTCCCGCCCGAAGACGATTCCGGCCGCCTCGCAGGCGGCGCGCAGGATCGTCTCCTTCTGCCGGTTCGCGATGTTCGTGTTCGCGAACCATCCCGGCGCGATCTCGGCGGTCTCGCCACGAAGGTCGGGCCTGTGGGGATGCACCTGCGCCGGATTGCGCGCGATGTGGTTCACGTTGCGCCCCGCGACCAGCGGTGCCAAGCGCGCGCAGAAGGTGCCGTCCTCGGCAGCCAGGGTCCGCAGGATCGCGAGAAACGCGTCCTTCGCGGTCGGCGCGATATCCACCACGCCGCGGAGCTGGTACAGCGCCTCGCGTGAGCCGTACGAGCGAGGCGGAACGGGTCCGCCCGGGTCTCTCACCCCGTGCGCGTGGGAGGCGTCAGGGTGATCGACAAGGACGAAGAAACCTACCGGGACGAAGGCGTCACGTAGATGGCTGTTCGGGAGCCGCGGTCAGCCACCGGGCATAGGCCCGAATGTCGATCATGGAGACCGTGGCGGTCTCTTGAAGACGGGCGATCAACTCGAACAGAAAGGCTGTCGCGGCCTTGCCTTGGGGACGAATCCAATAGACTCCCGCCTGATCGCAGGCGAAAACGCCGTGCGCTGCAACGCAACCAAGATCAAGGCGGCTGTCGTCGTCGCCCGCACAAAGATTGTCGATGAGCGTTTGCCCGAGAGGGGGATTCCACGCGCTCTCGAGCGTCAAAAGGCCCGCCAGGATTCGGGATAGAGGTTTCGGCGGGTAGGTGCCGCCCGCATGGGGGATGGGAAGGCTCGTCCGATGAAGGCGCCGGACACTCGCTACCTTTCGGTGGGCATAGGTGATCTCCGGCGCGGCGATGCTCTGCTTCGCCTCGAACACGGCATACACACTTTCGGCCGGGATGATGGTCTGCCCCTCATGCTGGAAGACTAATGGCGAGTACTGCCGATCGAACACCACGACGTCGATCTGCTCGCTGAATGCACCGGTGCTGTCCACGACGTGCGCCTTAGCCGCCTTGTAACGGCGCGGGAGATAGGTCTGAAGCAGATCAAGCCATACGGCTTCGCTGGCATCCCCCTTGTTGACGGGGTGCCCCATCGTCTCGCGGGCGAGTTTTAAGCGATGCTCGATAGTGTCGTGCAATCCGGCCAAGAGCTTTGGGAGGGAGAACCCGCTCATCTGACGATCTGATTCCAGTCGGTGGCCGCGAGGGCCTGACGTGCTGCCGCGACTACCTTCGCCTTCTCGGCCGCGGTCAGGTCATCCGAGATGACGTTGTTGGTGTTAGCGGGGTCCATCACACGGGCATTTGGGAAAGTGTCGCGGATGTAGCGAAGCGCCTTCCATACGCGATCCGCGAGGCCGCTGTTTGCACCGCAAAGGGCGCTGATCGTGGTCAGCTCGAGATAGAAGGAAGGGAAGTCGAGTCCCTTCTGATGGCGCCAGAGTTTAAGGACGCGGATTTCCTGGGCGCGTCCACTGCGGATGACGTGGTTGATATGCGTGGCGACATTCGTCTTCGTCCAGGTATCGGCCTTTCGTCGATAGAGGCTGTGGTCCTCGCTGTAGCTGTCCTGGCGCTTCGCGGGGACGAGATCGACCGAGTAGCCGTTGACGCTGACGTTGATGGAGACGTTCTGCTTCCTCGGCTTATAGCCCTTTTGGGCCATCCAGTCGGCCAGCGAATTGTAGATGTCCCGCATGGTCTGTGGGACGTTCTCGGAGATCGAAATGAAGAGGTCGATGTCCGTCCCGCTCTTGTTCGCCGTCCCTTTGGCGAAGGACCCGCTCGGCCTGACGAAGCGAAGGTGCTGGCCTGCCCATTCCTGCAAGGCGGGCATCAGCCGCGCCTGAACGCCGCGCACGGGTGCTGCCGGACCCGTATCGACGGCTTCCCGGGCGAGGATCTTCAGAAGGTAGGCGTCGGCGGTCACTAGCGGTTCCTGCGCTTTTGTCGGGAATATTGGCCCTCAGCCCCCCCATCCCTGGCTGGTCCGCCTTCGAATCTTCGAGTAGGTCTGCGCGGCTATCTACGGGACGGGCTGAAGCGTGGAGACGTTCGCGCGTCGCGTCAATCACCTCAAGGGTATCTAACCCCCCCCCCGACCCCCCGTTCCCCTTGACGCCCACCCCCCTTTGCCCCACAACCCCACCCGTTCCGGCCCACCCGGACCCTGACCCGCCCCCAGGGGCGCCGCCGCTCCGCGAAGGCTCGCGCAGCGGCGCAAAACCGTTTGGGGCACCGGAACACGAAGGAGCGGACGATGTTCGACGCCCTCTCGGGCAAGCTGACCGGCATCCTCGACAGGCTGAAGCGCCGCGGCGCGCTCTCGGAATCCGACGTCGCCGAGGCGCTCCGCGAGGTCCGCATCGCCCTCCTCGAGGCCGACGTCGCGCTCCCCGTCGTCAAGGACTTCATCGCCAAGGTGCGCGACCGCGCCGTGGGCGAGGCGGTGCTGAAGTCCGTCACGCCCGGCCAGCAGGTCGTCAAGATCGTCCACGACGCCCTGGTCGAGATGCTGGGGCCCGCGGCACCCGGGCTCGACCTCGCCGCCTCGCCCCCCGTCGTCGTGCTGATGCTCGGGCTGCAGGGCTCGGGCAAGACCACCACCGCCGGCAAGATCGCGCTCCGCCTGAAGGAGCGCGAGAGGAAGCGCGTGCTGCTCGCCTCGCTCGACACCCGGCGCCCCGCCGCGATGGAGCAGCTCGCCATCCTGGCCGACCGCGCCGGCGTGATCAGCCTCCCCATCGTCGCGGGCCAAGGCCCGGTCGAGATCGCCCGGCGGGCTCTCGACGAGGCCCGCCGCGGCGGCTTCGACGTGCTGGTGCTCGACACCGCCGGCCGGCTCGCGATCGACGAGGCGCTGATGGCGGAAGTCGCCGAGATCGCAGCCGTCGCCCGGCCGCACGAGAAGCTCCTGGTCGTCGATGCCATGACCGGCCAGGACGCCGTCACCGTCGCCCGCGCCTTCCACGAGAAGGTCGGCGTCACCGGCATCGTCATGACGCGGATGGACGGCGATGCGCGCGGCGGCGCCGCGCTGTCCATGCGCGCGATCACCGGCGCGCCGATCCGCCTGGTCGGCGTGGGCGAGAAGCTCGACGCGCTCGAGGACTTCCACCCCGACCGCGTGGCGGGGCGCATCCTCGGCATGGGCGACGTGGTCTCGCTGGTCGAGAAGGCGGCCGCGACGATCGAGGCCGAGGAGGCCGAGAAGCTCGCCGCGAAGATCCAGAAGGGCTCCTTCGACCTCGAGGACTTCCGCCGCCAGCTCGCCCAGATCGCGAGGATGGGCAGCCTTCAGGGCCTGCTCGGCATGCTGCCCGGTGTGGGCAGGATCAAGGCGCAGATGGCCGAGGCCAAGCTCGACGACCGGATCATCAAGCGCCAGATCGCGATCATCGACAGCATGACGAAGGCCGAACGCCGCCGCCCCGAGATCATCAAGGCCTCGCGCAAGAGGCGGATCGCCGCCGGATCCGGCACCAGGGTCGAGGACGTCAACCGCCTTCTGAAGCAGTTCGACGACATGACGACGATGATGAAGCGCGTGCAGAAGATGGGCCAGAAGGGCCTGCTGCGCCAGGGCCTCGGCGCGCTCCTGCCCGGCGGCATGAACCTGCCCGGCGGCGGCCGCCGCCCCTTTTGAACACGAACCGAACCGCGAAAGGACCGAACCGCGAATGAGCCTGAAGATCCGCCTGAGCCGCGCCGGCGCCAAGAAGCGCCCCTACTACCACATCGTGGTGGCCGACAGCCGCAGCCCGCGCGACGGCCGCTTCATCGAGAAGGTCGGCGCCTACAACCCGATGCTGCCCGCCGACCATGCCGACCGCGTGCGGCTGAAGGAGGACCGCATCCGCGAGTGGCTCGGCAGGGGCGCGGAAGCGACCGACCGGGTGGAGCGCTTCCTCGCCAAGGCCGGCATCGTCGCCGCCGCCCCGCGGCCGGCCCAGACCAAGCGGCACCTGCCGAAGAAGAAGGCGCAGGAGCGCGCGGCCGCGGCCGCGGCCTGAGCGGAGCCCGCGCGGAGCCGCCATGCCCCCCGACCGCGTCCTGCTCGGCCGCTTCGGACGCCCGCACGGCGTGCGGGGGCTCCTGCGCGTGCAGTCCTTCACCGCCGATCCGGCCGACATCGCCGCCTACGGCCCGCTCGCCGACGAGACGGGCACGCGGACGTTCCGTCTGCGGGTCGTCCAGCCGGGCGAGATGCCGGTGGTGGCGGTCGAGGGGGTGGCCGACCGGGAGGCGGCGGCGAGGCTCACCGGCACCGCCCTCTACGTGCCGCGCGACCGCCTGCCGCCGCCCGGGGAGGAGGAGTTCTACCACGCCGACCTGATCGGGCTCGCGGTGGAGGACGGCGCGGGCCGGCGCCTCGGCACGGTCGCGAGCGTGAACGACCACGGCGCCGGCGCGTTCCTGGAGATCGACATGGCGACCGCAGGAAAGGGGGCGCAACCGCTGCTCGTGCCCTTCACGCGCGCCGCCGTGCCGGTGGTCGATCTCGCCGCGCGCCGCCTCGTGGTCGCCCCGCCCGCGGAGGTGATCGTGCCGCCCGCGGCGGATCAGCCGGAAGGAGCGGCGGCATGAGCTTCCGCGCCCTCGTCCTCACCCTGTTCCCCGAGATGTTCCCGGGTCCGCTCGGCCACTCGCTGGCGGGCAAGGCGCTCGCGCGCGGCGACTGGTCGCTCGAGACGATCGACATCCGCGGCTTCGCCACCGACAGGCACCGCAGCGTCGACGACGCGCCGTTCGGCGGCGGGCCCGGCATGGTGATGCGCCCCGATGTCGTCGATGCGGCGGTCGCCGAGGCGCTGTCGCGCGCCCCGGACCTGCCGCTGATCGTGTTCACCCCGCGCGGCCGGCTGCTGACCCAGAAGCGGGTGCGCGCGCTGGCCGAGGGGCCGGGCGCGATCCTGCTCTGCGGCCGCTACGAGGGGATCGACGAGCGCGTGATCGCGCATCGCCGCATGGAGGAGATCTCGATCGGCGACTACGTGCTCTCGGGCGGCGAGCCGGCGGCGATCGTGCTGCTGGATGCCGCCGTGCGGCTGCTGCCCGGCGTGATGGGCGCGGCCGAGAGCAGCGTCGAGGAGAGCTTCGCCGCGGGGCTGCTGGAATACCCCCACTACACCCGCCCCGCCGTCTGGCAGGGCATGGCGGTGCCGGAGGTGCTGGCGGGCGGCAACCACGCCGCGATCGCCGCCTGGCGCCGCGCCGAGGCCGAGCGCATCACGCGCGACCGCCGCCCCGATCTCTGGAGTGCCTACCGCGCGCTGGCCGAGGCCGCGCCGACCGCCTGACATGGAAGCCATGACGCCGCGCCGGCTTGGCGCGGCCGGTGAAGAGTGAGAAGGAGACCGCGATGAACATCGTCCAGCAGATCGAGGCCGAGCAGGTCGCCAGGCGCGCGGCCGAACGGCCCGTGCCCGAGTTCGGCCCCGGCGACACGCTGCGCGTCTCGGTGCGCGTGGTGGAGGGCGAGCGGACGCGCCTTCAGGCCTTCGAGGGGGTGTGCATCGCGCGCAAGAACGCCGGCATCAACTCCAGCTTCACGGTGCGCAAGATCAGCTACGGCGAGGGGGTGGAGCGCGTCTTCCCGCTCTATTCGCCCAACGTCGCCGAGATCAAGGTGATGCGCCGCGGCGATGTGCGGCGCGCCAAGCTCTACTACCTGCGCGGACGCACCGGCAAGGCGGCGCGCATCGCCGAGAAGCTGGGGCTCGGCGCCGGCGCGCCGGCCGAGGCGCCGGGCGAGGCGCCGGCCGAGGGGCAGAACGGCGCCGAACAGGCCTGAGAGGGGGGAGACGGTCGCGATGGGTGAGGGGACGGCACCGCGCACGCTGTTCGACAAGATCTGGGACAGCCACGTCGTCGAGCGTCTGCCGGACGGCACCTGCATCCTCTACATCGACCGCCATCTCGTGCACGAGGTGACCAGCCCGCAGGCCTTCGAGGGGCTGCGCATGGCCGGCCGCCGCGTGCGCCGGCCCGACGCGACCTTCGCGGTCGCCGACCACAACGTGCCGACCTCCGACCGCTCCCGGGGCATCGACGAGCCCGAGAGCCGCCTGCAGGTCGAGACGCTGGAGAGGAACGTCGCCGAGTTCGGCGTGCCCTACTTCCCGCTGATGGATGCGCGCCAGGGCATCGTGCACATCGTCGGGCCGGAGCAGGGGATCAGCCAGCCCGGGCTGACCATCGTCTGCGGGGACAGCCACACCTCGACGCATGGCGCGGTCGGGGCGCTCGCCTTCGGCATCGGCACCTCCGAGGTCGAGCACGTGCTCGCCACCCAGACGCTGCTGCAGAAGCCGGCGAAGAACATGCTGATCGAGGTGCAGGGCCGGCTGCCCTTCGGCTGCACCGCGAAGGACATCATCCTCGCGATCATCGGCCGGATCGGCACCGCCGGCGGCACCGGCCACGTGATCGAGTACGCGGGCGAGGCGATCCGCGACCTCGACATGGCCGGGCGCATGACGGTCTGCAACATGTCGATCGAGGCCGGCGCGCGCGCCGGCCTGGTGGCGCCGGACGAGAAGACCTTCGCCTATCTCAAGGGCCGGCCCTACGCGCCCAAGGGCGAGGCGTGGGAGCGCGCGGTCGCGTACTGGAAGACGCTGCCCTCGGACCCGGGCGCGCGCTACGACACCACCGTGACGCTGAAGGCCGACGAGATCGTGCCGCTGGTCACCTGGGGCACGTCCCCGGAGGACGTGGTGCCGATCACCGGCGCGGTGCCTGATCCTGATAGCGAAACGACCGAGGCGCGCCGCGCCGCCAAGCGGCGGATGCTCGAGTACATGGGGCTCACCCCCGGCACGCGGATGCAGGACATCCGGGTCGATGTCGTCTTCATCGGCTCCTGCACCAACGGGCGGATCGAGGATCTGCGCGCCGCCGCCGCGGTGGCGAAGGGCCGCAAGGTCGCCGAGGGCGTGCGCGCGATGGTGGTGCCCGGCTCGGGCCTGGTGAAGCGGCAGGCCGAGGACGAGGGGCTGGACCGCATCTTCCGCGAGGCCGGCTTCGAGTGGCGCGAGGCGGGCTGCTCGATGTGCCTCGGCATGAACCCCGACCAGCTCCGGCCCGGGCAGCGCTGCGCCTCCACCTCCAACCGCAACTTCGAGGGGCGCCAGGGCCCCGGCGGGCGGACGCACCTGATGAGCCCGGCCATGGCCGCCGCCGCCGCGGTGACCGGCCGGCTCGCCGATGTCCGCCAGCTCGTCGCGCACTGAGGGGGACGCAGGATGCAGCCCTTCACCACGCTCACCGGCATCGCCGCGCCGCTGCCGATCCCGAACGTCGATACCGACAAGATCATCCCGGCGCGGTTCCTCAAGACGATCAAGCGCTCGGGCCTCGGCAGGAACCTGTTCGACGCGATGCGTTACCTGCCGGACGGATCGGAGAACCCGGACTTCATCCTGAACCGGGAGCCCTACCGCCGCGCCGAGATCCTGGTGGCGGGGCCGAATTTCGGCTGCGGGTCGTCGCGCGAGCACGCGCCCTGGGCGCTCCTCGACTTCGGCATCCGCTGCGTGATCGCGCCCGACTTCGCCGACATCTTCTACAACAACTGCTTCAAGAACGGCATCCTGCCGATCAAGCTGCCGCAGGAGATCTGCGACGCGCTGATGGAGGATGCGCGGCTCGGCGCGAATGCGCGGCTGACGGTGGATCTCGAGCGCCAGGTGGTGGTGCGGCCGAACGGCGAGGAGATCCGCTTCGAGATCGATCCGTTCCGCAGGCACTGCCTGCTGAACGGCCTCGACGACATCGGCCAGACCATGGCGCACGCGGCGAAGATCGACGCCTACGAGGCGAAGCGCCGGGCCGCCGAGCCCTGGCTGTTCGCGTGACGGCCGCGCGGCCGCGGGGACGATCCCGCGCCGGCAACGGGGAGGGCTGACATGGCATCCAACAAGAAGCTGCTCGTGCTGCCGGGGGACGGGATCGGGCCCGAGGTGATGCGCGAGGTGCGCCGCATCATCGACTGGTTCGACCGCCGCCGCGCGCTCAGCTTCGAGATCGAGGAGGCGCTGGTCGGGGGCGCGGCGATCGACGCGCTCGGCACGCCGATCGCGCCCGAGACGGTGGCGAAGGCGAAGGCTGCCGATGCGGTGCTGTTCGGCGCGGTGGGCGGGCCGAAATGGGACACGCTCGGCTTCGACATGCGCCCCGAGATCGCGATCCTGACGCTGCGCAAGGAGCTCGGCCTGTTCGCCAATCTGCGCCCCGCCCAGGTGCTCGATCCGCTGGTCGATGCCTCGACGCTGAAGCCCGAGATCGTGCGCGGCCTCGACATCATGATCGTGCGCGAGTCGACGGGCGGCATCTATTTCGGCGAGCCGCGCGGCATCGACACCCTGCCCGACGGCACGAAGCGCGGCTACAACACCGAGGTCTACACCACGGCCGAGATCGAGCGGGTCGCGCGCGTCGCCTTCGAGCTCGCGCGCAAGCGGCGGAACAGGGTCTGCTCGGTCGAGAAGGCGAACGTGATGGAGTCCGGCCTCCTGTGGCGCCAGACCGTCACCGATCTCCATGCGCGCGCGTTCGCCGATGTCGAACTCAGCCACATGTACGCCGACAACTGCGCGATGCAGCTGGTGCGCAACCCGCGCCAGTTCGACGTGATCGTGACGACGAACCTGTTCGGCGACCTGCTCTCCGACCTCGCCTCGATGCTGACCGGCTCGCTCGGGATGCTGCCCTCGGCGACGCTCGGCGCGGCGGCGCCGGACGGCACGCGGCACGCGCTCTACGAGCCGATCCACGGCTCGGCGCCCGACATCGCGGGCAAGGGGATCGCCAATCCGATGGCGCAGATCCTCTCCTTCGCCATGCTGCTGCGCTTGAGCTTCGGGCTCGAGGAGGAGGCGAGGCTGGTCGAGCGCGCCTGCACCAACGTGCTCGCCTCGGGGCTGCGCACGGCCGACATCATGCAGCCGGGCCTCGCGCGCGTCTCGACCCAGGTGATGGGCGACGCGGTGGTGCGCGAGCTCGACAAGATCGGCGGCTGATCGGCCCTTGCCCCCCGAGGGGGCATCCGCTATCACGCCCGCCTCCGGCGCGCGCCCGTAGCTCAACTGGATAGAGCACCAGACTACGGATCTGGGGGTTAGGGGTTCGAATCCTCTCGGGCGCGCCACGCCTCCCTTGGGCCGCGACGAAGAGGCGACCCGCCCGCTGTCTCCGCAAGCCCGGGGCGCGATCCCCTCCGCACAAGGTCAAGCCGTTGTGCTCGGGTGTCAGTCCGGCTTGATCCCTCCCTCCCGCACGATCCGCGCCCAGCGTGGGATCGCGGCCTGGAAGGTCTCCCGGGCCTCCTCCGGGGTGCTGCCGACGGGATGGAAACCGAGCTCCGCCAGCCGCGCGCTCATGCCCTGCAGGGTTGCCGTGCGGGTCGCCTCCGCCAGGCGGGCGATGACGGCCTCGGGCATGCCGGCAGGGCCGATCAGCGCGTTGATCAGCGCGGCATCGACCTGGGGAAACCCTGCCTCCGCCATGCTCGGCACATCGTGCAGCAGCGCCGACCTTTCCGCTCCCGTGATCGCGAGCGCGCGCAGCCGTCCTGCCCTGACATGCTCGACCACCGCCGGCACCGTGCCGAACGCCATCTGGACGCGACCGGCCAGCAGGTCCGTGAACATCGGCCCGCCGCCGCGATACGGCACGTGCAGGTACGCGAAACCGGCGGCTTGGCGGAACTGCTCGCCGGCCATGTGCACCGCCGTGCCGTTGCCGGCCGAGCCGAAGATGATGTCCTCGGGCTTGGCCTTCCCGTGCGCGACCAGTTCGGCGACGGTCCGCCACGGTGCCTGGGACGCCACGACGAGCGCGAGCGGCGCGCGGACCAGCAGCGAGACCGGCGCGAAGTCGCGCAGGGCGTCGTAGGGCAGACGGTCACCGAAGAGACCGGGATTGACCAGGAAGGCGGTGTCGACGATGCCGAGCGTATAGCCATCCGCCGCCGCGGTCGCGACCGCCTGGGTGCCGGTGATGCTGGCCGCCCCGCCACGGTTCTCGACGACGAAGGACTGGCCCAGCGTCCTCGTCAGCTCCTGCGCCAGAAGCCGCGCGATCGTGTCGGTCGCGCCGCCCGGCGGATAGGGCACGATGATGCGGACGGGACGGCCGGGATAGGCCTGCGCGCGTCCCCGTCCCGATGACGCGATCAGAAGGATCCCGCCGGCGAGCAGGCTGCGCCGGCGTAGCGTCGATCCGTCCATGGCCTCCGTCCTCCCCATGCCTTCCCTACGCGGCGCCGAGCCGCCAGTGATCGGTGATCCAGGGCTCGAGCCGTTGCGGATCAAGATCGATGCCGATGCCCGGCGCGTCCGGCACGGCGATCGTTCCGTCCGATCGCGGATCCATCGGTCCGAGCAGCGTCAGCAGCGGGTTCGGCGTGGCGTCGATCTCGATGAAGGGATAGGGCATCGGTCCGCCGCCCCGCCGGGCGGTCAGCAGTGCCGCCGCCTGCAGCGCGGCATGCGCGTTCACCGTCGTGCCGAAGACGTGCGGGATCACCGGGACGTCGAAGGCGTCGGCCAGGGCGGCGACGCGCCGCAGCCCCGTGAAGCCGCCGCAGACGGTCAGGTCGGGCTGCAGCACCGAGAAGGTCTGCGCCTGCAGGAAGTCGCGGAACGCCGCCAGGCTCGCCAGGGCCTCGCCTCCCGCGATCGCGCATCGCGCCGCCCGCGCGACCTGCCGATAGCCGCCGACGTCCTCGGGCTGCAGCGGCTCCTCGATCCAGAGGAGCTCCGCCTCCTCCATGCGCCGCGCGCTCTCGATGGCTGCCCCCACGGTGTAGCCCTGGTTGATGTCCACCATCAGCGCGATGTCGGGACCGACCTGCCGCCGCATCGCCCTCATCGCCAGCCCATCCTGACGGGGAGCGATGCCGACGCGCGGCTTGATGGCCCGGAAGCCGCGGCGAAGCAGAGCCTCGACCTCGCGGGGATAGGCGTCGTAGGGGGCCCCCCGTTCGGCGATGAACGGACCGCTCGCATAGGCGAGGAGACGATCGCGCAGACCTCCGCCGAGCATCTGCGCGACGCTCATGCCCTGGCTGCGCGCGGCGAGGTCGTGCAAGGCCATGTCCACGGCGGAGATCGCCATCATCGCAGCGCCACGCCGGTCATAGCCGAGCGTCGCCACCATGTCGTGATACAGCCGGCCGAGGTCCCGCGAGGACCGTCCGAGGATCAGCGGCGCCAGCCTCGCCCGCACGAAGGCGGACGCGGCGAAGGGAGAGGCGAACACTTCCCCCCAGCCGGCGGAGCCGTCCTCGCCGATCAGCTGGAGCAGCAGGAAGTCACGCCGGCGGATCACGGCCGACGCGTTGCCGAGCGCCGGATCGGGTGCGAAACCGACAAGGAATCCCCTGATGCCGACGACCCTCACGCTCCCTCCGCGCGCTGCGCCTGCGGCAGAGCGTGCGGAGGCGAATGCATTCTGTCAAATAGAGGGAACTGCAAGAATCATGTATGAAAGGTTATGAAGCTGAACCTGCGCGAGCTCGAGGTCTTCCGGGCGGTCATGGAGACCGGCAGCGTCACCGCGGCGGCCCTTGAGCTCGGCATCACCCAGCCGGCGGCGAGCAAGATGCTGCAGCAGGCGGAGCAACGGCTCGGCTTCGCCCTCTTCCGGCGCGACCGCAGGCAACTGGTACCGACCCCCGAGGCGCATGCGCTGCTCCCCGAACTGCTCGGCACGCTTGCGAGCATCGACGGGCTGGAGCGATTGGCCGAGGCGTTGCGGGCGGGGCAGAGCGGACAGCTCTGCATCGCCGCCGTGCCCGTCCTCGCCACGGCTCTCCTGCCGCCCGCCGTCGAGGTCTTCCGGGCGCGGCACCAGGACGTGTCGGTGCGGCTGCGCGCCATGTCGGCCCTCGAGGTGGTCAATCACGTCGCCGATCACCGTGCCGATCTCGGCGTGATCCTCGGCGACACCGGCGATCGCCGGGTCGAGGCGCGGCCGTTCCGCTCATCGGCGATCGGCTGCGCGCTCCGGCGCGATCACAGACTGGCCTCCCGCCGGCATCTCACCCTCGGCGACCTCGCGGGGATCGCCGTGATCTCGCTCGGCGCGCGGCAGCCGGTCGGGCAAGCGTTGCTCGCGGCGCAGGCACGGGCCGGGGTCCAGTGGCGGCTCGCGGTCGAGGTGTCGCAATCGAGCATCGCATGCGCGCTGGTGCGCGCGGGGGCGGGCGTCGCCGTCCTCGACGGGTTCGGACTCGCCGAAGCCCGCGCGCAAGGCCTCGTCACACGTCCGCTCGTCCCGCGGCTCCTTCTCGAGGCGACCCTGGTCGTCCCGCACGGCCGGGTTCCGACACGCTTGGCCTCGGCGTTCTGCGCGACCCTGGAGCGGCTGGACGCTGTTGCGGACCCGTGCGGCCCCGGTGGCGGACGCCCGCGCCGGCGCGGGAGGGGGGCATGACGCGGCCGCGTGGCAGAGAGGCCCGCCGGATCGTGCCGCCGGCCGGGAACCGCGCCAGTCCCTCCGGGCGGGCATTCTCGCGCATCCGGCCGTTCCCGGCTCCGTGCGGTCCGCGCTGGAGCAGATCGCATACGGCTGGAATCGGCCGTAGGCGTGACGATGCCCGCAGGGACAGGTGGAAGCGGTCTCCGCGCGTGTGGCGACCGCTTCAGGCCGTCATCCGCTCCCAGAACATCGCCGCGTAGCGGCGGAACCACACCGAGTACCGCTCCGGCCGGAGGCCGAGATCGGCGCGCAGCGCCGCCGCCTCGACCCAGGCGCAGGCCTCGACCTCCGCCGGCTCCGGGACGCAGTCGCCGTGCCACACCGCGCCGAAGACGTGCACATACTCGTGCTCCACCAGGGCGCCGCCGACCGGCGCGCGGTAGACCGTCTGGAACAGCGGGGTCAGCACGGCCAGGCTGATCCCCATCTCCTCGCGCAGCCGCCGCAGCGCCGCCTGCGCCACCGGCTCGCCCGGCCGCGGATGGCCGCAGCAGGTGTTGGTCCACACCCCGCCGGAGTGGTACTTGCCCGCGGCGCGCCTCTGCAGCAGGAACCGCCCGTCCGGCGCGCGCAGCACCACCGAGAGCGCGCGGTGCAGGCGGCCCTCGCGATGCGCCGCGAGCTTCTCCATGACGCCGACCGGGCGGTCGCGCTCGTCCACCAGCACGACCTGTTCCACGGCCGCGCCGGCCGGCAGGGCGGCGC
>NZ_VIKA01000086.1 GCF_006704265.1 Elioraea sp. Yellowstone | reverse complement strand
GGTCACGCCGCACGAGGGGGAGTTCGCGCGGCTGTTCGGTGCGCCCGGGCCGGACCGGCTCGCCGCCGCGCGCGCGGCGGCGCGGCGGATCGGCGGGGCGGTGCTGCTGAAGGGCAGCGACACGATCATCGCCGCGCCCGACGGTCGCGCCGCGATCACCGCCGGTGCGCCGCCCTCGCTCGCGACCGCGGGCACCGGCGACGTGCTGGCCGGCATCGCCGCGGCACTCGTCGCGCAGGGCATGCCGGCCTGGGAGGCCGGTTGCGCCGCCGCCTGGGCGCATGCCGCCGCCGCGCGCCGCGCCGGGCCGCTGCTGATCGCCGAGGATCTCGCCGACCATCTGCCGGGGGTGCTCGCGGCGGTGTAGTCTGGATGCATGAACCGCGGAGGACCGACCGACACCGCTGCCGCCGAGCGCGGCCTGTTCGACCGCGCGCTGCGGCGTCTGCTCACGGCCTGGCGTGACGTCGCCGGGGGCGCGGGCGAGCCTGCCGACATCGCGGAGCAGATGCGCGCCTGCCTCGAGGCGAAGGGGGGCGAGGTCTCCGCGCGCGCGCGTTCGGCCCGGCTGGCGCAGGCCTATCTCGCGGCCGATGCCGAGGGACGGCTCGCATTCCTGCGCACCCTCGCCGGCTTCGACGCCGACCCCGCACTGCTGCAGGAGGCACTGCGGGCGGCGGCCGATGCGGTCGATCCGCCCGCGCGCGCCAGGGCGCTCGCCCGGCTGCGCCGCGTCCTCGAGGCGCCGCGCGTGCGGCTGCTGACCCAGTTCACTTCCATCCCCGAAGGGGTGAAGTTCCTGGTCGACATGCGCGCCGAGCTGATGCGCCACGCGCGCGGCGACCCGGCACTCGCGGCACTCGACGACGACTTCCGCAGCCTGCTCGCCGCCTGGTTCGACGTGGGCTTCCTGCGCCTGCGCCGGATCGACTGGGACAGCCCGGCCTCGCTCCTCGAGAAGCTGGTCGGCTACGAGGCGGTGCACGAGATCCGCTCCTGGCGCGACCTCAAGAACCGCGTCGATTCCGACCGCCGCTGCTACGCCTTCTTCCACCCGGCGATGGAGGGCGAGCCGCTGATCTTCGTCGAGGTCGCGCTGGTCAAGGGGCTCGCCGACAACGTCCATGCGCTGCTCGACGAGAAGGCGCCGGTGATGAACCCGGCCGAGGCCGATACCGCGATCTTCTACTCGATCAGCAACTGCCAGCGCGGGCTCTCGGGGATCAGCTTCGGCAACTTCCTGATCAAGCAGGTCGTGGACCGGCTCTCGGCCGAGTTCCGCAACCTCAAGACCTTCGCCACGCTCTCGCCGATCCCCGGCTTCCGGCGCTGGCTCGACGAGAAACTCGCCGCCGAGGACCGCCTGCTCACCGACGACGAGGCCGACCGGCTCGCCGAGGCGCTGGGCGCGGCGGAGGGGGAGGAGGAGAGGCACCCCCTCGCGCGTCTGCTCGCACGACGCGGCTGGCACCGCGACGCGGCCCTCGCCGAGGCGGCACGCCCCGTGCTTCTCAGGCTCTGCGCGCGCTACTTGCTGGCCGAGAGCGACGGGCGCGGCCGCGCGCGCGATCCGGTGGCGCATTTCCACCTGACCAACGGCGCGCGCGCCGAGCGGCTGAACTGGCTCGCCGACACCTCCGACAAGGGGCTGAAGGAGAGTGCGGGGCTGATGGTGAACTACCTGTACGACCGCGACGCGATCGAGGCGAACCACGAGGCCTATGTCGGCGAGGGCAAGCGCGCCGCCGCGACCGCGCTGAAGCGTCTCGCGCGCGGCTGGGTGTGAGCGTCCGAGGGGGGCCGACCATGGCGGACGGGCTCAGGAGCATCACCGAGGCGCCGGCGGATGCGCGCCGGGTCGCCGTGCTGGAGGCGCTCGAGAAGCGGATCCTGTGGCTCTCGTCGTGGATCATCCACCACGCCAACCACATCCGCCCCAATCTCGACGGGCTGAAGGTCGGCGGGCACCAAGCCTCCTGCGCCTCGGTCGCGACGCTGATGACGGCGCTCTATCTCGACGTGCTGCGGCCGGAGGATCGGGTGGCCGTGAAGCCGCATGCGGGGCCGGTGTTCCACGCGATCCACTACCTGCTCGGCCGGGTGTCGCGCGAGCGGCTCGAGAGGTTCCGCGCGATCGGCGGCATCCAGCCCTATCCCTCGCGCACCAGGGACGGCGACGACGTCGACTTCTCCACCGGCTCGGTCGGGCTCGGCGTCGCGATCACCAACTTCGCCGCGCTGATCCGCGACTACGTGCGGCTGAAGGGGTTCGCCCCCGAGGGCGCGCAGGCGGGGCGGATGGTGGCCGTGGTGGGCGATGCCGAGCTCGACGAGGGCAACATCTACGAGGCCCTGCTGGAGAGCTGGAAGCACGACGTGCAGGGCGTGTGGTGGATCATCGACTACAACCGCCAGTCGCTCGATTCGATCGTGCCGGACCGGCTGTTCCACCGCATCGAGGGCCTGTTCCGCGACATGCGCTGGAACGTGGTGACGCTGAAATACGGACGGAAGCTGGAGGCGGCCTTCGCGCGTCCGGGCGGGGGCGCGTTGCGTGCCTGGATCGACGACTGCCCGAACAGCACCTATGCCGCGCTCACCTTCCAGGGCGGCGCCGCCTGGCGCGAGGCGCTGCACGCCGATCTCGGCCGCGACCGCCGCCTGCGCGCGATCATCGATCCGCTGAGCGACGACGCGCTCGCCGCGCTCATGACCAATCTCGGCGGGCACGACATGGGGCTGGTGCTGGATACGCTGCGCGCGGCGGCGGGCTCCGACCAGCCGACCGCCTTCATCGCCTACACCATCAAGGGCATGGGTCTGCCCTTCGCCGGCCACAAGGACAACCACGCCGGGCTGATGACGAAGGAACAGATGGAGGCGTTCCGCGCCGCGAACGGCATCGAGCCGGGGCGGGAATGGGAGCCCTTCGCCGGCTTCGGCCCGCTCGAGGCCGAGGCGCGCGCGCTGCTGGCGTCCTGCCCCTATGCGCGCGGCGAGGGCCGCCGGCGCCTCTCCGCTCCGCCGGTCCCCGTGCCGGCCGCGCTGCCCCATCCGCGCCCGCCCGAGGGGCGGAAGATGTCCACCCAGGAAGGGTTCGGCCAGATCCTCTCCGAGATCGGCCGCGGCCAGGGCGAGCTCGCGCCGCTCGCCGCGCGCATCGTCACCATGAGCCCGGACGTGACCGTCTCGACCTCGCTCGGGCCCTGGGTGAATCGGCGCGGCGTGTTCAGCCGCAGCTTGCGCAACGACGTGTTCCGCGACCAGAAGGTCGCCTCGCCGCAGAAATGGGTGATGACGCCGGAGGGGCAGCACATCGAGCTCGGCATCGCGGAGCAGAACCTGTTCCTGCTGCTGGCCGCCGCCGGGCTCAGCCACGACCTGAACGGCGCGCGCCTGCTGCCGGTCGGCACGGTCTACGACACCTTCGTCGGGCGCGGCCTCGATGCGCTGATGTACGGCTGCTACCAGGACAGCCGGTTCATGCTCGTCTCCACCCCGTCGGGCATCTCGCTCGCCCCCGAGGGCGGGCAGCACCAGTCGGTCTATACGCCGCTGATCGGCATCGGCCAGGATCGGCTGGCCTTCTACGAGCCCGCCTTCGTCGACGAGCTCGCCGCGATCATGGCCTGGGGCTTCGCGCACATGCAGGCGCCGGAGGGCTCCTCGGTCTGGCTCCGGCTGTCGACGCGCGCGATCGCGCAGCCCGCCCGAACGCTGGACCGCGAGGCTGTCATCCGCGGCGGCTACTGGCTGGTGCCGCCCGCGCCGGGTGCGGCGCTGGCGCTGGCCTACCAGGGGCCGGTCGCGCCGGAGGCGCGCGCCGCGTTCGAGGCGGTGCGCGAGGACGTGCCGGGAGCGGGGCTGCTCGCGGTCACCAGCCCCGACCGGCTGCACGCGGAGTGGCTGCGCGCCGCGCGCGCGCGCCGCGCCGGCACGGCCGCGGAGGCCTGGATCGAGACGCTGCTGGCCCCGCTGGCACCCGATGCGGCGATCGTGACGGTGCTGGACGGCCACCCCGCGGCGCTCGCCTGGCTCGGCGCCGTGCACGGCCACCGCGTCGAGCCCCTCGGCGTCGACCGCTTCGGCCAGGCGGGGGACATTCCCTCGCTCTATCGCCTCTATGGGCTGGACGAGGAGACGATGCTGGACGCCGCCGCGGCCGGGCTGCTGCGGCGCCTGCGCGGCTGACGGCCGGCGCTCAGCCGGAAGAGGCGCCGGCGGGCAGGGACGAGGTGTTCACCGGCGGTGGCGGCGCCGAGCAGGGGCCGGCCAGGGCGGGAAGGCTCAGTGCGGCGAGCAGCGCCGCGACGGCCAGGACGCGCATGGGGACTTCTCCCTCGGACAATGCCGGTATCGTTGCCCGAGCGTAGCGTGGTCGGCAGGCCGACCGCAAGCGCATCGTCGCCGCGTCGGGGAACATCGGTCAGCGCCAGGGCCGTGGCAGGGCCCGCCCCGATACCGGGATCGGGCTCGCGCGGTAGGCGGCGAGGTCGCGCCCGGCGGAACCGGCGAGCACGCGCCCCGAGGAACCGAGGCTGATGATGCGCCCCGGCCCGCCCGGCACCGCCGGCGCGATCGGGGTGGCCATGGCAAGCCCGCCTGCGGCCGAGGTGCCGACCGGACGGGGAAGGCGGCTCTCCTCCGGCCAGGCGGCCACCACCTTGGCGCGATAGGCCTCGGCGAACTCCGGCGTATGCGAATGGTAGTGCGCCGCCGCCTGCAGCCAGTTGTTCGTCTTCTGCTTGAGCTCGACCAGGAACCGCGCGGCATAGTCCGCGTTCTTCGCCGGATCGAAGGCGTCCTCGAGAGTGGCGAAGGCGTGCGGGTGGTGCATCAGGTTGATCTGCATGCAGCCGACGTCGATCGAACGGACACCGCGCGCCTGCAACCGACGCACCTCGGCAATCGCTTCCGTCTTGGTGGGGAAGAACTGTCCCCTCCCCTCGGCATTGATGGTCCAGGGCCAGGGGCCGAAGGTGCCGGTCTCGGGGTCGCGCCGGCCGCTCTCGACCCGCCCGAGCGCCGCGAGCAGGGCGAACGGGATGCCGTAGGCGCGCTCCGCGGCGCGGATCGCTGGACGGCAGAGCTCGCCCGGCGCGGCGGTGCCCGGTGCTGGCGTGGCGGCGGCGGACGCGGCACCGACCAGGACGATCAGGACGAGGGCGAGGCGAAGGGGCATGCAGCGATTCCCGCGGACCTGCGGCCGGGCTTCGGCCGGCCGTGCTCGGCTCCGCCGACGCACATCACGTGCCAACAACCCCGACGGGCACGCCCAGTCCCACAATACGGGACTGTCATCGCCATGCGTGCATGGCGGAGCGGGGCTGCATCTGCTGCGGTGCAAAAAGGCCTTGCCGCCGCTCTGCGCCATCCCTAATTTGTGCACCGCAGCACCATGGCTCCGGCCATGCTGTCTGCCTTTCTTGGACGTTTCCTCCCTAAACTTGGCCGCCCCGCAAGGGCGGCCATTTTTTTCGCCCTCAGCCGGGGCGCGGCCGATCCGGCAGAGCGGTCGCGCCCGGGCCGAGGGCGCGCTGCATGAGCACCCCGTCGACCCAGCGGCCGAACTTGAACCCGACCGAGGGTAGCAGGCCCACCTGGGCGAAACCGAGCGCCCGATGGAGCCCGATCGAGGCGGCATTGCCCGAGTCGCCGATGACGGCGACGAGCTGGCGGAATCCCAGCGCCTCGCAGCGGGCGACGAGCGCGCCGAGCAGCGCCCGACCGACCCCGCGCCCGATCGCCTCGGGCGCAACATAGACCGAGTCCTCGGCCGTGTAGCGGTAGCCCGGCCGCGGCCGGTACGGACCGGCATAGGCGTAGCCGAGCACCATCCCCGCCGGGTCGACGGCCACCAGCCAGGGCATCCCCCCCTCCACCACCGCCGCCCGCCGGCGTGCCATCTCCTCGGCATCCGGCGGCACCTCCTCGAAGCTCGCCAGCCCGGTCAGCACGTGGTGGCGGTAGATCGCCGCGATCGCCCCGATGTCGGCCGCCGCGCTGTCGCGCACGATCGGCGACGATCCGGCGGCCTCGCGCGTCCTCACGGACGGAGCGCGGTCCAGTCGGCGGCGGCGAGCGCCTCGATCAGCCGCGCGAGCTCGTCCTGCAGCCGCGTGAAGCCCGCGGCGCGCTCGATCCGCGCCTCGTCCATGTACAGCCCGCGGGCCAGCTCGATCTGCAGCGCATGCACGCCCTCGCGCGGACGGCCGTAATGGCGCGTCACGTAGCCGCCCGCATAGGGCTCGTTGCGCCGCACCACGAGCCCGATGCGCGCCAGCCCCTCCTCGACCCGGCGGGTCGCCAGCGCGGCGCAGGAGGTCCCGTGCGCGTCGCCCAGCACCACGTCCGCCGGCCGCATCCGGCCGAGCACCGGCGTCTGCGCCGGCATGGAGTGGCAGTCGATCAGCAGGCAGCAGCCGAACCGCCGCACCGTGTCGGCGATCAGCGCCGCGAGCGCGGCGTGGTAGGGGCGCCAGCACGCGGCGATGCGCGCCTCGGCCTCGGCGAAGGAGAGCTTGCGCCGGTAGATCGGCTCGCCGGTGGCGACCACGCGCGCGATCGTGCCGAGACCCGCGCCGACGCGCGGGCTCGCCGCATTGACGAAGTCGGGCAGCGGCGCGTCGAACATCGCCGGGTCGAGTTCCCACGGCTCGCGGTTGACGTCGCACCAGGCGCGCGGGAACCGGGCGTGGATCAACGGGCAGCCGGCGCGCGGGGCGGCGGCGAACAGCTCCTCGACGAAGCTGTCCTCGCTGCGCCGGAGCGTCAGCGCATCGAGCCGCGACTCGGCCAGGAACTCGGCGGGGTAGTCGCGCCCGGAATGGGGCGAGGCGAACACCAGCGGAGCGGTCTGGTGCGCCGGCAGCAGCACCGTGTAGGGCTCGGCGGGCGCCGCGGCGACCGGCGCGAGAGGTGCTGCGGAGAGCGGCAGGTCCATCGGCAGGGGATGAAAGCATCCCCGCGCAGAGGTGTCACGCGAGCCGGCGCGCCGGCCAGGCGGACGGCCTCACCGCCGGCCGCTGCGCCTCAGCCGCCGCCACGTCCGGCCGCCTCGCGCGCCGCCGTCGCCAGCGCGTCCGCGCGCTCGTTCATCGGGTCGCCGGCATGGCCGCGCACCCAGCGCCACTCCACCTCGTGCCGCTCGGCCGCGGCAAGCAGGCGCCGCCACAGGTCCTGGTTCGCCACCGGCTCACGCGCCGCATTGCGCCAGTTGTTGCGCACCCAGCCCTTGATCCAGCGGGTGACACCATTGCGCACGTATTCGCTGTCGGTGTGGATGACCAGCCGCGCCGGGCGCTTGGGCGCCTCCAGCGCGGCGATCGCGGCGGTGAGCTCCATGCGGTTGTTGGTGGTCTCCGCCTCGGCGCCGGAAAGCTCCTTCACGTGACCGTTCCAGCGCAGCACCACCCCCCAGCCGCCGGGACCCGGATTGGGCCGGCACCCGCCATCCGTCCACGCCTCGATCAGGGGGCGCGTCGCGGCGGCGTCCGGTCCGGCGTGAGCGGGCGGTCGTTTCATGTCGCTGCGCCGGTCCAGGCCTCGATCACGGGGTGTCACCGGCCATAGTCGGCGACCCCGCGCACCGCGCGGTGGAAGCGCAGCTTGCGCAGATACTCGAGCGGGTCCTTGGGCGTGACGAGGGCGCCCGGAGGGTGATGCAGCCAGTCGTGCAGACGCGTCAGCAGGAAGCGGAGGGCGGCCCCCGCGCAGAGCACCGGCAGCGCCTCGGCCTCCGCCGCCGAGAGCGGACGCCTCGCCTCGTAGGCGCCGATCATCAGCCGCCCCTTGGTGACGTTGAACGAGCCGTCCGCCTCGAAGCACCAGGCGTTGAGGCAGACCGCGAGATCGTAGGCGTAGAGATCCGTGCAGGCGAAGTAGAAGTCGATCAGCCCCGAGACGCGCTCGCCGAGGAAGAACACGTTGTCGGGGAAGAGATCGGCGTGGATGTGCCCCGCGGGCAGGCCGGAAGGCCAGGCGGCGAGGATCGCGCCGAGCGCCGTCTCGAGTTCGGCCGCGAGCCCCTCGCGCACGGTGTCGGCGCCCGCGCGGCAGCGCGCGAGCAGGGGCGGCCAGCCCTCGGGGCCGAGCGCATTCGCGCGCCTCGGCGCGAAGCCCTCGCCCGCCGCGTGCAGACGGGCCAGCGCATCGCCCACGCCGGCGCAGTGCTCGTTGCGGATGCGCCGCGGCCACACGCCCGGCAGGAAGGTGACGATCGCCGCGGGCCTGCCGCAGAGCTCGCGCGCCAGCGCCCCGTCGCGGCAGGCGACGGGCAGCGGGCAGGTCACGCCGTGCTGCGCCAGGTGCTGCATCAGGCCGAGGAAGTAGGGCAGGTCACCGGGATCGACGCGCTTCTCGTAGAGCGTGAGGATCCAGGGGCCGCGCTCGGTCACCAGCAGGAAGTTGGAGTTCTCCACGCCCTCGGCGATGCCCTTGAACGAGACCAGCCCGCCGATGTCGTAGTGCGCGAGGAAGGCGGCCAGCGCCTCGTCCGAGACCTCGGTGTAGACGGCCATGCCGCTGGGTCAGACCGCGAGTGCGGAGGGGAGGCGGAAGATCACCGACTCCTCCGCCACCCGCACCTCCTCGACATGGACGGTGTAGTGCTGGCGCAGCAGCTCGATCACCTCCTCGACCAGCGCCTCGGGCGCCGAGGCGCCGGCGGTCAGCGCCAGCGTCTCCACCCCCGCGAGCGGCACGCGGGCGAGGTCGCGCGCGCGCTGCACCAGCACCGCGCGCGGGCAGCCGGCCTTGCGCGCGACCTCCACCAGGCGCTGCGAGTTGGACGAGTTGGGCGCGCCGATCACGACGGTGAGGTCGGCGCGCGGCGCGATCGCCTTCACCGCCGCCTGGCGGTTGGTGGTCGCGTAGCAGATGTCCTCCCGCCGCGGCCCCTCGATCGCGGGGAAGCGCTCGCGCAGCACGGCGATGATCTCGGCGGTGTCGTCCACCGACAGCGTGGTCTGGGTGATGTAGGCGAGGCCCGCGGACGTCGGCGGCTGGACGCGCCGCGCCTGCTCCACATCCTCGACCAGCGTCACCGCACCCTCCGGGAGCTGGCCCATCGTGCCGATCACCTCCGGGTGCCCGGCATGGCCGATCAGCAGCAGGTGGCGGTCCCTGGCGAAGTGCTTCTCGGCCTCGCGATGTACCTTGGTGACCAGCGGGCAGGTGGCGTCGAGCTGGATCAGGCCGCGCGCCTCGGCCTCCGCCGGGACGGATTTGGGCACCCCGTGCGCGCTGAACACCACCGGCACGCCGGCCTTGACGTGCTCGGGCGGCACCTCGTCGAGCTCGTCGACGAACACCGCGCCCTTGGCCTCCAGGCTCTCGACCACGACGCGGTTGTGCACGATCTCGTGGCGCACATAGACCGGCGGGCCGAACCGCTTCAACGCCTCCTCGACGATGCGGATGGCGCGATCGACCCCGGCGCAGAACCCGCGCGGGCCCGCCAGCAGGATCGTCAGTCGCGGTCTCGTCTCGGTCATCGCACTCGCGCCGGTTGCGGCCACCCGACCGCGTCCCCATAGTGCCCGGCGGGCGCGCCGCTTCAAGGGTCGATGGCGGGGCCGAGGAGAACGTGATGACGCAAGCCGTGCGCGAGGGCCTGCCGAAGATGGCCCAGGCCGCGCCCTTCGCGGTCGAGGTGAAGGCGGGCGAGAAGTACTGGTGGTGCGCCTGCGGGCTGTCGGGCAAGCAGCCCTTCTGCGACGGCGCGCACAAGGGCACCGGGTTCAAGCCCGTGACCTGGAAGGCCGACAGGGACGAGACGGTCTGGTTCTGCGGCTGCAAGCGGACGGGCGGGCCACCCTTCTGCGACGGCACACACGACCGCGTCGCGGGCGGGGCCGGCTGATGCGCCCGCTTGCCCTGGCGCTGCTGCCGCTGGCGCTGGCCGCCTGCGGCGAATCCGGCCTGCGCGGCGGCGGCACCGGAGCCGCGCCGGTGGTCCAGACGGCGCGGCCGGACTGTCCGGCCGCGGTCGCGCTCGCCGATGCGGCGGATCTGCGCCGCTACCGCGCCCCCGACAGCCAGGACCTGACCGACCTGATCGTCAACGCGCGCATCACCGGCCTGGCCGGACGCTGCGCGTTCGCCGATCGCCGCCGCAGCGTGGAGGTGACGCTGACGCTGGCGATGGAGGCGATGCGTGGGCCGGCGGCGCGCGAGCGCAGCATCAGCATCCCCTATTTCGTCGCGGTGACCGATCCGCAGGACCGGATCCTCGACAAGGCCGTCTACACCGTTGCCGCCGAGTTCCCGGCGAACCGGTCGCGGCTGAGGCTCAGCGGCGAGGAGGTGACCCTCACCCTGCCGGTCTCGGCCGAGCGGCCGGCCTCCGCCTACACCGTGATCGTCGGCTTCCAGCTCACCGAGGCCGAGCTCGCCCTGAACCGGCGCCTCGCCGCGCGCTGAGGGCACGCCGTTCGGCCGGCGGCACGCCGTGTCTCAGACGGTGAACTGCTCGGCGATGATCCGCTCGCTGAGCGAGTGGTCGGGGTCGAACAGCATCGTCAGGGACACGCCGCGGTCCTCGCGCACGGTGACGCGCAGCACGTCGCGCACCTCGGTGTAGTCGGCGACCGCGGCGACCGGACGCTTCGCCGCCTCCAGCACCTCGAACACCACCTCCGAGCTCGCGGGCAGGAGCGCGCCGCGCCAGCGCCGCGGCCGGAAGGCGCTGATCGGCGTGAGCGGCAGGAGGTTCGCGCCCAGGGGCACGATCGGCCCGTGCGCCGAGAGGTTGTAGGCGGTCGATCCGGCCGGGGTCGAGATCAGCACGCCGTCGCAGATCAGCTCGGGCAGGCGGACCTTGCCGTCCACCAGGATGCGGATCTTCGCCGCCTGGCGCTGCTCGCGCAGGAGCGAGACCTCGTTGATCGCGAGCGCCTCGGCGACGCCGTCGATGACGGTCTCGGCGCGCATGCGCAACGGGTGCAGCACGGCCGCCTGGGCGCGCGCGATCCGCGCCGGCAGGTCGTCCTCGCGGAAGTCGTTCATCAGGAAGCCGACCGAGCCGCAGTTCATGCCGTAGATCGGCCGGTTCTTGCCGAGGAAACGGTGCTGGGTCTCGAGCATGAACCCGTCGCCGCCGAGGGCGACGATCGCCTCCGCCGTCTCCGGATCGGCCTCGCCGTAGCGGGCGACGAGCCGGGCGCGCGCCGTCCGCGCCGCCTCCGTCTCGGCGGCGAGGAAGGCGAGCCGCGGCGGGCTCACGCCAGCACGCGGTGGTCCAGCACCGGCATGTCGCGGCGCACGCGCTCGGTCAGCGCATGGTCGATCCGCGCGGTGGCGAAGCCCTCGCCGTCCGACACCTTGGCGACCACGTGGCCCCAGGGATCGATCACCAGCGAATGGCCGTAGGTGAAGCGGGGCTGGCCCTTCTCCTCGTGGCGGCCCCAGGTCGCGGCGGCGAGGATCCAGCACTGGGTCTCGATCGCGCGCGCGCGGAGCAGCGTCTCCCAGTGATCCTTGCCGGTCTGCAGGGTGAAGGCGGCCGGCACGACGATCACGGTCGCGCCCTTCTGGCGCAGCTTCAGGTAGAGCTCGGGGAAGCGCACGTCGTAGCAGATCGTGCAGCCGACCGTGGAGCCGTTCGCGCGGTAGGTGACGACCTCCTCGCCGCGGCCGAAGGTGGCGCTCTCGCGGTAGCCGGTGCCGTCGGGGGCGACGATGTCGAACAGGTGGATCTTGCGGTAGCGCGCGAGCTCGGCCCCGTCGGGGCCGAACACGACCGTGGTGTTGTAGAGCTTCTCGCCCGCGTCCTCGGCCATCGAGCCGCCATGCACGACGATGCGGTGCCTCACGGCGAGGTCGCGCAGGAAGGCGTAGGCGGGGCCGGGCTCGTTCGATCCGCCCGTGCCGGGCAGGCGCTCGGCGGCGGCCCGCTTGGCCGCGGCATCGCCGCCGAGGCAGGTCCACATCTCGGGGAGCGCGATGAAGTCGGGCCGGTCGGCCGCGATCGCCGCCTCGGCCAGCCGTTCCGCGGCGGCGATGTTCTTGGCCTTGTCGTGGCCGGGATTCATCTGGATCACGCTCGCGCGCATGGCGACGGCTCCTTGCGGTGCGGGGACGGTCCGGGCGCGGCGGCTCAGCCGCCGGTGAGGCTCATGTGGCGCGCGACCGCGGGGCGGTTGCGGCGGCGGTCGATGACGAAGTCATGGCCCTTCGGCTTGCGCGCGATCGCCTCCAGGATCGCCGCCTCCAGCGCCGCGTCGTCGTCGCTGGCGCGCAGCGGCGCGCGCAGATCGGCCGCGTCGTCCTGGCCGAGGCACATGTAGAGCGTGCCGGTGCAGGTCAGCCGCACGCGGTTGCAGCTCTCGCAGAAATTGTGGGTCATCGGCGTGATGAAGCCGATGCGCCGCCCGGTCTCGCGCACCACCACGTAGCGCGCCGGACCGCCGGTGGCGTAGTCGGTCTCCTCCAGCGTCCAGGACCGCGCGAGACGCGCGCGCACGATCGAGAGCGGCAGGTACTGGTCGGTGCGGTCGCCGCCGATGTCGCCCATCGGCATGGTCTCGATCAGGCAGAGGTCGAAGCCGTGCTCGCCGCACCAGGCGACCATGCGGTCGAGTTCGTCCTCGTTCACCCCCTTGAGCGCGACCGCGTTGATCTTGATCGCAAGCCCCGCGGCGCGCGCGGCGAAGATCCCGTCCAGCGTCTTCTCGATCCTGCCCCAGCGGGTGATCGCGGTGAACTTGGCCGGGTCGAGCGTGTCGAGGCTGACATTGATCCGGCGCACGCCGGCGGCGGCGAGGTCGTCGGCGAAACGGGCGAGCTGGCTGCCGTTGGTGGTGACGGTGAGCTCGTCGAGCCCCCGGCCGATGCGCGCGCCGAGGGCGCGGACCAGCCGCATCACGTCGCGCCGCACCAGCGGCTCGCCGCCGGTCAGCCGGATCTTGCGCACGCCGAGGCGGATGAAGGCGGCCGAGACGCGCTCCAGCTCCTCGAGCGTGAGGAGCTCCGCCTTCGGCAGGAAGGTCATCTCCTCCGCCATGCAGTAGACGCAGCGAAGGTCGCAGCGGTCGGTGACCGAGACGCGGAGATAGGTGATCTCCCGCCCGAACGGATCGCGCATCGCCTGGCCCGCTTGTGTCACTGGCACTGCCGCAAGATAGGGTCGCGCCCGCGCGCTGTCCAACCACCCCTGTCCGCACCGGTAATACCCTGCCAGGAAATTGCCGCTATTGTTCTGGAGTGACGGCCGACGGGCCGCATGGGCGGGGCGTTCGGGCACGTGACAGCGAGGGACGATCCCATGGCCTTGGCCGCCAGCATCCCCCCCTGCACCGGACCGGCGCAGAACGCCGGGGCCGCTCCCGTGCCGCGGTGCGGCGTCCGGGCATGACCGGCTGCGCCGTCCTGGCCGAGCTGGTCTGCGCGCGGCTGACCCACGACCTGAGCGGCCCGCTCGCGACAATCGGCGCCGCGGTCGAGATCCTCGGCCTCGACGACCCCGCGGCGCGCCAGGAGGCGCTCGGTCTGGCCGGCGAGGCGGCGGGGCAGCTCGCGCGGCGGCTGAAGTACCTCCGCGCCGCCTGGGGGGCGGGCCAGCAGGCACTCTCGGTGGCGGCGATCGCCGCGATGGCGGAGGGCGTTCTCGCCGCCGGCCGCGCCAGCCTCGACATCAGCCGTGTCGCCGCCCCCGACCAGCCGCTCGGTCCGCTTGGCCGGGTGCTGATGAACGCCCTGCTGGTGGCGGGCGAGGCCCTGCCGCGCGGCGGTACGATCGTATGCGCAGGGGACCCGGCGGCGCAGCTCGTGATCCAGCCGGCCGGCGAGGGCGCGGCCTGGCCGGCGGGGCTCGCCGCCCTGATCGCCGGCGAGGACCCGCTCGCGATCGCCTCCGCCGGCGGGCCGCGCGGGGTGGCCGCGCCGATGATGATGGTGCTCGCGCGCCGCGAGGGCGTCACCGTTTCGCTGCTGATGGGTGGTGCGCTGCCGCTGCTGAGCCTGGCACCGCCCCGGTCCGCCGAGTGAGCGCGCCACGCTTTACGATTTCTTGGTCGGCCCCGTCGCATGGTCCGTCCCCGGAACGCGCGGAGCGGGGTGATGGACGATCTTCTGGCCGATTTCCTGACCGAGACGAACGAGAGCCTGGCGGAACTCGACACCGCGCTGATCCGGCTGGAGCAGGCGCCGGACGACCAGGCCACGCTGTCGCAGATCTTCCGCCTGGTGCACACGATCAAGGGCACCTGCGGCTTCCTCGGCCTGCCGCGGCTCGAGAAGGTCGCACACGCGGCCGAGAACGTGCTGGGCCGGTTCCGCGACGGCACGCTGGCGCCGACCCCGGCAGCGATCACGGTGATCCTGCAGGCGATCGACCGCATCAAGCTGATCGTCGCCGGGCTGGAGGCGACCGAGGCCGAGCCTCAGGGCGACGATGCCGCCCTGATCGGTGCGCTGAACGCGCTGATGGAGGAGGCCAGCGCGGCGCCTGCGCCTTCCGCCGTGCCGGGCGAGGTCGAGCCCGCGGCCGAGGCCGGGGAGCCCGCGGCCGCACCGGCCGCGGCCGAGGCC